>CAMDSB010000066.1 GCA_945907105.1 Rickettsia typhi | reverse complement strand
GGAAGAGTGCTGCTCAAATTGCAATAAATCGCGCAATTTAGCGATAAAATTCACGAAATCTTCAATGTAAAAACAAAAGTCATCAATTTTACAGAAGACAAGAAAACTTCAGACTATTTTTAAATCATAAACTCGCAATGAGTTCGATGAAAAGCTAACTTTATCATTTGTTGTGCTAAAATTCAATTTGTCTGTTCATAGGGGGTAAAGAAACAAAGCCCTCTGCTGTCGTGAATTTCTTAGGACTAGCCATTGGATATTTACCTGAATCATAGAGCAATTTTCCTTCTTTTTTATGTCCTTGACAGTACCTAAAAGGTTGACAGGCCAGTTGTCAATAATATACACTATAAATTAGTTTAAGCTTTATGTCAGATTATGAAACCTGCAGAGAAAATATTTAAAGACGCGCAAATATCTCCTAGAGTATATAAGGGGCATAAGGCTATGGATAATGGCACTTATAACACTGGCTATATGCTATCGCACGAACAAATACAAGCTGCGGCTTTGCTCAAGCTAAGCGAGAAGCAAAATATAAGTTTGAAAGAAGCGGCAAAGCAGTGCTATATAGATGGTGTTTCTGTTGATGGTGTGGATTTGAGTAAAGCTGATAAGGGTGTCATAGAAATTTATTTTGGAGAAACAATAGATAATGCCGTTAGATCGGCTCAATTATCAGGAAAACCATCTTTTTTCTCGGTTGATGCAGATAATCATTTTGTGATGGTGGCTTTAGTACCAAACAAGGATACAGGTAAATTATCGGTTCTTTATCTTAACTCTATAACTGAAAGTGCTATAGATGGTACAAAAAAAGAATTTATGGATGCGCTGAAGGGGGAAGATTTTGGTTTAAAAGAAAAAGATATACTCACATTAAAAAATGAATTTATTGATAAAATAGACAATATAAATCAGCAAGAGTTTCAAGATTTACAGGTAAAATTCATTGAAAGGGCAAAACAACTTAATCCCAATCTTATAGAAGTTGAACTTTTACAGGCGAAATTTATTAATTTACAACAAAATATAACGGATACCGTGAAGCTTTCTAAGGTAGGCAAGGGTTTTGCCGATGCTCTTGTTGAGAATTTAAAATCTAAAGGAATACAATTAGAGGACGATGGGGTAATTGATAAATCACAGGACCAACAATTGGCCCATTGTTGTGGCCTTTCAGTGGCTTCCAATATTGCTGATGTATCAGCGCACGTTGCCAGTAAAAAATCATTAGATACAGTCAAAGACTCGTTGTTTACTCCTAAAAACGCTCAAGAGAAAGAGCCTTATTATAAAGATTTTGGCAAAAAATTCTTTGCTATTCTCGATATCAAGAACCTAACAGAAAAAAGCGAATATTTACTACCACCGTCTACTCAATTAAAATCGACTAGAGAACCAGTCCAGATTCTTACAAGTAGGGAGCCAGAGGTAACTAGAGAAATTACAACAGCCACCGAAAAATTTGTAGAAAAATATAAAAATCACACCCTTCTTTCCAAGAGTGATGTTGAAAGCTTTATAAAAGAAATTATAGATATAAATGAAAAACACGGTCTAATTACGCCAGAACAAAAAAAACTATATTATGAAGCAGAAATAGGTAAAAAATCTAAGTTTACACAAGACGTAGAAAAAACTCTAGAGCTTAATGTTATTAATAGTGATTTAGGATTAAAAGATGGGCTCTATAATATTATAGGCAATATAACCAAGAGTTTAGGCCTTACATCTATAAGTCGTTATTTCAAAGAACAAATCAGCGAGAGTGGCAAAAAGGAACTTAGTCAACGTGAAACAAAGGCATGTCCAGCAAAAGAAATGGCAAAAAGCCTTAGTAAAAGTATACAGCAGTACGCAGGGCAGAAGTATATAGGAGATAGCGTCCAAGGAAAAGACGCGGTTATCGACAAAGTGAATAAAAACAAATCGAAAGGTCATAAACCTGTATTGTCAAGATAAGCGCGGGGCAATTGCATGAAATTAATTCTGGCCAATAATGGGATATGGTGTCTGAAGTTCTCAATGGGAAAAGAACCTTGACGCTTGAGACAGTATCAGTACCCCAAAGATCTGCATTTGCAGTCGCTAAATCAATCTGGGATGAAGCTGCTCTAAGACTTCTTGCTGCCTAAAATTCAAGAATAACGGCTTTTTACGTCCATAATTCATTAACTTGACGCTGCCATCAGAACCAATCAGAAAGCTACTGCTCTATATCATAGAGCAGTCTTGTTTCTTTACCGACACTAATCCGAATATTTCATTAGGAGGCCTATCATGAAATATTCGGGCTAACCTACTATACCCGACAATCCTTCAGCTGCATGTTCTGAAATTGAGTCCATTAAAGCGCCAGCGAGAGCAGGAGCATTTTGCGCTATGTAGCCAACAGCTAAAAGCTCTAGACCTTGCCCTATCCGAGTATTGCAAAATTCTGTTAGAAACTCTTTTAGCAAATCAGGAATTGCAACCAATGACTGAGGTTTAATAATGTTATTTAATACACTTAAATAAGAGTCATCTGTGTTCATTCCAAATGCATCTAAAAGCCTCGCTTTGTTACAATGAAAAAGATTCTCCTCAGGTCTTATGTTAGTAGCTTGATCATAAGCCACAAGAGCATCCTCAGCATTGTGTATAGCAAACGAAACATCTCCTTGTTTATAAATTTCATTTCCTAAAGCAAGTAAAGCATCTCCTATGGCGTTATGAACCCGGGCATAATTAGGATTGTAGTCTAAAGCCTTATTATACGAACCTAATGCATCGGAATATTGCCCAAGTTCATACTGACTCAATCCCATGGCATAGTAAGAATTAGGCCAAGTAGGATTTGCTGCTATAGCTTTCTTATACGACTCAATGGCTGAAGAATGGTTACCTTCGCTTTGAAGCTTTATTCCACTATTATAGTGTGCGATAGAGAGTTTTTCGTTTTTAACAAAAGTAGTTTTTCCTGACTCAAGTGCTTCTTGGCTTCTGGTAGCATGGCTTTCTTCAGTTTCTGGGGTTTCTGGGGTTTTCGTAACTGACTTACTTGAATCTTTAACTTTAGAATCTTTTTTGGATTTGTATTTTTTAGAACCTGCCATAATAATTGCTCTTATTTAGTTAAAAATAGTTACCAGCATTATAGCTAATTACACCCATTTGTAAAATTATCAATAAAATTTCACTATCCTCAGATTAGTTATTCTACGCTGTTGCAAACAACTCATTGCTAGTTTCTAAAAAGGGCTCTGTTGCAAATTTAAGGAAAGGCTATTATTCTAGTTAGAAACTAATAATATAGCCTACTATTATGAAGCCTAGAGATTTCCATTACCGACATTTTTTACCCGAAGTAATATTGCAATGCTTAAGATGGTACTTAAGATATCCAATCAGCTATCGTAATTTAGAAGAAATGATGATAGAGAGAGGAGTTGAGGTTGATCACACTACTTTATATAGATGGGTGCAAGCTTATTCCGTTGAATTAGCTAAGCGCATACGTTACTACTCCAAACCTTATTCTACCTCATGGAGGGTTGATAAGACCTATATTAAAGTAAAAGGTAAATGGAAATACTTGTATAGAGCGGTAGATAAATATGGCTCTACTATAGATTTCATGCTTT
>CAMDSB010000065.1 GCA_945907105.1 Rickettsia typhi | reverse complement strand
GGCTATTAAAAAATGCTAATCAAGGTATGGTTGTGATTACCCCTAGCGATGGCGGAAGTAATGGAACAGACGAATATACCAATGCGCAGGAAAAAAGAAGCTTACGAAAAAAAATACGGGTAGTTACCACTCTGGAATATTTTTTGAAGGAATAAAACTAGTTTCTACATGTTGCAAAGCCAGTTTCTTTAGTAGTTAAAATCTAGTTTATTTATGAGTCTCTATCGGGGAGGGGCTCACTGTCCTAGAGTTTCAACTGGTTCCTTCCTCTGTGAAGTGGTATTTAATTTAATAAAAACTAGTATGCATAACATGCTTAATAAGGCGCTACCTAAGAAAAATTGTGGCCACTCAAAATAAGCTACAAAGAATCCGGATATTGAAGATAAAATAACACGAGAAAACGAACTAAAAGAATAAATTATTGCAAATTGAGTAGCAACATATTCACTATTACAGAGGCTAGAGAGATAAATGATAAGCGTGGTGCCACCAAGCCCGCTACAAAAATTCTGGGTAGTAATTGCAGTAATAAACATAGGAATATTATGGCCAGCCATGGATAAGAACATAAACATAATGGGGGATAATAATTGAACGGTTCCACTAATTAGAATACTTCGATACGTTCCTACTTTTTTAGTTAATATTCCACCAATAAAGCACCCGCACATCATTATTAAGATGCCATAAGCTTTAGAAATTTTTGCAATTTCTATAGGGGTAAAACCTAATTCAATAAATATTGGTGAGCTCATTGCCATTGGTATAGAGTCACAAATTTTATAAAGAAAAATAAATAATATTATAAGCAGCCAACGAGGATGGCTTTGTTTTAACATTTCAACACTATCTTGGATAGTCTTTAAATACTCTTTGAAGGATAAATTAGTAGTATTATGCCGTAATTTATGTATCGCCGCCGGTTCCGCTATGCATAAAGATGTTATAGGCCCTATCAGCATTATTAATAATGCACAAGTATATACAAAGTGCCAACTATAATAATGAGCAAGATAAAGAGCGCCTGTGCTGCTAATAAGCATACCCATACGAAATCCTATACCGCTTAAGGAAGTAACAATAGGAAGCTCTTCCTTGGTGGCTCGTTCTATACGATATGCATCTAGAATAATGTCATGCATTGCTGCGCAGCAACAAGTAAGAAATGCGATCACAACTGTTAAACATAAATTATAGATAGGGTCAATAATTAAAAATCCACTAATAGATACCAATAAAGATATTTGACTGGCCAGCATCCATCCGCGTCTTTGCCCAAATTTTTTACATAATATTGGAATGGTGTATCTATCAATAAAGGGCGCAAATAGAGGTTTAAAACAGTATGGTAATGTAGTTAAAAACATTCCTCCAATAATACTTGTTGAATATTTTGCTTGGGCTAATTGGAAAGAAAGAGTAAAAGAAATTATGGTAAATACCATACCGGAAGTGAGGCCAAGAGAAAAAATTCCTATAAGGTAAGGTTGACCTGTAGAATCTTTAAGGGCCTTGCGTAATTGGTTCATTATTTCTCTTTACCGTTAGGTTTTATATTATAGTCTATACTAAATAACATTTCAAATACAATACCACCTTACTGCTTACTGCCCGAATAATTATATCGTATTTGAAATGTCGGTGTTTTAAGATGTTCATAAATCTACTCTTTAATCTTGAACTAATATTGACTAGTTTATTTCTATATGCAGCTATTTGCAACAGTGCCAGAATTTATACATTAAACTGAATACTTATGAAGATACGTCTTATACTAACTCAAATTCCACTTATCCTTGCTTTTTACTCATAAATTGGGTAAGTTCTGTACATTATGTAATCATTGAAAATTTGGTTTTAAGTGTCTGATTTATTTGGCTTTAGTGCAAATGCAAAAAATACTAAGGGTAATTCCTATACAGCGAGTGATATTGAGGTTTTAGAAGGTCTAGAACCTGTTCGGATGCGTCCTGGTATGTATATTGGTGGTACTGATGAAGAGTCAATGCACCATTTAGTATCTGAAGTGCTTGACAATTCTATGGATGAAGCCGTAGCTGGTTATGCTACTAGAATCACCATCGAAATATTATCTGATGGCTCAATTGCGATTAGTGATAATGGCCGAGGGATTCCGGTGGATAATCACCCTAAATTTCCTGAAAAATCAGCTCTAGAAGTGATACTCACGACTCTTCATTCTGGTGGTAAATTTTCCGATAAATCTTATCAAACTTCTGGGGGGTTGCATGGTGTTGGAATATCGGTAGTAAATGCTCTTTCGTCAGCTTTAGATATTGAGGTTTATCGAGATGGCGTAGTATATACACAAAAATATTCTCGTGGTTTACCGCTTACAAAGCTTGAAAAATCAGATGTTGCTAAGAAATTAAGGGGTACAAAAATTACATTTACTCCTGATTCAGAAATCTTTGGTAAATCTTTAAAACTAGTCCCTAAAAAAATATATGATTTAGCTAAGTCTAAAGCTTACTTGTATAAGGGTGTGGAGATTCACTGGAGTTGTTGCCCTGACCTTATTTTATCGAATGAGATTCCGTTATCTGATGTGATTCACTTTCCTGGAGGATTGAGAGACTACGTTGATTCTAAACTAGATAAAAATCAAATTATTGGGGAAGAAATATTTTCAGGGAATGCTGAAATTGCTTCCGAGAATATTAAGGTAGAATGGGCCGTTGGGTGGCATGAGAGAGAGAGCTTCATTAAATCCTACTGTAATACCATTCCAACTCCGCTAGGTGGTACGCATGAACAAGGCGTAAGAGCCGCGTTGCTGAGAGGGATAAAAATTTACGGTGAAATGGTTGGGCATAAAAGAGTATCGTTAGTAACTCCCGAAGATGTTCTTGAGTCGGCGTGCTTTATGCTCTCAGTTTTTATCAAGGATCCAGTGTTCCAGGGCCAAACAAAAGAGAAATTGGTTTCAAATGGAATTGCTAAACACATTGAAAATGTATTTAAGGATCATTTTGATCATTGGCTCAGTGGTAACAAAAAGTCATCTGACAAGTTGATTCAGCATTTTATTAATAATGCAGAATACCGTTTAAGTAGAAAAAATGAACGGAGTGTTAGCCGCAAAACTGCCGTACAAAAACTCCGCTTACCTGGCAAGTTAGCCGATTGTAGTAGTACTAATGCTAAGGGTACCGAGTTGTTTTTAGTGGAAGGAGACTCTGCTGGAGGCTCCGCAAAGCAAGCGCGTGATAGACTTATTCAGGCTGTCCTTCCGCTTCGGGGCAAGATATTGAATGTGGCAAATGCTCCTATACACAAAATACTGGCTAATCAAGAGATTCAGGATTTAGAAATTGCTTTAAATTGTGGTTCTATGAGTCACTATAAAGAAGAAGAGTTACGATATGAAAAAGTGATAATTATGACTGATGCTGATGTTGATGGTGCACATATTTGCGCGTTATTGATGACTTTTTTCTATTTGCGTATGCGTAAGTTAATTGAAAATGGTCACTTGTATTTAGCACGCCCACCATTGTATCGTTTAGTACAAGGTAGCAAAACATTTTATGCAGCTAATGATGAGCAAAAAGAAAAGTTAATGAAAGAGCTTTCAAAAGATAGGAAAAAAGTAGAGCTAGGTCGTTTTAAAGGTCTTGGTGA
>CAMDSB010000064.1 GCA_945907105.1 Rickettsia typhi | reverse complement strand
ATTTCTATTTGGAATTCTTTCTTTACATATGTTAGCTAATTAACCCAAACTATGGATAAGATAAATATTAGATTTAGTTATGGCCGGCAAGAAACACAGTCATACAGGTCTTGACCCGGTATCTTCTGATCTACTGTCATGTTGAACTCTGTAAATTGTAATCAGGTATTGACCCCTTTAAGGCAAAAATTGTAATCAAAATTGACCCCCTTAAATTAGTAATAATATCTCTTGAGTAATTAATATTATGAAGGAGTTTTTAGGGGAGTGTTTATAGTGGAATCAATAGCAAAGATACGTAGGATGTATCATGTAAATAATAAGGGAATTAAGACAATTGCCAAAGAATTAAAAATATCAAAAAATACTGTTAGAAAAGTTATTCGCAGTGAAACAACTAAGTTTGAGTTAGTAAAATATAAAAAAAGCAAGCCAGTTCTTGAAGGATACCTTCCGACGCTAACTCAGCTATTAGAAGAAAACAAAAATGAACCGCTAAGGAGGAGATTAACTGCTAAAAAGTTACACGAACATTTAAGTCTTTTGGGATACCAAGGTAGTTATGAATCGGTAAATTTGATTACGAGGGAGTTCCGTAGAAGTCATGAAGCAAAAGGTAAGCAGGTTTTTATTCCGTTAGTATACGAGCAAGGTGAGGCGTTTCAGTTTGACTGGGGAGAAGAAGAAATATGTTTAAATGGAGAAATTATTAGAGTTAAGGCTGCAAGGATTAAGTTATGTCATAGCCGACATTCTTTAGTTGTGGTTTATCCTAATGAGCAGCTTGAAATGGTTATGGCTGCGCATGAGGAAGCTTTTAAGTTTTTTGAAGGTTGTTGTAAGAATGGTATTTATGATAACATGAAAACAGCGGTAAAAAAAATACTGATCGGTAAAGATCGTATTTTCAATGAGAAGTTTGCTCAAATGGCATCTCACTATTTATTTGAACCTGTTGCCTGCACCCCAGCATCAGGTTGGGAAAAGGGACGAGTTGAAAAGCAAGTAGGCGATAATAGGCGCAATTTCTTTACACCAATGCTCACAGGAGAGAGTTATGATGACATAAACTCTCAACTCAGAAAAATGTCTCTTGATTGGTCTAAAAATAGGCAACATCCTGACTTTAAAGAACGTACAATTTTCGAAGTATATGAGGAGGAGCAATCCTATTTAATTCCTTATAGAGGTGAGTTTACAGCTTACAGAGTACATCCAACCATAGTATCACCGTTAAGTATGATAAGTTATGATACAAATATGTATAGTGTGGAGTGTGCATATGTTGGTCTCGCGGTACAAATTAAATCTCATGCTTGGAGCATAATAATTTTACATGAAGGTAAGATTATAGGGCACCATATACGTTGTTTTGCACGCCACCAAAAAATTTACAATCCATGGCATTATGTACCTGCATTAGATCGGAAACCTGGAGCACTGCGTAATGGAGCTCCATTTAAAGACTTAATGAATTTATTACCGCCTGTTTTTGCTAGCATAAGGCAGCGACTAGAAAATTATAAAGATAGCGATAAACAGTTTGTAGCTATTTTACTCCTTGTTAATAAGCACGGATTAGAGAAAGTAACTAATGCTTGTAATCAAGTAATTATTACTGGTGGCAGTAGTGCCAAATTAGTGGAAAAATATTTACAACCTATAGCTCAGATAGCTAGCCAAGAAACTGAATTTATACAATTGCAAAACCCGCCAGATGGTGATTGTAGTATCTATAGCGAATTATATTTACGTGGGGAAAAGATATGAAGGATTTAGTACCGCTACTAGATACACTTGGTTTAACTGGCATGAAGATGCATTTATCTGAGATAATGAATTTAACTGATCTACAAGCCAATGATAATATCTATATGATATTAAAAAGATTACTTGAAGTAGAGTGTGAATATAAAAAATCTCGTTCTTTAAATTATCGATTACGTTTAGCAAAGTTACCGACCATAAAGCTATTATCAGATACTTCGCAAGCGAAGCTAGTTGAACATATAGAGATAAATGAAGTAATTGATACTCATAACAATATAATGCTAATAGGAGGGGCTGGTAGTGCAAAAACTCATTTAGCAATCGGTCTGGCATTTGTTGCGCTTGAAAAGAATTATCGAGTAAGGTTTTACACTTTAAACGAACTAGCTAACCAATTGCTCAGTGTTAGAGCGCATAACTATGAGATTAGATTTATGGAATCAATCAAGAGGTTTGACCTGATTGTAGTTGATGAATTAGGCTACGTGCCAATTAAACCTGAATCTGGACCCCTATTATTCGAGCTATTTGCTAAGTTGTATGAGCAGTCTTCAATCATTATAACTACCCATTTAAGGTTTGAAGAATGGGGCGAGATATTCGGTAACACTAAAGCAACAAAAGCTATTATCGATAGGCTGACTCATCATTGTAAAATAATTGAGACTGGTAATAAAAGTTTTAGAGGGGGTAAGTAGCAATGTTGTAATGTAGTAAAAAAATCATACTGAGGTAATTTGAAACCTAAAAAATATATGTAATTATGATCTAAATTTTATCTTTAAATTGATTTGAATTTAATCGCAAAAAGCGTAATATTTACTTGGTTTTTATTGGTCGTAGAGGGGTCAATAGTTAATTACAATAGGGGGTCAAAAGCTGGTTACAATTTACATTAATATTGCTTTGAGTGGTAAGTCGGCGGCAAGGCAAGCTTGCAGGCGTCTACTGCCAGCAATTACCTCGTATTTGAACTTGCCAGTGTCTTTTAAGGCTCGAATAAAAATAGGTGTTATTTGTCCATTACGTTTTATGTCTTCGGCTAAAATATTCGTATCACCAAATTCAAAAGAATTGCGATCAGCATATTGCCACCTTTTACAAACTCTTGGATCAACTTCTATTATTTCCATAAATATAATTTATTTAATATATGATTATTATATCAATAGTATCTGGCTAAAACAAGGAAATAAAAGAAAAATAGAGATATTGTAAGTAAATAATCTTAGAAGAAAACCAAAGTTGCAATAAAGCAATGCGTAACTTTTTCTAACTATCTTAAAATGAGAAGAATATACAGCATTTACTCAGCTTAGGATCCGTTCTTAAAGCCACAAACTGTATTTTGCAGTAACTTCCGAACATTTTAAAGAGTCTTTTAAAAAGCCCCATATGGAGCTTTTTGTGCTAAAGATAGTAATTCTTTAAATACACTGATATTTCCAAAAATAGAGGATAGCGGAATGAATCTCATGATTGATTGTTGCCATGGTAAAAACAAATAACAATTAGTATTTGTAATTGTATCCCATACGTGATACAATTGTTCTTGTAAATTAATTGGAATAAAAAGTATATTATGTCTAAAACAGCTTATATAAGAGCGAGAATAAATCCCGAACTTAAATGCGAAGCCGAGCGTGTTTTATCACAACTTGGTATGACTCCAACTCAAGCAGTAACAATTCTCTATAAATATGTTGTGCGTGAACATGAGTGGCCTGTACCAATGAAAATACCAAATGCAAAAACTTTAAGAACATTCAAAGCTACAGATAGAAAAAGTGGATTAGTAGCTTCTAAAAACACAAAAGAAATGTTTGATAAATTGAAGATTTGATTGTGTTGCAACCAATTTATACCAACTCCTTTGCTAAGGATATAAAGCTAGCGCAAAAGAGAGGCAAGAACATCGAGAAGCTTAAAAAAAATTATCGAACTGCTTGTGAATAAAGAACCTATACCGCAAAAATATAGAGATC
>CAMDSB010000063.1 GCA_945907105.1 Rickettsia typhi | reverse complement strand
TAAGTTTTTTAAATTAATAAAAATTTTCTTTAATATTATAGATGAATTTAGGGGTGTGAGTAGATTATGAGTTCAAGTAACCAAGCTTTCATAAGAAGAAAGCAAAGAGTAAGAACAAAGCTAAGAAAAGTATCTGACAGAAATAGATTATCTGTCTTTAAATCTGGGCGTCATGTTTATGCTCAAATTATAGATGATTCTACATCAAAAACTTTAGTAGCTGCTTCAACTCTAGATAAGGAAATCAGGAAGCCAGCTAAGTCAAACTGTAATGTAGAGTTTGCAATTAAGGTGGGTAAGCTTCTTGCTGATCGTGCTGAAGAAAAATCAATAAAACTTGTTGCTTTCGATAAGGGCGGTCATAAATACCATGGTGTTGTAAAGGCTCTTGCTGATGAAGCAAGAAAAAAACTGCAATTTTAATAGAGAAAACAGATGTCTAAAAATACAGATGGCGTAGTAGAAGATTTAGTGCACGTAAACAGAGTGACCAAAGTTGTTAAAGGTGGGCGTAACTTTTCTTTCGCCGCGATTGTGATAGTTGGCGATGAGAATGGCCGAGTAGGTTATGGAAACGGCAAGGCTAAGGAAGTGACAGAGGCTCGTGCTAAAGCTACGAAAGACGCAAGAAATAATATGATTACTGTAGCTCTATATAAAGGTAGAACGATCCATCATGATGTTATAGGAAAAAGCGGCGCGGCTAAGGTTTTACTTAGAAGAGCTGCTCCTGGTACTGGCGTGATTGCAGGAGGGCCATTGAGATCTATTTTTGGTCGTTTAGGAATAGAAGATATAGTAGCTAAATCTTTGGGCTCATCTAGTCCAAATGCTATGATTGCTGCTACATTTGATGCTTTAAAGAATCTTAGTTCTCCTAAAGCTATTGCAGCTAGAAGAGATAAGAATATTGCGGAGTTATCTGTAAATTCTTCTGGTATTGAATCCAAATAAATTAAAATTGATAGTAGTGGCATGACTGAGAAAAAAGCAAAAACTAAAACTAAGGATCAGATAAAAGTAATTCAAACTGGTAGTCCGATTGGACGTCCTGATGTCCAACGTAGGACTTTAATAGGTCTTGGTTTAAATAAACTTGGTAGAACAAGACTGCTTGAAGATACTCCTTCAGTTAGAGGAATGGTTAGCAAAGTCAGGCACTTAGTAAGTGTAGAAACTGTATAATAAGGAATTATAGTCATGAAATTAAACACATTATTTAACATACCTGGCTCCAAAAAACCAAGAAAAAGAGTTGGTAGAGGTAACGGTAGCGGCACTGGCAGAACTTGTGGTAAAGGTGAGAAAGGTCAGAAATCTAGATCTGGAGTTGCAATTAAAACTGAAGGTGGTCAGATGCCGTTAATTAAACGGTTGCCAAAAAGAGGGTTTAGTTGTTCAAAATCTATACAATATACACCAATCAGCCTTGCGGATATTGAGGCTTTGATTTCTATGAAGCGTATTGATAGCACTAGTAATATTAATAAAGACCTACTGGTTAGTATTGGCTATATCAAAAGTATAATGGTACCTGTTAAATTATTAGGCGGCCTTGAGAAGGTAAGTCATAAGCTTACAATCGAATTAGATGCTTGTTCAGAAGGGGCTAAAATAGTGGTTGAAAAAGCTGGTGGCAAGATATTAGTTAAAACACCGGCAAAAACTTCGGTATTAGATAACTGATTTAGGCGTACGAAATTAAAGCTTAGCGTTAGTTGCTAGATTTTTGATCTTAAGTATATAATTTTGAAGAATTTTTATAAAAACAATAGATTGATAGTCTTAAAAATTAATACCTAACAGTCGATTTTCTTCAATGTTATAACTGAATTTATAATAACATTTATTTTTAAATTCGTATTTTAAACTAGATATAAGTATAATGCAAAAATCGAAAGGAGAGCTTAGTAGTAGAATTATATTCACCTTGTGTGTCTTGGTAGTTTGTAGATTTGGCTCTTTTATTCCTATACCTGGAATAGATTCTATAGCCTTAGCTAGCCTTGCTCAGCAAAACCAAGGAGGCATTCTTGGTATGTTCAACATGCTTTCAGGTGGTTCTCTTGAAAGAATGTCAATTTTCGCCCTTGCAATTATGCCATATATTACGGCATCTATTGTAATTCAATTAATGACAATTGCCTATAAACCGCTTGAAAATCTAAAAAAAGATGGCGAAGTTGGACGTCGTAAAATCAATCAGCTTTCCAGATATCTTACGGTTTTATTCGCGGCCTTTCAGGCCTATGGAGTGACCCTTGGTTTGGAATCAACAATAACTCCGCATGGTCCAGTTGTGATTATTGCTCCTATGATTTTTAAAATATCGACCATTACCACTCTTGTAGTCGGAACTATATTTTTAATGTGGCTTGGAGAGCAAATTTCATCTAGAGGAATTGGTAATGGCACTTCTTTAATAATTTTTATTGGTATTGTTTCAGGCTTGCCTAGCGCGGTAATTAGTATGTTTGAGCTGGCTCGTAAAGGTGCGATGTCACCTTTAGTAGTTATGGCTATATGTGCTGGAGTACTAGTAATGATTACTACAATTATTTTTTTCGAGCGTGCACAGAGAAAAGTGCTAGTGCAGTATCCAAAAAGGCAGGTTGGTAATAAAATATATGGCGGAGATTCAACGCATATGCCACTTAAGCTTAATACCTCTGGAGTAATTCCGCCGATTTTTGCGAGCTCAGTACTCCTATTTCCTGCGACTATTTCTGATTTTTCGGGTAAAGATTCTGAAATAATGGGTATGATTTCGCGATATTTGGCCCATGGAAAGCCTTTATTTATATTGCTGTATATTTCTTTAATAATGTTTTTTAGTTTTTTTTACACTGCTGTAGTATTTAATTCCGACGAAACTGCAAACAACTTAAGAAAGCATGGTGCATATGTGCCTGGTAGAAGACCGGGTAAAAACACAGCTGAGTATTTTGATTATTTACTAACTAGGCTTACTGTTCTTGGCAGTATATACTTGTCGGTTGTGTGTATAGTTCCAGAATTATTAATGAATAAGTTTTCTGTTGCATTTGCCTTAGGTGGAACAAGTTTCTTGATTGTAGTTAACGTTGTACTCGACACGTTTACACAAATACAAACTCATCTTTTTAGCTCTAGATATGAAGGACTAGTGAAAAAAATGAGGTTAAAAGAAAAGTGATAAAGAAAGTCATAATTCTGATGGGGCTTCCTGGATCTGGGAAGGGAACACAAGGTGCTATTTTATCGAAAGATCTTTCCCTTCCTCATATATCTACTGGAGATATTTTTAGAAAAATGGCGAAAGAAGATAGTTCTGAATCTAAAATGCTTGCAGGTTATATGAATGAAGGTAAATTAATCCCTTCAGAACTAGTAAACGAGGTAGTTAGGAAATATATTTCATCTGACGAATGTAAAAATGGGTGCATTCTTGATGGATACCCTAGAACTTTGGAACAGGCGGAATATTTTATTGAAAAAATAGATGCTGATATCAGTACTATATTTTTTAATCTTAGCAATGATGAAGCGATAAAACGCATTTTGGGAAGAATAAGTTGCGTAGCATGCGGCCGGATTTACAACGAATATTTTGACAAGCCGTTGAAGATCGGTGTGTGTGATGAATGTGGCTCAAATGAGCTACTAACCCGTTTAGATGATGATCAGGATACGATTGTTGCTAGATTGGATGAATATAGAAAAGAAACTCTTCCTATGATCGAGTATTATAAAAAGAAAGGTAAGTTCTATATTGTGAATGCTGGTCAATCAAAGCAAAAGGTCGTTGCTGAAGTGGCGTCTATTGTAAAAAAGATTTGACTTTGTTGAATATTTTTATATTATTCTGATTCTAATTATTTTTTATAAAATTGGAGAGTTTTTGTGGCAAGGATTGCAGGTGTAAA
>CAMDSB010000062.1 GCA_945907105.1 Rickettsia typhi | reverse complement strand
TTATTTGATAATATTTGTTTGAAATTACTTATAGCGTGGGTGATACCAGAAACATATCCCTTACTAAATTGATCTTCTAGCTTAGTGATCTCATTTGTTTTATCAAAAAAGCTAGCAATTAATTTTGTAGAGTCTAATGTTTTTTTACTGTTGATTTTTGGAGCAAAAATATCAGGTCCAAGACAGACCATGCCAATACTTATCAGAGAAGATGCGGCATATAAAGGAAGTTTATATTGCGAGGATATTTTCTCTGATGATTGTATTTGTTTTATAGCACTCCATCCTACATAACCCCAGAAGCTAGATAGACTAAAATAACTCTTATCCGTTATGTTGCTTGATGAAAGTACTTGGTCTGCAAGAGATGTTACAGCTATTACTCCAGCGTGGGCTAGGCCACCAAGACTATAAGCATTGTATAAATTCAGAGCGGTGTGAAAAGAAAAAATGGTTTCATTTGAGTACTTTAAAGGTAACGTTAGGACTTGTTCCTTCGGGCAGAGGCGTATTAAACTCTTGGTTTTTCATTAAATATTTTTAATATAATTCTATTAATTAGTACAAGTTTAAATTATATTAAAAATATTTAATGAGTCAAGTGAAATTTATATTCTTGCGAGCTAGAGGAGTAAAACAAGTGCCTGTATAAATTTAGGACTAGTTTAAATACTTTGACCAGGAGAATTCTTTTTGACTGGGGGTGGTGCAGACTGTGATCTAGGTCGTGTTGTTGGCTGGTGATGCATGATTTCTGCTATTTTTGCTACTTCCTGCTTGACAAAAGGTGGTACTGACATTGATTGAGAGAGTGGTCTTGTATCCCTGTCCTTGCCGCTTTTAGTAAAGATTTTAACTTGATATTGTTCAAACGATTGCTCAAAGGCTTGGATAATTTTTTCAGGTTTCTTTACTGTTTTGATTGAACTGTTAAAGTGAGAAGAGTGTTGATCTATAATTCCACTTGCAAATTTATCGGATTTGTTAAGGCCAAATTCAGGATTGGTCTTAATAGAATGACAACCAATTGTCCCACCTTGTACACCAGCCATTTCCTGTGTGTGCCCGCCTGCAAGTTGGCTAAGAAAATTCTTTTTACCTCGTTCAGATTTTGGATCGACATCAAGATAGGCGCTTACTACCTCTCTAGTCTCGTTGGCCTGGGCATAACCCGTCCTATCTTTACCACTTTTACAAAAATTGACATCATGTGGATATTCCTTTGCTATTTTTTCTCCAACCACAGCATGAAGTGCTCCATCAGGTGCTTTGACGGAATTTTTGACGATAGCCATTTTAGCAGTAAGTTCTAAATTTACGTTTTCAGAATTGGCTAGTATGGTAGATGAATCCACTAAGCTCCGCGCACTAGTTGATACTACTAAAGATAATGCAAGGTCAGGATTTGTTTTATTAAGAATTTTTAGCTCTTGTTGAGCTTTTGTTTGAGTAGTTTTATAAGCACCAAAAGTTATTGCTTCTACAAAATTGCCAAATCTAGACCCACCTTTTTTTAGGTATTTACTAACGTTCTTTAAGCCTTCTTGGCCTTCTAGGCCCTTGCCAACGCTAGCTAGGTTTTGTTCGAACTGCTTGGTATCTCTTCCTCCCCCGCCAATTAATCTCCACCTGTTAATGGGAGAAGCTGAAACGCTAACTCCATCAACTCCTTTCTTTCCTTTCTTGAGTTGGTCAGCAACAAAATTTTCTCCACGAGCATTAAAAGGTGTCTTGCTAGTTAGAATATTCAGATTTATTCTTCCGTCTGGCGGAAGAAAACTTTTCAATTGCCTTAAATTTTCATCAGTAATTTCTTGTCTTGCTTCCTTGCTTACTGTCTTGACTTTAGTTGTTGGGGTTCCAGAGTGTAGAGTTTGAGATAAAACCTTAGGTTCCGGTGAGGTTGCACTAGAAATCGCTGTAACTTTTTGGTATGCGTTGCGTACGCCAACAACGTCACTTAGTAATTGAGTAGGTATCACTTTGTTCCCAAGAGATATATCTAAAGCAACTGGTCGTAGTAAATCTTGCTTATATTTATCCATTTTGTCAAACCACTCAACTCCACAAGGTTTGCCAGGGGTGGACCTGGCAATATCTTGATATTGGTTTATCTGCTTATCTGTTAGGCCGTTGAGCATTATTTCAGCCTCATAAACAGTGTGAGGCTTTGAGTTTCTATCCAAAGCGGTAGTAAGTGTTACTATATGTTGATGATCATCTTTAAAATTAGCAATTTCACTGGCAAACTTTAATTTCTTTTCTGGCTCGGCAATACCGCTGCTTTCTAGAACATGAAGCATTTGTGTGTTATAATTTTTTACGGTTTTACTACCCAGATTATCCATATTTACCATAGCATCTGTAGCTATGTGCATTAATTTTTTTTTGGCTAATTCTTTTGCTTCTGGAGATAGGTCAGACTTATCAATTAAATCTGAGGCTCCTCTTGTTTGGTTCAAAAGTTGCATTGCATATTTTTCAGGAGCGTCTACCTTTAGTAAGGCCTCATCGGTAGTAACTTTTCGGGCATCTCTCACAAGGGAAGACGTCCCATTTCCTAAATCTTGGCTTTCATGCCAAACTATACCTAGTCTGTTATCTTTAATTTGATCAAGTTTTTTGATTGCTCCGGATAGGTCTCCGTCTATAAAAAGTTTCTGAGCTTCGTTTCTTCTTGCTCTAATATCGATTACAGCCGATGGTGCGCTATCAACTCCCTTAGCGAAAGCTAGAGTTTTCTCTCTATTGTCATTCAATATTTCAAAGTTACTTTTAGACATAATTAGAGCCTTAATATGTTCAAACCTATATATTGATCGTATCACTAAAATAGATAAGGAGCATTACTAAAAAGAGCTATAGAATTAGATTTGTTAAAGAAGGTGTGAATTTTGTAATGGATGTCAATTACCGGAAGAATCTACCCATTTATAGGAAGTTGCATCGCTAAAGACTTTACGTAAAAATTGATTGTTAATTGCATGGCTTGTTTTGTACCCATGCAATTCGCCGATAAAGCTCCCGCCACCGGAAAATAAGTCGCCAAGTAAATCTAGAAGTTTGTGGCGAACAAATTCATTTTCGTGCCGAAGACCCTCATGATTCAATATGAGGTCTTTATCAATTCCAATCGCATTATCAAGAGATGCTCCCTTCGCTAGTCCCTTGCTTTGAAGATAATCTAGTTCATGCAAAAAGCCAAAAGTTCTTGAGTCAGCTATTTCATCTTTAAAGCTTACATTTGATGAAAAAGCATGTTGCTGTTTACCAATTACTGGGCTTGCAAAATCGATGGTTAAATCAATATAAGTTTCCATAGAAGGGCGTGCAATAATTTCCGAGCCACCATTATCGGTAACCCGAACTTCTTTCATCAATTTTAGATACTGCATAGCAGCATTTTGTTGTTTTCTACCTGCGCATTCTATCATAAAAACGAAAGGCTTGCTGCTTCCGTCCATAATTGGCACTTCTGAGCCGTCAATTTCAATAATGATGTTACTAATAGAGCAGCCCCAGATTGCTGCCATTAAATGCTCGATAGTGGAAACTTGCGTTCCTGCATCGTTTCTGATGGAGGTAGAAAGAGCTGTATCAAATACATTACAATAAGATGCTGGTATTTTGTTGTCACCCGCGGTAACGTCCGTCCGTACAAATACCACGCCAGTATTCGGCTTTGCTGGTTTTAGAGTAACCTGGGTTTTTTTTCCAGAGTGAACTCCTATACCATAGCAGCTAATAGGATTTTGGATTGTCGTTTGCATGTTAGGCAATATTAATTTTTATTTACCAACTAAATTAGCATCCTACTTAAGGTATGTATATATAGGCAACGAAATTATTATTACTAAATGTTTCATAGTCTCCGTTTTGACTTTATTAAAAAAAACTCTAGACCCAAGAAAAAAGTTTTGTTATAAGTGTCTTGGTATTTTTTA
>CAMDSB010000061.1 GCA_945907105.1 Rickettsia typhi | reverse complement strand
CACTATATGCTCTAGAACATTTTAACAACAAAAATAAAAATCTTTTATTGTGTTGCCCAGACGAAGAAAATGCAATTTCTGCATATAAACAGCTAAAATTTTATGGTACTAATAAAATTGCAAAACACCAGATCATTTACTTTCCTAGTCTTGATACCGTGCCATACGATAGGATTTCTCCAAATTCCGAAATTTTGGCCAAGAGAGCGGCAGCTTTAACTGACCTTGCGATGAATAATGAGACAAAAATACTCGTTACTGCCGCACAAAATTTACTGCAAAAAGTTCCTCCCCCAGAAGGATTTATTGACCTAACATTAAGTATTAAACCGGAAGCAAAGCTAGACATTGAAAATATAATAACATTTCTTGTAAAGACTGGCTTTTCTAGAGTTGCAAGCGCAGTAGATAGTAGCGAATTTGCTGTCAGAGGAGAGATTGTTGATCTAGTTACGCACGCGAATAAAGGATATAGAATTAATTTTGGCTGGGATAAGGTCGAATCAATTAGAGAATATGATACGTATAGTCAGATATCAACAAAACCAGTTGATAATTTAGTTCTTTCATCTGCTACAGAAACTTTGCTAAATTCTCAAACTATAATTAATTTTAAAAATAATTTTCTACAACTCTTCGGTGTAAATCATATTCATAGTGCGATGTATGAATCTGTAATTTCAGGCCAAAAATTTCATGGTTATGAACATCTAATGCCTTTGTTTTATGAGGATATGAGTTCAATATTTGATTTTTTAGGTGAGTATGACATTATCTATGATAATTTATGTATTCAATCGATGCTCGAGTTTGAAAATACTTGTAATGACTTTTATGAATCACGTTTGCTTTCAAACAAGTCAAACCCTGATTCTTTTTATTTTGCTATTCCGGTCTCTCTCTTAATTAACAGTAGCCAGGCAATCAAAGAGCAATTATCTATGGGTAACTGTGTTTTAGTAGAACATGGTTCCAGCGGTGAGTTAAATACCATTATAGACATTGCCACGCAAGCTAAAGTTGAAAACAAGACTGAGTTTGATAAGCTGTTTGAGCTTATTGTAGAAAATAAGAAAAAAATTCCAATAATTCTTTGTAATTCTAAAAGTGGAAAAGATAGGATAAAAAATATTATCGAAACTCATGACTACGTCACCCTAGAAATTAGTCATTTATCATACGCTAAAAAAAATATAATAAACCTTGGGATTGCACCATTAGCCAGGAGCTTTGTCTCGTCTAAATATCTATTCATTGCGGAGACTGATATTTTAGGGAATAAGTTTATTACCCAGAGCCACAAATCAGCTAGAAAAAAACTAAAAAATATATTAACTGAGCTTGATAACATTGTTGAAGGTGAAATAGTAGTTCATAAAGAGCATGGCATTGGTCGATTTGAGAAAATACAAACTATCTATGTTGATAAGATTGCTCATGATTGTTTAAAAATTATTTACGCCAATAACGACATACTTTACTTACCAGTTGAGAACATAGATCAGTTTAAGAAATACGGTGGTGATGATGTGGTGCTGGATAAATTGGGAAGTGTAGGTTGGCAAAAACGTAAATCTAAGCTGAAAAATAGGATAAAAGATATTGCGGCTAAGTTACTAAAAATCTCTGCCGCACGACAACTTACTAAAACGCCACCAACATATTTTGAACAAAGTACTTATGATAAATTTTGCAAAAATTTTCCTTATAACGAAACTAATGATCAAATTTCGTCAATTGAAGATATAAAATCAGACCTAGCAAGTGGCAAACTAATGGATAGGCTAATTTGTGGAGATGTGGGCTTTGGTAAAACAGAAGTTGCAATGCGTGCCACATTCATGGTTAGTTGCAGTATAAATGAGGATAGACCGCAAGTAGCAATTATTTCGCCAACTACCATACTTTGTAAACAGCATTACCACAATTTTGTTGAACGCTTCCAAGGAATGGGTTTGAATATTGCTCAGCTTTCACGTCTTATAAAGCCATCACAAGCAAAAAAAATAAAAGAAGGGATCGCGAGTGGTGAGATTAATATAGTAATAGGCACTCATGCTTTGCTTTCTGCAGATATAAAGTTCAAAAACCTTAAAATGATTATTATTGATGAAGAACAGCATTTTGGCGTTTCTCAAAAAGAACATTTAAAACAATTAAAATCCAATGTACATGTATTATCATTATCTGCCACGCCAATACCAAGGACTCTGCAAATGTCAATGGTGGGTATTAAAGATTTGAGCTTGATTACAACCCCTCCTATAGACCGCTTGCCGGTTAGAACTAGTGTCTTGCCTTTCGATGCGGTGATGATTCGAGATGCTCTAATGAGAGAACGTTTTAGAGGGGGTATCAGCTTTTATGTTATTCCTCGTATTAAGGATATTGAGTGGATAGCAAAGCAATTAAGTATCATTGTACCTGAACTTAAATATAAAATAGCCCATGGGCAAATGTCTCCCTCCTCCGTTGATGCTACTATGAATGAGTTTTGTGAAGCAAAATTTGATATTTTACTTTCAACGACAATAATTGAATCAGGAATAGACATTCCTATTGCCAATACTATTATTATCCACCGTGCTGATATGCTTGGACTAAGTCAGCTTTACCAACTCAGGGGGCGGGTGGGTAGAGGAAAGGTGAGGGGTTATGCATATTTGACATTAACTCATCATAAATCTACCAAACATTCATTGCAACGCCTTGATATTCTGCAAAATATCGATTCTCTAGGGGCTGGATTTACTATAGCCAGTCATGATATGGATCTTAGAGGCTTCGGTAATCTTGTAGGTGACGAACAATCCGGACATATCCGAGAAGTTGGAGCCGAGTTATATCAAGAGATGTTAGATGAAGCAATCAATGAATTGAAAAATGATAATACTAATAATGATGACTGCTTTAATCCAACAATCAACCTAGCTATAGCTATATTAATCCCAGATAGTTATATTGAAGACTCGTCTTTGAGACTGGCTATATACCGAAGAACTGGAGATCTAAAATCAAATGAAGAAATTGATAATTTTCGTCTTGAGATGGAAGATCGTTTTGGCTTAATCCCCCAAGAGTTTAATAATCTTTTAGAGATGGTAAAAATCAGAAATATGTGTTTTAAACTCAACATAGAGAGTTTTGATAGCGGGCCTAATGGGTTTGTAATAAAGTTTCGAGAGAATTCAGGTGTAGCTGAGATGGTGCTTTCTTTTGTCGACAAGTTTCCAAGACAGGCTAAGATAAAACCAGAAAACAAATTAGTTTTTATAAAAGCACTTAATCCAAAATCTTTGATAGAGGAAGCTCAAGAGGTTTTAATGAATTTAATTTCAGTAAATGGTATTTTTAATGTGTTCTTGACCAAAACTAAAGAATTATAATGGTGCTCTACCTAAGTTTCTTTCCGGCTCTACCGCACGTTTGATCAAAATCTCATTAGCAAGGTTGGCACCCAGAGTTTTTCTTAAAAAATCTTTAGCTGGTGAATCAGCTGTCATTTCTTTAGCAATTTTGCTTACATCTCCACGAACTTTATTATTGATCTCCATCTTTAGGTTTTTTGTACATTCATTAAAAGCTTTAGAGTGAGATGGATTCCCCCCCCCAATTGCCTGCACTTGGTGTTCGGATTTATTTAGTATATCGGCAGCTATTAGAATATAACCAACCTTATCGATAATTTTACTATCTTTATCGAGGCATTTTATCATTTCTGACTTAGCCTTCTCAATATTTTTAGCTAGGATTAGGTCTACCTGGGCAATGATTTCTGAGGATACGCCATTTTTTTTCAACTTGTCTAGTGCTGACATTTTTATAGAATCTAATTTTTCATTAATTTCTTTTTGAGTCGACGGAATATAATTTTCTGCATAGTTGGCTACTACTGTTAAGAATCTTTTTGAAGATGAATTTTTGGAGATTTCTTGAGCCGTCTCAGAAGCTGCTTCGAGAGTAAATTTAAACTTCTCTATAATTGAAGGAGAAACTTCTGTTTGCTTAGCAATATCTGCAACTTTATTACCAGTTTCGTGTATCTGAGAGAGAGCTTTATCTTGTTTAATTTTATCTAAACTAAGATACATGT
>CAMDSB010000060.1 GCA_945907105.1 Rickettsia typhi | reverse complement strand
AGAGTCATTTTATCATGGGGAAATGAGATTACGTAAACTTCTAGCTTAATCTCACCTATGGCTTGACTTTCAATCTGAATAATTTCGCCAACGCCATGAGATGGATAGACTACTCTTTCACCAACTTTAAATTCTGGTTTTTTTGACATGCACACCTCGTAAATTAAGGAAAATTACCCGGCAGGTATTATATCACATTCCCATTGAGAATAAAAGCATATAATTTAGTTAAAGAGTTAATCTTCTGGTAACAACACCTCTCTTTTCCCAGACTGATTGGGCGCAGAAAGGATGCCATTTTTTTCCATTGCCTCAACAATATTTGCAGCTCGGTTATATCCAATACGAAGGCATCGTTGAATGTAACTGATAGAGGCTTTTCTCTCAGTTCTAACAATATTCACAGCTTGCATGTATATATCATCATCCTCTTCTTCGCCGCCACTTATATTAGAGAGGATTTCATCCTCTGGGGATTCAGTAACTGCCGAAATATACTCTGGCACTCCTGTTGATCTAAGGAAATTTGTTACTTTCTCAACTTCGTTATCATCAACAAATGGACCGTGCACCCGAAGTATACGAGAGCTATTACCCATATAAAGCATATCTCCCATACCAAGGAGTTGCTCTGAACCTTGCTCGCCAAGAATTGTTCGGCTATCAATCTTAGAAGTGACCTTAAAGCTAATTCTACTTGGAAAGTTTGCTTTAATTACTCCGGTAATCACGTCTACAGAAGGTCTCTGAGTTGCCATAATTATGTGTATACCAGCAGCCCTTGCCATTTGAGCTAGACGCTGTATAGAAGTTTCGATATCTTTTCCAGCCACAAGCATTAAATCTGCCATTTCGTCAACGATTACGACTATAAATGGCATTTTGTTCATATCAATTGGCACCGACTCGTACGAAGGTCTACCCGTTTCTGGATCGAAGCCTGTTTGAATTTTGCGCTCGAGAACTTGCCCTTCTTTTACAGCTTCTTGTAGCTTTGTATTATAATTAGCAATACTTCTCACCCCCAAATGCGACATCAAGCGATACCTATTCTCCATCTCTTTCACTGCCCATTTCAAGGCCACAACAGCTTTACCTGGTTCGGTAACAACTGGCGTCATAAGATGAGGTATATTGTCATAAGCTGATAATTCTAGCATTTTAGGATCAATCATAATCATACGGCACTCTTGAGGCGTATATCGGTACAATAACGACATAATCATTGCATTAATAGCCACAGACTTACCAGAACCCGTAGTCCCTGCAACGAGCAAATGCGGCATCTTGGCTAGATCTGCTACCATTGGTATCCCCCCTAGATCTTTACCCAAAATGATTGGTAACATAATAGATCTATCTTGAAATTCTGCAGTTTGAACTAATTCCTTTAGACGAAAAAACATTCTTTGCTTATTTGGCAACTCAATACCCAAAACATTACGGCCAGGAATTACGGCAATGCGAGTCGAAATTGCGGAAAGAGATCGCGCTATATCATCAGAAAGGCCTATAACCCTTGACGACTTTGTTCCTGCTGCAGGTTCAAATTCATACATAGTTACTACGGGTCCCTCACGAACATCAATGATTTTACCTTTGACGCCAAAATCACTCAAAACCGCTAGTAAATCCTCAGATTTTTGTTTTAACTCTTCGTGTGTTTGCGGTTGGAAATTTTGGTGAGCACCATCTGACAACAGATCTATAGATGGTAGTAAATCTTCCTTATCCTCATTTGATCTAGAGACAACAGATACGGGAGAACGGGGCGCCGAAGCATTTGATATTGGAACTTGTGGAGCTATAATTTGTTTAGAAAGTAGCTTTTCTTTCACTACATAATCATTATTTTGCTCAATTGTTGGAGAGATATTCTGTCGCACTAATTGCGTAGATTGCATATTTTGACGCTCATTTACTCTATCAAACTCAGCAGATTCATAATAAGCTCGACCACCATCAATTGCTCCTATTTTCTTGCCAAGCATTTGAAAAACACCAGTCTTATTAATAAGTGAGATAAGAAAAGTAACCACCTTGGCATATTCTCTAATACTAATACCTAGGGCAATAACTAGAAAAATTATAGCTAATAAAGCAAAACAAACATATGTATATGTTTTATATAAGATTACATAATCGATACTTATAATCAGACTCCATAATCCAATTCCAAGTATGCCGCCACTTCTAGATGGCAGAATTGCTATCTCAAAATAATCAGCCGCACAAGCCGCGCAACCAATAGACACTAGCATAAAAAGAAAGCGCGTTTTCGGGAATGTTATTTGACCAACCCGAAACAACTCATAAGACCAAACCAAAAAGGATAATGGAATTATATATGCTGATATGCCAATAAGCTGATATATCAAGTCTGATAAATATGATCCAAAATATAGAAACAAGTTACTAGGATAGCTATCCGTAACCAAATTAAAAGATGGGTCACTTGGGTCATATGAAATCAGAGAGGCAAAAGTTGCTAGAGAAAGAACAAATAATAATAGTGATCTTATTTTACTGCCCGCAAGTAGTCTTGTGATGTAATTCATCGTATTTTTATTCAAGTTTATTATGTTACCTCAGCTTCCGGATGAAAAATATGCCGAACCAGCCTGTTCTGCATTATATATGCCAGCTCAAATTCAATCAAGTAAATTGGTTCGGTGAACAAGTAAAAGAAACCTGTATTTACTATATGAAATACCACAAAAATTAGAGTTAAATTTTTATTTTTTAATTAATAATTTATTTACTTTTATGTATCATACTAGTGTTTAGTAAATATCCATAATACCAGGGTTTTTACTAGTAAATTATGTAACTAATCAAAATAATAGGTAGCATCTAATGAAAAGAGAAGAACATAAAGAAGAACATAAAGAAAGCAGCCTAAGAGCAAGCTCAATCTTAATAAGGCCAAGCGTTAAAACTACTATAAACACCTATCAAGAAATGAAAGGGCATTTAAGCGATTATTACGATGCGTTTGTTGCAGATCCTTTATCATTTGGAGTTACCCCTGAATTAGCTCATGAAATCACAAGTATGAACTCATTAAAGGCAAAAGGTCTATGGGTCTTATTTAAACAGCAATTCAAACTAAAATTACTAGAACTTGAACAGCGTGACCTAGCCGAGTTACTAAATCAAGATTTAGCCGAAGATGGAGTAATTGTTGCTTCTAAAGAAGCTTTAAAAATGATTTTAAAAAACCCTGGGAAAGCAGAATATCATCTCGAACCAGAAATGATCGAAGCTATTCAATCGATGAACAGTAGCGAAAGAGATCAGTTAATGAAGGCCACGGCCTCTTTATATCATATTGAGTTAGGAGAGTCTGCAGGCCATAAGATTTTATCCTTTCTCAAGGGTTTATGGACAAAGCTCGCTCCAGTATTAGAGAAAATATTTAGCTCCCTTATTGATCATGGTGTGGAGAAACTAGGGGACGTTATGGCCGTAAAATTGCCAAGCGATGTTAGCGACGATATAAGAGATGGTCTTGCTGATATAGGCCACGAAGCTACTAAAATCACAACTAAGACAATTGGTGGGCTTATAGATGACGGTTTAGCCGGAAGAAGTGCCATTGCTACACTAGAAGAAGGTGCAGAAAGCCTAAGCGACGTAATCGTTAAGGAAGTAGGCGAGGCAGTTGACCATAGCTCAAGCAGCGTTATGGGCCTTGTAGTAGCTCAGTTAGAAATTAGTCAACTCTCACTACAGCCCCCTCTTTTAGAAGCGCTACCTGTTGTAGAAGCTCCGCCTTTAGCGCTACCTGTTGTAGAAGCTCCGTCTTTAGCGCTACCTGTTGTAGAAGCGCCGCCTCTAGCGCTACCTGTTGTAGAAGCACTACCTGTAGCAATTGAGGAAGCTGTTGTAGTTCTTGGAAACTCTCTTATCCTTGAAGAACAGCATGATTAAATTATAAGTTGATCATTGTCACTATTTAATAAAAAGCTACTCTTGGAATAACAGGAGTAGCTTTTTATTTAAGTTATCCAGGATATTCTATTATTTGTCTATCATTCCTCAATAATAATTCCTTTAACCTCCATAAGCTTATCAAAATATCTTCTTTTATCTTCTGATAATTCCGCGCGTCTTAGAGACAGCATTTGAGCAAAAGTACCTTGCACACATTCAGGGGTTAAGCGATCTATAATTAAAATCCCATTCAAATGATCTATCTCATGCTGCAGCACTCTAGCATAAAAACCAGTTGCTACTTTCTCTATTAATGCACCGTCTTCATTCTGATATTTTAGGTTTATTGATTTATACCTACGCACCTTCCCATAAACTCTTTTGACCGAATAGCATCCTTCAAAGTCACTGACTATATCATGTTCATCTACAGGAGTGTATTCTGGATTAATTAAAGTATGCATTGAGTATATGGCAGCATTTTCTCTTAAGAGAGATGCGCTTTCGGGAATATATACAACAGCAATACTATAGCCAATGCCGACTTGCGGGGCAGCTAACCCAACACCATCTGCTTTAAAAAGTATAGCCTGCATACAAGCAATTATTTGTTTATCTTCCGCTGATAATGGAAAATTAACCTGCCTTGCCTTATTCTTAAGAACTGAACTTACGTTATCTATATCGTCTTCAATCGTAATTATTTTTAATTCCATAGAAGATCCTCACTTTAAATGATTTTACAAACCAACTA
>CAMDSB010000059.1 GCA_945907105.1 Rickettsia typhi | reverse complement strand
GTGCTCTATTTTGAATAAAATGATCCAAATTGCTGCCGCTAATTCTTTTCCACTTCCCCAAATTAATTGATTTTTATTCCTTATAATCCTCTCTTTTCCTTTATTTATAACACCTCTAATACTTATTTTTATATTCATACAACAACACTGTAGTTCATTATGAAAAGTTGATACAAGGGGAGATATTGGTTCAGATTCGCCTGCTGATGGATGACTGGAGTGTGGCAGCCTTTCATCTCCATCGCCAGAATCTTTTGGAGAGTCTAGATCCAATGCTCTCAGCTTTTGGCTTTTAAATAAATGACCATCTTGGGCAGTTAATTCAATTGAAGTTAACAATATTTTTCCTGATGATGGATCGAATACAAATTTTTTGACTACGTATTCGTCATTATAAAATTTTGTGCCATTTGGTATAACTATCCCTGCAAAAGTTGAGTGACGATCGAAGGTTATTGTTATCCCTGGCGGAACCCTGTAATCGGGATCAATTTCTCCACTCAGCTTTATAGAATTTATAGTCTCCTCTAAGTGTTGCATTTTCATAATTATTTCTCTGATTTATTTTTATTAACAAAATAACTCTAAAGTTTTTCTCGTTGCCTTAAGCTTGATTATATATCAAATTTAGCTCATAACATAATGCATATGCAACAAGAGGAGGAGGTTTCTTGAATATCATCACCAGAGAGTGGTGGTTGATCGTTATGATTCTCTTGCGCAGCTTGATCATAAGGGAGTGATAAATCTCTATTAGGAGTTTGTGACATTGGAGAGCTCGGTTCAGATCCATCTACAGACTGAGGGGAATAGGGTGAAGTAGGTAAATCTATTGCGCTATGAGGCGATGGGGTTATGGGTTGCGAGCGCTGAAGGGGTTTTGCCATAGGTAGTGCCAATAATTCACTATCAAATTCCTGAGCATTATCGGATGAGGAAATTATAAGCGGTGATAGCCATTGTAACCCTCCATCTTCAGATGTTATTGAAGTTAATTGTAGTTGCCCTGATGCATCCAATGAAAATTGTTTAATCACGTGTTCGTTATTACGAAAAGTTGTCCCGCTACTTATAGCCACCCCTTCGAAAATTGAGCCTTCACCGAAGGTAATTTTTACTCCCGGCAGAACTCTATAACCTTCTTCAATTTCTCCATTTAGCATTATGGAAAATTCCGTCTCGTTTAAAGGATTTTTTTTCATAGTATCTCAAATTGACTTTTATTATAAATAATTGAGTTGTCCGTAATTTAAATATTGAGATATTCCTTGTAGCGATTAACCACTCGTTCAAATATACTTAAAGCATATAAACTAATAATCTATATCAGGAGAATATAATACATCAACTATACTAAGTCTTTCATTTAGCTTAGTTATGACCTGAAGGGTAATGTTCATATCGCTTTCAACAAACAATACTTGCGAGCTGGGTAAGACGATATTAAACCCGTATTCTTTTGCCAGCTCAGTAATCACTTCAATAGTATTTTTATGTACTTCAGCAATCGCCTTAGAATGAGCTTCTTCTAAAGCGCTTTTTTTACGCTGCATTTCCTTTTGAGTTTGGCTTACTTTTTTATTAAATTCCAAAACCTTCAAGTTAAACTTCTCTTCGCTTAAGACTCCTCGCTGTTTAATCAATTCAGCTTCTATGCTCTTAATATTAATTTCTTTTTCCGTCAATTCTCTTTGAATTTTATCACTAATTTCATTAATAGACTTCTTCACATGTTTAATAGCAAGGGAATGTTCTAATATTGATTCAACATCAACAACTGCTGCTTTAGCAACAAATTTGCTTTCTTGTGCCAAAGAAGTACTAGGTACTGTAATTAATAACAGAAAGATCCATCGCAAACATTTCATCTAAGACTAACCAATATCTGATTAAAAGTGTGTAGAAAACTTAATGTGGAAAACTTGTTTTTCATCATATTTTTTCTTCTTAATTGGGAATCCCCAATCCAATCTTATAGGAGCGATTCTAGTTACCCAAAGAACTCCGAAACCAACAGACGCCCTGAGTGATTTGTCATTATGAAATCCGTTGGTTGTTTTTGAATCAGCATCCCATAAAGATCCGGCATCACAGAACAGTGCTCCTGTTATATTAAACTCCTCTGGTAACCCTACTGGAAAATTAAGTTCCGTTGATACCGTATAATATTTCTGCCCTCCAAGACCTTCCTCAGTAGCTATATCTCTAGGACCAACACCACCTTGCGCAAAGCCTCTTAAACTATAGTCTCCCAGATTAAATCTATCTGAGATTCTTACTTTTTTACCACCAACTCCTTTAATATGACCAGCAGCAGCAGATACTTTTACAGTATATTTATTTTCAATAAAAGATTTAAACACTTTTCCGTCAAGATCATGTTTCAAGTACTTAGTATTTCCTCCCAAGCCAGCATATTCTTGTGTACCAGTTACTATATAGCCATTTTTAGGCAACACTCTACTATCAGTTCTATCATAGGTTAAACTATGAGACATTGATGAAGTAACAAAATTACCCATTTGCTCTCTAATAAATACTGAAGATGAGCTTCCCGGAGCTTTCAACTGATCACGCTTTATTCCATAATCAATCTCATGAGATAAGTCATCAGATATGTCGTACCCTAAAGAAAATTTAGCACCAGTAGATTTTAATGAATAGTTTAGCTCCTTATCGGTAAACCCGCTTCCACTACCATTTTCACTCCTGAATACGTTTCCTCCCAAAGAAAGATCTCTATCCATAAAATTTGGGTCGGTTAGTCCACCATAATAATAAATACTCTTTTTACCAGCTTGAACACCTGCACTTAGGTACTTACCTGTTCCTACAAGGTTTCTTTCAAGGAAAGAAACCCTTCCAAAAGGTCCCCCTGCAGTATTATAACCAACATCCAAACCTATCGAAGACGTAGATTTTTCTTCAACATTTATGTTAATATCATACCTGTCGCTTTTGTCTGTAGGCGAAAGATTGAGAGACATTTTTCCAAAATAATCTAGGTTTCTGATGTTTCTTTCACCTCTTTCAATTTTTCCTCTATTATAAACGTCTCCCTCAGCAATTTTTAGCTGACGTCTAATTACATGATCTTCAGTTTTTAAGTTGCCCTCAACGTTAATCCTATTGATGAATATTTTTTCAGCTTGATCAACAACCATAACCACATCAACTGTACCAGACGAAGGATTAGTCTTTATCTCCGGATGAACATCTGCTTGTGGATACCCTTTTCCGGCAAGGTAATCTGTAATACGTTCTGCGCTTTTCTGAGCCGCGCTCAAGTTAAAAGTTTGCCCCTCATTTTTATCAATAAATTTCAAAATTTCTTCATTATTGATACTTGTGAGCTTATTATTTAAAGTTGTCTTACCAAATTTATACTTCGCCCCTTCTTCCATTGAGTAAGTAAGAATAAAGCCCTCTTTGGTTTGTAATAAGTCAGCTGTTACAGATATAATCCTAAAATCAGCAAAACCAACAGAATTATAAAATTGTTTTATAAGATGCTTGTCATATTCAATTCTTTCAGGATCATAAGTGTCATTACTTTCTAAAAATCTAAACCATCTAGCTTCCTTGGTAAGAATTATAGATTTTAGTTCAGAATCTTTATAATTTTGATTTCCAACAAAATATAAGCTTCTTACTCCCGTTTTTGGACCTTCATTAATTTCGAAGACAACTTTAACTCTATTATTTTCTTGCGATTCAATTTTCGAGTTTACTTGTACAGAGAATCTACCAGAACGCTTATATATTTCTTTAATCTTTTCGACGTCCGTTCTAAGCTTAGCCTTCTTTAAGCTCTCACCTGCGCTGGTGTATATTTCGTTTGTTAAGAGAGCGGTTTTTACTTTACTATTTCCTGTAAATATTACTTTGCTAACAAATGGGGTTTCAACAACACTAACCGCTAACAATCCATTATTAAACTCTATGCTAATATTTTCAAACAGAGAAGTTGAGTAAAGGTTTTTTACAGCGTCACTTCTTGCCTGCTCCGAATATTCATCTCCGACATTAATCCCTAAATATTCTTGAATAGTTGATTGTTCAACTCGCTGATTACCTTTGATGTTTACTTTGTCTACTCTTGCTGCAAACACTTGCATAGAAAACATGGTAACAACCATCAACACTAATATCTTTAAAACTTGATTCACACGCATAACCTATTATAAGTAAATAATTTAGATTTTTATACCATCTACAAGAAAAAATACAATCGAAAAATGCACGAACAATGGCAGTTATAAACGAATAAATATTATCATGGACGATAATACAATTTCAGTTAAATTGAAGAATGGCATTAATAAGGAAACTTACCTTTACCAATAGCTATTTTTTTGCTAGAATACCCAACAAATTACTTTAAATCCCAATATTTAGATGCTCAGTTCACAACTTAACAGCAAGTCTATCGCGCGCATTGCTGCGATTCAAACTTTATACCAATTTGAATCCGATAAACATAACACTAATATTGAAGCATTGCTGCTACAAATTATTGATTTTTATCGAGACAAAGATATAAAAAGTGATTATGAACTTGATTCAAAAAGTCTGCTAAAGCTAAAACCAAGTTTTAACTACCTAAAGGAATTAGTTAAATATACACATGACAACATAGAAGTAATAGATCAAATTATTGAAAATCATCTTTCTAATGAATGGACTATAAACAATCTCCCAAAATTGCTTTTTGCTACTCTGCGGGTATCTATTTGTGAGATGAAATATTTTCCCGAAACACCGCGCAACGTTATTATTAATGAATATACCGATATAGCAAGTGACATGCTTGATGAAGGCCAGGTTGGCTTTGTTAACTCCGTGCTAGATAAGTACGC
>CAMDSB010000058.1 GCA_945907105.1 Rickettsia typhi | reverse complement strand
TTTTTATTCGAGCCTTAAAAGACACTGGCAAGTTCAAATACGAGGTAATTGCTGGCAGTAGACGCCTGCAAGCTTGCCTTGCCGCCGACTTACCACTCAAAGCAATATTAACTAATGTAAGAGATGTAGAGGCAGCAACTATCCAGATTAAGGAAAATGAGCAACTAGGACTTTCTGAGTACTCAAGAGGCTTGTCATTTGCTAAACTAAAGCAAGACGGTAAGCTAACTCAAGAGCAATTAGCCGAAATTGCCGGGTGCTCCAGAAAAAAGATACAAAACTTATTAGCATTTGAGAAAATAGATAAAGCGATCTGGAATGCCGTTACAAACATGAGTAAAGTTTCAGCTAGATCTGCGGAAACTATCTTAGCTCTTTCAAAAAAATCAGCTGCCCACAAAGAAGCTCTTATCGAGATTGCCGAAGAAATCAGAAAAGGTGCCGGTAGTGTACGTATCGAAAAACTCGTTGATGAAATCTTAAATGGAGAGTTTGGTAAAGAGGAAGAAGAAATTATCACTAACACATCTGGTCAAGTCCTGGCTAAATGGAAAGATGGTAAGCTATATTTTGCCAAAGATTTAAAGTTAGACAAAAATAAATTCAACAAAATGCTGGTTGATTTCTTTAATATCGAAAACAAGTAAAACAAAAAAACAGGAGGATTGCTATGAATAATTATGAGTTTGTAAAATTTGCTGCCAATAGATTCGGTATTGACGAAACTGTAGCTGAGTCTATGGTCGATATGTTTGCCCAAAGTTTACAAGAACTAGTTGCAGCTGGGCAATCTGTAACTATCGATGAAATCGGTGAGTTCAAATCCGTACCCCTATTCCCAAATGGATTAAATCACCATAATAATATTGCCCTTGCCAAAGTTGCAAAACGTAATATTGTTAGCTTTAAGCCAAGTGATAGGCTTGTAGGAAGAGTTGCTTAGTAATGAAAAAAGATTGGGTGAAAATCATCCTCTCTTACATGTACTAGGGATTAATCATTTAGAAAATATTCCACTAATTTAGCGAGCTTTCTTCTATCAGTACTGTTTTTAGCCCTAATGATAAGAGAACCCATTCTCCATCTGGCAACAATTTCTCCTTTGTTATTTCTAATATCATTGTCTATCTCTTCCTTTTTACCTGATACGATAGTTTTAACGGATTCTTCAATATCATAGCTAGCCAACCCATTTTTAATCTTGTCTGCAATTTCTATTAAAGCATTGATATATTCATCCCCTTTCCTTGAAAGGGAATAAATGCTATTAGCAGCTCGCGCTGAAATTTTGTCTGTGTTATCTATAGCATTTATTACTGATTTTGGAATTTTTGCAAAACAAAGCAAGCTTTGGATTTTAGATCTAGATACACCAATGTTAATTGCAAGCTGTTCTTGTGTAAGTACTTTATTCTTTATCAAAAGATTGTAGGAAAGTCCCTTACTATAAGGTGAAATTCCAACTTTTTCATTTTCCTTAATTTGGGATATGGCAGCTTCTTTGTCATCAAAGTCTGTGAGAATTGCTTTAAGTGGAATACGTGCTAATAAACAAGCTCTCCATCTTCTAGCTCCCGCAAATAGTTCATATTCATATTCTTTATCGTCACTTAGCCTAATGAGGACAGGATTAATTTGACCATTCCTTAGAATATCTTCGGCAAGTTCATTAATTTTGAAAAATTCAGATTCAGCTCTATCGGCATATTTCCATCTTTTACAAGTTGCTGGATCAATATTTAATACTTTCATAATAAGTCTGTAAGTTTCAATTTAATTATTATCGGACTTTAAAATATTTTGTATAAATGTTTTCAATATCCTCAATTGTACCAAGTAAAACTCCAGTGAAAGGCATTATCCGAACTCCACATTCTGCGTTTAATGTCATTAGTTCTAAAGTTTGTTGCCCAGTATAGATAGGTTCCCCTTTATTATTAAGCTTGATGTCTCTTAAGCTACTGGTCGGTTTAAGGAGTTTTTCTAGATTTTGGTATCTTCCTTGCCCTACTTCTTTGCAAACAGAGGTTTTTGTTGGAATATCTTGAGCAGAAGCAGAGGCTAGAGCTATTACCACAATTAATGTTAGAACACCAAAGGTGACTAGCATGTTTACCTTGTTATTTTTAAATATAAAAATAATTTTGTGCATATTTTTTTCTCCTATTAGATGTGGCGGCTTGATTTAAATTTTCTATAAAAATGTTTATTCTTCAATTTTTGTAGTTATTTTGGTTATTTTATTTTTTATATACTTTAAATTTAATGTAACTAAAATTTATGATATTTGTCTATTGTCCATCTTAGAAATTTATCATCAATATGAGGAGACTCAGCTTCAGCCTCAATTGAATATTGGTATACTTCTTTTATTAAAGCAACTAGCTTTTCTAGTGAAATATTTATCTTCTTTTCTATAATTGAGGTGGTGACAGAATTTGTGGCATCACAAAAGATTTTAATTTGTTCTGCAGTTAAATTTTCGATCATTATTTTTTTCACATCGAGAAGAAGAAACTCTAAGCTTACACCTAAGGCTTTTGCGATCAGCTGTAAGTTTTGGGCACTAGGGGTTTTGGAATTGCCAGCAAGGATGCTATAGACTGTATTTCTATTTAACCCAGTAGTTTTTTCAATTTTAACAGCATTGATGTCCTTTTGAGCCATTAGCTCACGAATCCTATTTTGTAGATTTGTCATTGTATTTAAAAATTATTCTTTTTGCTATTCCTTTAAATATAAAGTAAAAAATACAAAATAACAATAAAAACTTAATAATAGGCTTTATTTTGCGTAAAAACCAAGCCAAGTGTAAGTTAAGCTTATTTTTTTATCAAAAGAAATAAATACTTGACACAACACGTGCAATACTTTATATTTAAAGTACGTATGAATAACAAAAGAGGAACTATATGGCTACTGGTAATAAACAAAATGATCAGAAAGAAGCGAGAAAAAACCCTGGGGTCAGCAATTATGTTATAATTCCAGTAGCACTAGCGGCAACATTATGCGGCTGGATTACCTCTCCTTATGGCGAGGCACTCATTAAAGAAGTTGAAGCTCACTGGCTTCATGTTGTTTATCTTGTTTATCCAGCATTTACGGTGCTTGGCGGTGGCAGCATGCTTCAAAGATCAACAAGAGCTGGGAAAGCAGCTCTTGGGGCGCTTGCAACCTTTGGGATAGTATTTGGTTTTCTTGCACTAACAAAATAAGTATCAACTTAAATTTTAAAATAGAAGGAGTTAATATGAATAATTATGGGTTTGTGAAATTTGCGGCCAACAGATTTGGTATTGACGAAACTGTAGCTGAGTCTATGGTCGATATGTTTGCTCAAACTTTGCAAGAACTAGTTGCAGCTGGGCAATCTGTAACTATCGATGAAATTGGTGAATTCAAGTCTGTGCCCCTCTTTCCAAACGGATTAAATCACCACAATAATATTGCTCTTGCCAAAGTTGCAAAGTGCAATATTGTTAGCTTTAAAGGTAGTGATAGACTAATAGAGCTGCAGTAGCAGACAACAGATATAATTAAAAGCACCATGGTGCATGCCAAGCGTCTTTCAAAATGAGGTAATGGAGTGCATATGTTAGCAACAACGCTTCTTATTTTGTCTCAGCGGTTTCAGTTGCGTTATGTGTTTGGTATGATTGCACTGACAAAATAACTACTACATAAAGCTCGTCTTGTTGAGTCATAAAGAGCATATTAAACAAAAGCTTGTTGTTTTAGAAAAAAAGAGGAATTTATGAGAAAAATACAAACCGACATCTTTGATACTTGGATTAATACTTTTATACTATCCAAAAAACCTCTTACTACTATTCAAAAAATTTTCAACCTATTAGCCTGTGTTATCCTTTTAATAGGAAGTGCTAACGTTTTTGGCAAATTTCTTTCTTTAACTACTTCAATAATAATTTTAATTATATTCTTTATTTTTAGTGCATATATCGACTGTAAGCTCTTTATTTTCCATTTACTAAAATATAAAGAAAAAAATAAAAAATTATTATTAACTAACAGACTTTTTGGAATTTCGAGTATTTATATCACCTATGGCTTAATTAGTTGGTTTTCACTATCTTATTTTAGTCATTGGGCAGTGTTGTTAATGCCCCTTTATTCTTTCTCGATTTTTTCTATGTGGGTTAAGACCGAGAAAGAGGCCAAGGAGGAAGAGGAGCATTTTATTAAAATTTATGGTAAAGACGTAGTAGAATCTTTATGGAACGACGACCCTAAAAAAGTTAAAAAAAGAAAAAACCCCAACAAAAAACTAAAATAATCATGGATAAGATTTCATGAATAATGCGTGAAAGACAAATAAATATGAAACATATAGACGATCAGCTTGATAAAATAGATAAACTTATTGGCAAAAAAATATACAACCTAAGAGTAGATAGAGGTATAAGTCGCTCAGACTTAGCAAAAAAAGCTGGGGTTTCTCAACAACAAATTGCAAAATATGAGGACGCAACAAATAAAATTAGTGCATCTAGATTAGCTTTATTGGCCAAAGTTTTAAATAAGGACATTTCCTATTTTTATGAAAGTATATAAGTCAAAAAAGTCGCCAAAAATTAGGGCCCTGCTACTCCCATTAAATTCAGCTGGCCATTTGTATAAAAAACACAATCCAGATTTTATATAATACTTTTTATTTCCACAATCACTCTTGTATTACTGTCGTTTATGTGCGACAATACAACATGTAACATTAGTTATAGATAAATGCAGAAAATAAAAGAAGTAAGATTTTTTGTTGATAAGAATCAAAAAAACCATGTTGCTAGCTGGTTAAATAAACTTGATCCTAAAACAAGGTCTAGAATAAATCTTAGATTGGTTAGGTTAGAGTATGGCTCATATGGAGATTACAAAAGTTTAGGCAACAAGCTTTTTGAACTTAGATTCTTCT
>CAMDSB010000057.1 GCA_945907105.1 Rickettsia typhi | reverse complement strand
AAGACTAGTCAGTGAGCACAATAAAATAAAGCTACTTTTTGTGCATCGTAGAGAATGGTATTTTTCACTTAATAAAATTACCATTCTTTAACAAATTTAATGATTAGAGAAACTGGTTAATTTACTGCAAGTGGGGCGAATGACCGGTTTCGAACCGGCGACCCCCAGAATCACAATCTGGTGCTCTAACCAGCTGAGCTACATCCGCCATAATGAGAAACAAATTAAAAGATAAACTACTTTAAGTCAAGGATATTCTGGCTCAAATATCTTTATATTACCAAATCCATGCATAAATTAGATAATTGATATAAGACTTAACTATTGGGGGGCGCTGGAGAATCTGGAGCCTTATGCTTTACCAAGTAAGGTATCTGAAACGCAAGAAAAAGAATCGTGGTTGGTAAAGCTACAAATACCTTAAAGTTAACCCAAGTCTCTTCTGGAAAAGTGCGCCAAACAAACTCATTAACTACAGCCATAGTAAAAAACAGCCACATAAACCTTATATTCAGCTGTAACCAATATATATCGTTTTCTAACTGTATGGCATTGCCAAGCGCAACCTTTATTGCTGGTTCCCATTTAAAGTTTGTAATGAGAAACGCAAAACCAAATATACAATATAAAATAGTGGGTTTCATTTTAATGAACGTAGTATTCCCACTAAATAAAGTTAGACTGGCTGAAACAAGGAGCAATGCATTAGTTATCAAGTGAACTTTACTAATTTTTTGCCGCAGAAGAAGCGTAATTACTGTGCTGCCAATAGTGGCAATAAGCGTATATAACGTTGCAGTCAAAATCCCATCAACTTTGTAACCAACAAAAAAAGCTATCAGCGGAATAAATTCTATAAGAAGTTTAAGCATCGGTTTTATGTGAAATAATTGATCTTAATTTCATTAAGCTAACAGTTATTAATATACTTGCAAGATAGAACGTAAGTTGCATGCCATTTGGTTTGGAGTCATACCCTATAGTGACATTCAATATTTTACCCATTATGCTTTCGTTACTAACAAGCCAAGAAGTATCCCAAAGCTGGTCGGAGTAGAGTTCTATAAACCCTGAAGATGTTAAGATGCCAGCTGCTTCAGCTGCCAAACCAGCAGCAATCATGGTAAGTAAAATTGTTGAGATCTTAAAAACATATTTACCCGCAAGTTTCATAAGACCTAAATACAGACCTACACCAACTGTTAAACCGAAAAAGGCACCAATTCCTATCCCCATTAGATACTGAGTACCTTCGATACTTTCTACAGAAGAAACGCTATAAACGAATAAGATAATCTCCGCTCCCTCTCTAAGTATTGCTGTTGCAACTACCAAAACTAACATAAGCTGACTGGCACGTCCAGCGGTTATGTTTTCTGACAGTTTACTTAAATCTTTCTTAATTTTTTTTGTATAACCTTGCATCCAAACCACTGTCCAGCTTATTATTGCTGCTGTAAGAAGAATTACGCACGAGTCAAAAAGTTCATCGCCAAGGCTCCCAAAACTGGTTGAAATTCTTCGTGTAGATAGGGCAAATATTGCTGCTAGCACTATACCAATGAGTGATCCAAGTACTATATAGGTTCTTGAGTTTTTTACAGGCTTTGTAACTGCCATTATTATGCCAAGTAATAACGCTATCTCCAGAAATTCACGAAAAACTACAATAGCTATTTTAAACATCTTTTTCAGCCTCTTTCGCTATCTCTTTTATAATAATTTTTCCTTGAGCAGTGTCTTGATGAAAATCGCCAAAGAATTTATATTCACCAGGTTTCAGTGGAGCAAGAATAATCTTTGTTTCTGAATTACCGAGCACAATTTTTTCTCTTTTTAGCTCGATACTTTCAAATTCTTCAATTGTTGGATCTTGATTATGCACTGTAATAATAATCTTTCTTCCTTGTGGTAACTCTACTACAGAAGGGGAAAACTTATGATCCTTAATATATATATCAACATACAAAGCTTCTTCCGCCCCTAGAGCAGTAGAAGCAACAAAGAATATACAAGTGGTAACTAAAAAAGTAATAAATTGTCGCATTTACTAACCAAATATACTTAACCAAGCATTCTATCTTATTTCAGGGAAAATCACAATAAATAATAAATCTTTCCTCCCGAAAGTTATATTTTATATAAAAAACCTCCGCTCATCACGAACGCAAGTCATAGATCTTCTAGTTCGTGAGATTCATGGGCAACACCGAGAAATAACGTAAGATTACACCGATGATTAAATTTAGCTCCGCCATGAATTTTAATTTCTTATATATTTTAGTAAGCATACCGCCAAGCCTATAGTGAATAACCCCCAGGCAGCGATATAATTTCTTGATTTTTGTATTTTATTAATATATTTTATGTTATATATAAAATATATGTGCCTATATTCTATAATATTGTAATTTTAAAGTTACTAATATAACATTATTACTAGACTAAAAACGTGAATTTTTAAAAAATCATTGAGTAGTTTATGACAAAAAATATTAAGCCAAAGAGTCGAGTGGTTTCTATTTTATCTAAGCTAAGTCATGAACTAAAAACACCAATTCATGGAGTCAAAGGTATATCGAGTTACCTCTTAGAGAACTGGGATAGTTTAAGTAATTCTGAAAAAAAGAAATATTTATCTATTCTTGTCGAAACAAGCGAAAATCTCACTTGTCTCTTAAACTCTATCCTAACAAACCAAAGCGACAAGGATGCAATAGAGTTTTATTTCGAACGAATTGATCTTATACAAACTATAAAGGACACGGTAGAGAAAAGTAAAAATCTCAACTTAACAAAAAACAAAATAACAATTGGGTTTGAGGCAAATGATGAAAAATGCTATACTCTGGCAGACAAATTTTGGATCAGTCAATTACTTTCTAATGTAATTTTTAATGCGGTAAATTATTCAAATCACGGTAAAATAATTATTTCTGCTAGCCTCGATAAGGTTGATGAAATGGATGTTTGTCTTATCTCTGTCAAAGACGAAGGAATTGGTATTGCCAAAGAAGAACTAAGCAGTATATTTGATCCATTCATTCGCGGGTCTAGGGGTCAAGAAATAGATGGTGATGGGCTTGGGCTTACGATATGCCGTGAAATCGTTGAGGCACATGATGGTCAAATTTTTGCCTTAAACAATTCAGACATTGGTTCTACAATAGCATTCTACATTCCTATAAAACAATCTGATTAACATCACAATTTATGAAAAAAAGAAACATAATACTATTTATTGATGATGAGAAAGTTTGCCATACTTTAGCCGAACTAATAATACCTAATTTTACCGATTACAAACTTGTCGGGGCTTTCTGTGGAAACGAAGCAATTGAGCTGGCAAAAAGATATGCAAGTGATATAGCTCTTGTTTTGTCTGATATTATGCTTCCGGGTATAAATGGCTACCAGGTATATTCCAAGTTAAAAGAAGATAAACGATTTGCCAATATACCATTCATTTTTCAAAGCGGCTTGGTCTCACAAGAAGAAGAGCTAAAAAGGCATGTTATCTCTGATGTTACTATATTATACAAACCTTATAAACAATCAGACTTATTAAAAGCTATTAACGACACGCTGAAAAGCAGTGAATTAACTTGATAATAATTTGATTTAAACCTATTTTTATATCACTGAACTCAAAGATAATACATAATGCCTGTCTCAGAAACATTCTACATAACGACCCCAATTTACTATGTTAATGATGTGCCGCATATAGGGCATGCTTACACAAGCATAGCATGCGATGTTCTTAGCAGATTTATGCGCTTATCTGGCAAAGACGTAAAGTACTTAACTGGTACAGATGAACATGGTCAAAAAGTTGAGAAATCAGCTGAAAAACATGGGATATCGCCACAGGAATTTACTGATAAAACATCAATGATATTTCGTCAAATGATGCAAACATTAAATATATCTAATGATGATTTCATACGAACTACCGAAGACAGACACAAACAAGCCGTAAGGCACTTTTGGTCAAAGTTAGTAGAAAACGGCGATATTTATCTTGGGAAATATTCCGGCTGGTATTCCATTAGAGACGAAGCTTTTTATTCCGAAAAAGAATTAACTGAGGAAGGCCTAGCACCTACTGGAGCGCCAGTAGAGTGGATCGAAGAGCCAAGCTATTTCTTTAACTTATCAAAATGGCAAGATAAACTACTTGAATATTATGAAAACCATCCAGAATTCATAATTCCTGAATCGAGACGAAATGAGGTTATTAGCTTCGTTAAAAGCGGTCTGATAGATCTGTCCGTCTCGCGCACCAGTTTTAATTGGGGCATTAAAGTTCCTGGTGACGACAAACATGTAATTTACGTTTGGCTTGATGCATTGACAAACTACCTATCGGCTTTAGGCTACCCAGATAAAGAGAATCAGTCCCAAAAATATTGGCCGGCTTCTGCGCATGTTGTGGGTAAAGATATACTAAGATTCCATGCTGTATATTGGCCGGCATTTTTAATGGCGGCTGGGCTGGAGTTACCCAAATCGATTGTGGCTCATGGTTGGTGGACTAATGAAGGACAAAAAATATCTAAGTCCTTAGGCAACGTAATTGATCCATTTAGCTTAGTCAAAGAATTTGGCCTTGACCAAGTTCGATATTTTTTAATGAGGGAAGTAACTTTTGGCAATGATGGTAATTTTTCAAAAGAAAATTTGATTACACGAAATAACAGCGAGCTTGCTAATAAGATAGGCAATCTTTTGCAGCGCACAAGCTCATTCGTATTCAAATATTGTAACGCGAGTATCCCCCCCGTATTACCATCATATATTGAGGAAGCGTATAGCACCCCTTTGCTACTTGAGATTTTATCAATTCAAGAACAAAATATTATTGCCATGAATGAGTTTCAAATAAATAAAGTTCTGGATAATATAATTCATATCACTGACCAAGCTAATATCTATATAGATAAGGAAGCTCCATGGAGTCTTAAAAACACGGATACGATTAAGATG
>CAMDSB010000056.1 GCA_945907105.1 Rickettsia typhi | reverse complement strand
CTCAGAAACTCTCCAGTAAAGGAAAGCCTGCTAAGGTTATCATTGTGGCCATTATGCGTAAATTACTACATATTGTCTTTGGGGTAATTAAAAATAATACTCAATTTAATCCAAACTTAGTGCTTGACGGTTAAGACAGTATCAGAGCCAGTCGATTTACTTCGAAAAAAGATTTCCTAACCCTTTTTTAAGAAGCTTGTCGGTTGCTTTCTTTAATGGGTCACCGGTGTTGTTTTCTGTTTCACCAGTGCTATTCTCAGGTCCGGAGGATGGAGCTGGCTGCCCTCCACCACCTATAATATTTTTTAAAATATCTCCGGCACCCCCTTTACCACCTTGAATTTTATCTATAGTTTTAGTCAAAACATTTTCTACTAAATATTGTTTTAATGCCTTAGCATCTACTTTACGCTGGATATTATCTAATGAGCCATACAAACGAACATTAAACTGAGGCAATTTCTGTCTATCTATTTTTATAGTAGAATTAACATCCACAGAGTATTTTGGGAGATTAACATTTCCTTCTGCACCCACCTCTACAGAGGGCGCCTCGAGTTTAAAATGAGTTATTGTACCGATTCCTTGCTTAATTATAACATTTGCTTCCAGTTTATTAAATGCCGTCTGCCCTCCAGCAAATGATGTATCCAATAAACTAACAACACTAGAAAGGTCATTTATATTATTTAAGGCATCCAATATTTTTTGTAAGTTTACCCCATTTATTTTACCTTCTGTACCTACCATATTAATGTTGCCTGAGAGGTTGTTTATATACTGAAATTCACTTGTACCTAATGATTGTAACTTAGCGGATAAATTAAAATTTCCCTCCGCAATCTTAATTTCCTTATAGTCTGGAACTACATCCTTAAGTCTTGCGTCTTTTAGCTCTGTACTCAACAATACTTCCCCTGTTTTAGAGACCACATGTCCAGATGCTGCTATGGTACCTCCATAAATATGTCCTAAAAAAGTTTCAAGATTAAGCTTACCATTTGCGAGTTGAAGTTTAGATTTTATTGCATCTATATTTAAAGGAGCTTTAATAAGTCGTGGAATAGATACTGTAAAAACCCCATCAAATGTATTTAAAAAAGAGAGATCAATCTTCTCTTGAGACCAATGGGATCCAGATTTCTGGCTGCCCGCTGCCGCCCCTTGCCCTTTATTACTTACATTTCCTTGGTTGCTTAACCCATTCAAATTAATTTCTGAAGTTACTAAATCTAAGTTAACTTTGGGCTTATGAGTCAAATCTATATTGGCTTTACCATTTAAAGTCATTTTTTTATTGTTAATAGTTAGATCGTATTTATTTAATGTAATTTCAAACACAGGCAGTTTGCCAGAAATAGTGTGTGAGAATGAAAAAGCTCCAAGAGATGATGACGTGTTGTTTTGGTTAAGAAGTTGTTTTAAACTGTTACTAAGATTATGACCAGTGGCAACAAAAGTAAGAGATGTTTTGTAAGAGTTTGCCGTATCCACTTTACCAACAACATGGCTATCAATTCCTGCTAAAGTAATATGAGTATCTGTATGCCAAATTTCAGCCTCTTCCTTACTTTCTCCTTTAATTTTTACTTCTGAAAGCGCCACCGGAGATTTAATTCCTCCCAATGTCATTAAGGCGGATCCTTTATTTGTCTCAAGGTTATAGGTTAAATTTAGACTTGGTTGCCAATTAACACTAATACTACCTTTTAAATTAGCCTCACCCAAAAGTAGAGCAATGTTTTTGATCTCAAGCTTATTTTTATCATAGGCGGCCGAAGCTCCAAGCGAGATATTACTACTCAAAAGTAAGGGGAAATCCAATGAGTTTATTTGTAAGCTTTCTAATATAGGCTTTAAAGTTTGTGCCTTTAAATTAATTTTATATCCATTTAATGCTTGATCAGTGCTAACTTGCATAACAATATTGCCTGGCATTACATTTAGATTTAAAATAGGTACTCCACGTTTAAAATTATAACTTCCTTCTCCTTTAGCTAATATTTTATCTAAGGAAAAATTTAAGTTGCTCAGTAAGACATTTTCTTTATCTATAGTAATCTCAGTAGTAAAATTAAATTTTTTACTTAATCCTTCTGGTAGAGAAGGGAAAAAATTACTTAAATGCTGAATATTACCTTCATATTTTATATCGCCTGCAAAGCTTAAATCGTCTAAGCGAAATTCTCCTACTAGAGTAGCTTTTTCCTGTTTTATTTTACATTCGGCCATTATAGGCATCACCGATTGGTTAGCATCAATAGAACCATTAACAGTAACATTTTCACCTAAAATTTTACTCTTAAGGGAAAATTTCATACTGCCTTCCCCAAATAAATTATTAATCACTAAATATTATATTTTCCAAAGCAATTTTTTCTTCGTTTTGAACATAAAGTACTTCTCCATTCTCAATTGCTAAACGCTCTATAGTAAAAGGTAATTTTGGGAGCTGAATGGTTGAAGAATTAGTACTCTCATTTTTATGGGAGTCATGTGTTTTTGATGTTTGATTATCTTCGCCTTTCTTCAGTTTCTCAATATGAATTTCAGGATTTTCAAGCACTATGTCAGAAATTACCAATTTACCAGTAAACAAGGGGAGAATAGCTAAAGTTGCTTTTGCTTTACCCACTTTAAGTATAGGAAACTTTTGCTCATCGGGAAGGCTGGAGAGCTCTACTTCAGATAACACTATCTTAGGAAAAGGTAAGATAGAATAGGATATTTTGTCTTTAATTAACAAATCTCTTCCTGTCTCTGCTTTTATTTTGGTTTTTATATCTTCTTGATAGCTATCTAACGAAATGAAGTAAGGGAGGGCTAATAATACTAAAACAAGAATTAGCATTAAGAATCCACTATATTTTAGAAATTTTATCATCACTTTTTCTCTAATTAATTATTATCTTTAATATTATTTTTATAAATATCATTATATTACTAATCTGAACCTTTAAGCTATAAATAGTTTTGGGTCCAGAGAGAAAAAAATAAGAATCGTAAAGTCAAAACTTTTGAGATTACCTTTCGAATAAGCGTCGTGACCACAGATGAAACGATAGAACATTATAAAAAGAGCGGTATTAGCGTAGGGGTAAATATCGGCTGCAATATTGCGAAATGTTTAAAAGCTCCTGATGTTAGGATTGATATGTCTAGTGCGATATTACGACATTAATAGTATAGAGGGACAACAGGATAATGGACATGAGCGTCATTTAAATCGATGGTAACATAATTTTTATGACTTGCGTTACGACAAGAGTTAATTAATTCTTTTTATGTGATACAATTATTTATATATACGTAATACAACATTAAGAGGAAATTATATGAGCATAGACAATTTACAACCCTTATTCAAACCTAATTCTGTAGCCTTGATAGGAGCAAGTAATCGCAGCAATTCTATCGGTTCTGTTGTTATTAAAAATTTATTACAAAGTGGGTTTCATGGATGTATTATGCCTGTTAATCCAAAAAGTCCTTCTATAGAGGGGGTGTTGTGTTATAAAGATATTAACAGTCTTCCAATGACGCCCGATCTAGCTATTTTTTGTATTCCTGCTCCTGGAGTAGCAAGTGTTTTGGCAGAGCTGGGTAAAAGAGGGACGAAGGCCGCTGTTATTATTTCCGCCGGTTTTGGCTCTGGGGAAGGAGAAGATGGGTTAAGACGTAGAAAAGAAGTGATTGATGTAGCGAGGCAATATGGTATTCGTCTAATAGGACCAAATTGTGTAGGGTTGCTTATCCCACCAATTGGTCTAAATGCTAGCTTTGCCCATGTAACTCCGGATAAGGGAGATATAGGATTTGTCAGTCAATCTGGTGCTGTGGTAACAGCAGTCCTTGACTGGGCAAAAAGTAAGCATATAGGTTTTACACATGTCCTGTCTATGGGAGATATGATTGATTTTGATTTTGGTGAAGCCATTGAATATCTAACCAAAGATCCTGAAACTAAAACTATTATTTTATATATTGAAGCGATTACTAATGCGCGTAATTTTATAGCAGCAGCAAGAGCAGCTGCTTTGGTAAAGCCAGTTATAGTTTTGAAACCGGGACGTAGTGAAGAAGGTGCAAAAGCTGCCGCTTCACATACTGGCTCTCTAGCAGGATCTGATGAGGTCTACGATGCAGTGTTTCAGCGTTGTGGTCTTTTGCGTGTATATGATATGAACGAATTGTTTGATACGATGGAGACGCTAGCTCGTAACCAAGAACTATGGGGTGATCGTTTATGTATCTTAACTAATGGAGGAGGTATCGGAGTCCTAGCTACCGATAAGCTAATAGAGCTTGGAGGTACATTAGCACAATTACAAGATAAAACTATAGCTCGTTTGAACGAAGTCTTGCCAACTACATGGTCTCATGGAAACCCAGTAGATATTATAGGCGATGCGCCTGGTGAACGTTATGCAAATGCATTTCGTATTATTATGGAGGATACAAACGTAGACGCAATATTAGTATTAAACTGTCCAGTGGCAATTGTACCAAGTATAGAGCCTGCGGAAGCAATATTAAATGCCTATAAAGCAAATAATAGACATCCTAAACCTATTTTAATTGCTGCTTGGCTTGGAGAAGGTGCGCCAGCTGAAGAAGCTCGGCAGTTATTTGCTGTTAATGAGATTCCATCTTATACTACACCTGAGAGTGCAATAAGTGGATTTAAGCGTATGGTAGAATATTACTATAACAGAAAAAAATCGCTGATTTCACAAGCAGAACATCAAAAATTCCATTATCAGGAATCTCATGATATTTTACAAAAAGCAATTGCCAACAAACAAGATTGGCTTACTGAAATTGAAGCGAAAAATATATTGAGGGCCTATAATATACCAATTGTAGAAACGTTTGAAGTAAAAACTCCGGAAGAGGCTTATAAGGAAGCTAAGAAGATAAAGAGCAAAATGGTTTTAAAAATTCTTTCTCCGGATATTACTCACAAATCTGATTCAGGGGGGGTGATATTAAATTTAAAATCCCCAGAAGAAGTTAGAGATGCCGCACAAAAGATGTTAGAACGCTATAATATTAGCGATCCCAAAGCTAATATACAAGGTTTTGCTTTAC
>CAMDSB010000055.1 GCA_945907105.1 Rickettsia typhi | reverse complement strand
ATTTCTATTTGGAATTCTTTCTTTACATATGTTAGCTAATTAACCCAAACTATGGATAAGATAAATATTAGATTTAGTTATGGCCGGCAAGAAACACAGTCATACAGGTCTTGACCCGGTATCTTCTGATCTACTGTCATGTTGAACTCAGTGGGTTTTGCATGTCTCCTCGACTCAGCATCTGCTTCTATCTCATGAGATTCTGAAGTAAATTCAGGATGACAGTGCGTACTATTATGAACGAACAAATATTATTGCGGAGTTGGTAAACAACAAGTGTATAGAGCCCATGGTATTTAATGGATCATGTAATACAAAGGTGGTGTAATACAAAAATTTTTTAATAGATGGGTTAAGAATTTTTAATAAAATAGCTAAAGCCCGAACAGTTTGTGGTGAAGGATAATGCTTCGTTTCATAAATCTCAAAAAACAAAAAATCTTATCGAATCTGATGGATGCAAGATAATTTTCTTACTTCCATATTCGCCAGACCTGAACGCGGGGGAGAAATTCTGATCCAATATGAACAAAGGGATTAGAGGTCAAATTAGTGAATTTGCTCATCTGTACCACGCTTTAGTTAAATTCTTTAATACGCAAAACTCAACTTAATTTGCTCTATTACAAAATTCAATTTAGTTCAACACCCTACGACCATAGCCACATTACCTTGACGATGTCTTTTGCTACACTTATAAGTTAATGAGGTAAGTTATATTTAAGGTTTTCACAAAGATTCTATTTGGAAAGCGCACTTCGTTTATGTTATGCTTAATATAGACTTCTATCTAAACACATTTTGGAGTAACAAGCTAAGCACACATGAGACTAAGACATAAGTAGATTAAAAAATCATTAGAATAAGCACAGATACTACCAAAAGTAATGTCTTACATATAAGTCCGCTTTAGTGTAACAGTCAATGAGAGAGGCTATTATGGAAAATGAAAAGATAAAAGAATTTTACATTGTTGCAGTTGGTACAGGAAAAACATTAGGTTTCGGGAAATTTGAAACACACCTCCAACCTCATTCCGATGAATTTAATACATCTTTAAACAGCTTTGTATTACAATTGCTTGGTAATGATGCAGAGATATTATCTATTGATTTATTTTAGTATTTACTATCTGTATCCAGGTCATGTAAGTCAATATATAAGGGATAGAAACTTTTTAAAAGCTCTCTGCTTTTGCTAAATGCCACAAATCAGCATATACGCTAGTAGAATTTTTATCTAGCAACTCTCCTTTATGAAGTTGTGGATATATAGCCGCAAAATTCTTGCTAGTGCTAGTATCAATATATCTTCTGATATGTGATGGATCAAGGTGGTCTGGGTCATCTATACCAAGAGCCCCTACAAGCTCACAGAATGAATGTATAGTGCGTGTCTGAAAATTAGCTACTCGTACCGATTTATCGCTCACATCAAGCACAGACCAGCGATGCTTGTTTTGCGTAGCAATACCAGTAGGACATCTGTCTGTATTACAGCTAAGTGATTGAAGACAGCCAAGTGCAAACATCATGGCTCTTGCCATATTGCAAGCATCAGCGCCGAGAGCAATTTTGGTAACCATATCATAACCGGTAGCAATTTTTCCACTAGCAATTAATTTAATGTCGTCTCGCAGATTTGCTCCAACAAGGCAGTTATGGACAAATGTTATCGACTCATTAATAGGAGTTCCAATACGATTAGTAAAAGTAACTGGAGCAGCGCCAGTTCCTCCCTCTGCTCCATCAACTGTTATAAAGTCTGGTTTTATTCCACTTTGGATCATTGCCTTACATATACCCATAAATTCAGTTTTATGACCAAGGCATAGTTTAAAACCAACCGGTTTCCCACCACTGATCTTACGTAATCTTGCAACAAACTCCATAAGCCCAAGAGGTGTTGAGAACTCAGAATGCATAGGAGGAGAAATAGCATCTTTACCAGGCTCGAGCATACGAATTGTTGCTATTTCTTTGGTAACTTTTGCTGCTGGTAATATACCCCCATGCGCTGGTTTCGCTCCTTGAGATAATTTGATCTCAATCATTTTGATAACATCATTTTGAGCAATTTGTTCAAATGCTTCTTGGTTAAAGCTTCCATCCTGGTAGCGACAACCAAAATAAGCTGTTCCTATTTGCCAAACTAAATCACCTCCATTTTCTAGATGATATGAACTAACCCCTCCCTCACCAGTACTATGAGCAAAATTACCAATTTTAGCCCCTTTATTGAGAGCCCTGATGGCATTTGGGCTAATTGCTCCAAAACTCATTCCAGAGATATTTAATCGTGAAGCATCGTAAGGTTTTACGCAGTCTGCTCCACCGATCATAATTCTAGTTTTATCCTGAGGTACTATTTTGGGAGCAAGCGAGTGATAAGAAAAAACATAACCAACACTAGTGAGATCGTTTTTAGTACCAAAAGCAATAGTTTCCCGAACTCCTTTAGCTTTTTGATACACTAGAGATCTTATTTCTCGCGAATAAGGAGTTCCACTACTATCAGTTTCAATGAAATATTGCTGGATTTCGGGTCTAATAAACTCAAGTAAATACCTCAAATGCCCGATAACTGGATAGTTTCGAAGAACAGTATGTCCTACAGACATTATGTCATGTATTCCAATTAATACATAAGGAACTATAATAAATAAAGCATAGATAATAGGAGGCCAAAATTGATAAATAATAAATACCAGTGAAGAACTAGCCACAGAAATGGTATAATATAACCAGCGCATCCTCTCTCCCAGATTGAGTTTCTAGGATTATTATACAACTTATCTTCAGGTCAATTAAACTTATTATTCTTTGGAAAGCCTGAAGGAGGTATTTTTCCAATACTACCGCGTTTTGCGCGCCACGCCATTATTTCTTTTTCCAGTCTCATCTTAGATCCAAGACTCCAAGCTAAACCTTCTTTCGAGTCAAATGTTTTAGCATCACCAAGCTTAGCATCACGATATTTTTGCAAAGTTACCCCTTGACCACGCTTCATTTCTGGCACTTCATCAATAGAAAAAACCAGTAATTTTCTATTTGTACCAATTACCGCTACCATATCTCCACTGACCGAAGTGCAAACTACGCATCTATCCTCACCACTTACTTGCATAATTTGTTTGCCATTTTTAGTTGAAGCAACAGCATCATCACTATTAATGATAAATCCCTTGCCTTTAGTGGATGCTAATAATAATTTCTGGCCTGCCACATAAGGGATAATGTTAATTACATCATGATTATCAATATCCACCATCAATTTTATTGATTCACCATGGCCTTTACCTCTAGCAAAATTATCACCAAGTACTGTGAAAAACTTACCCCCTGCAGAGCATATTAGCACGTTACTTGTAGTATAAGTTTCGACGATAAAGGCTTCTGAATCACCTTCTTTAAATTTAATGCTAGATAAATCTAAACCATGTCCTTTCATGGATCTAATCCAACCCATTTTGGAACATATAACGGTGATTGATTCTTTTTCAATAAAGGCTGAAATATCAATTATTTGTGCACTCATTTCTATTGTCTCAAAGTTTGTCCTGCGAGCACCCAAGGTAGTTTCTAAGCTAAACTTTTTTTGAATGCTAGCAATATCCGTTTTGATAAGTTTCCATAATTGACGGGGATTTTCTAGTATTTGATATAATGATGCATGTTGTTTTTTGAGCAACTCATGTTCAGCGTTTATTTGTTCCTCTTCTAGTTTCCTTAAGGCACGCAGTTTTATATTCAGTATAGACTCCGCTTGATTATCGTTAATAGAAAATTTGCTCATCAACTCCTTTTTGGGATTATCCTCTTCTCTAATAATTCTGATTACTTCATCAATGTTTAAGTAAGCCACTTTTAAAGCATGCAGCACTTCTAATCTTTCATCTATTCTAGCAATTTGATACTTAGTTCTTCTAGTTATTATTTCCCTACGAAACGCTATAAATTCTTGAAGAACCTCCAATATATTCATGACTCTAGGCGCTCCACTTGAACTCAAAACATTAAGATTCAGGTGAATTCTAGATTCCAGCTCCGTAAGTTTAAATAAAGATTCCATTATAATCTCAGGGGAACACCCTCGACCTTTAGGTTCAATAACTATTCTAATAGTCTCTGCAGATTCGTCTCTTATATTACTAATTAGAGGAATTTTTTTGTCCATTAATAATGAGGCAATTTGTTCAATCAACCTTGATTTTTGTACTTGATATGGAATTTCAGTAATAACTATTTGATATAACCCATGACTAAAGCTTTCCTTTTCCCATTTTGCTCTTACTCTAAAGCTACCTCTACCAGTTTCATAAGCTGCATCAATAGTATTTTTGCTGTCAATAATAGTGCCTCCGGTTGGAAAATCAGGGCCCTTAATAAATTGGAGTATCTCTTTGCAAGTAGCTTCTGGGTGATCAATCAGATATATTATAGCGTCACATAATTCATGTAAATTATGTGGTGGTATGCTCGTGGCCATTCCTACAGCTATACCTTCAGAGCCGTTTGCTAGTAAGTTAGGGAACTGGGCAGGCATCAGCACAGGCTCTGTATCGGAGTCATCATATGTTAGGCGAAAATCAACAGTATCTTTATCCAGATCTTCCATTAACAATATGCAGATCTCTGTCATCCGTGATTCAGTATAACGCATAGCAGCTGCATTATCTCCATCTACAGAACCAAAGTTTCCTTGCCCATCAATAAGTGGATAACGCAGCGAAAAAACTTGAGCTAGTCTAACCAGCGTGTCATAAACAGCAGTATCACCATGTGGGTGATACTTACCAATTACATCGCCCACCACCCTAGCACATTTTTTATAGCCAGAACTTGGATCAAGTTTCAGTTTCATCATGGCATATAACAGCCTTCTATGAACTGGTTTTAAGCCGTCACGGACATCAGGCAGTGATCTTGACATAATAGTAGAAAGTGCATAAGAAAGATACCGTTCAGATATTGCACTACCAAAATCAACATTTTCAACATTGGGATCTTCGATGGTCATTATGGCTACTTAATTCTATATGTTTGATGGCAGGTTATCACTAAACGATACTAGTAGTCAAATCTCCAATTAATTCCAAGCGATGTATTTCCTTCTTGTTTGGTTACATTTTCTATAGAAATCTTTGGTGTAAGTTGCACTTCTATTCTGAGTTTTGTGGTATCTGCTTGCCTACCACGCTCTATTTCAAAATAAATCTTATCAGTTACGTACTTGCCAAGTCCTATGGAAGTTTTTTCCGGATTTGTCTCATCAGTTTTAAATTTTATATCATCTACT
>CAMDSB010000054.1 GCA_945907105.1 Rickettsia typhi | reverse complement strand
TTTTCTGAGTAAAAAGATCTTCTGCCAAATATCCAGAGGTAGCTAACTCAGGAAATAAACATATGTCTGTATTTAAGTTTAAAGAGTTTTGGTAGTGCCTTAAGATAGAATTATAGTTCTCTTCAAGGTCGCCAACTCTTGGTTTTATCTGGCAGACAAGTATTTTCATGTTGCTAATATATGTATTAGTAATGTTTAACCAATAATATAATATATTTTGTTACTTGGTCTATAATTTATCCTGTTATAAGTTGTTATATTAAATATTTTGTAAAAAGAAAGCATGAATTTGGAAAATAGCAATCGCGACGATTAAATGATTCGGTGAAGAACACCCCTAACCAACAGTAAAATTAAAGTATTCATCAGGAAATGGTTCGGTTTTAAAAGTATAGTGCCACCATTCTTGAGGGATACCTTTGAATCCATATTTTTCCATTATATTTTTTAGAATCTTTCTATTTTCTTTAGCTTGCTCAGATATTTGGGTGGATTCTGCATAGGATTTCTCTCCAAAGAAATCAAAATCAGTTCCCATATCAAAGGTTTTATTAGTTTCCTTGTTTATAATGGTCAAATCTACCGTTGATCCTCGGCTATGCGAGCTATGCCCAGGGGCAATAAAGCCGATTTTAAAAAGTTCTGCTTTTTCATAGTCAGGGTAATATTTTGCCTTAATATCATTATCATCTAGTATTTTTTCCCAAGAAAGAAAAAAATCTACAGCTTGTGTAGGTCTATAGGCATCCCAGATTAATAAGCTCAAGTTTTGGAGCGCAAGCTCTTGCTGAATCAAATTTATAGCCTCTGCAGCTTCTTTAGTTAGGATTGCTATGTTAGAGTTATAACCTGGGACAATTTCCCCGGTAAAATTATCCTTTGTTGCATATTTTATATCTTGAACAATAGTTGGGCAGATGTTACTAAGATATACAAAGCCTTCTGGTAAATGGCCTGCTTCTAAGTTCGAGTAGGGTGTATCGATTTCAGCAAAGGTTGAGGGTACAAGCATGATAAAATATTATATTATAAAAATTAAAATTAGCTTTTTAATTGTTTTTATTTCTTCAAGTTATTTATTCTTTCTTTATAATCGCCAGTAAAAATATAATTCCCAGAAATCAACATGTTAGCTCCAGCTTCTGTGCATAATTTTGCAGTTTCCTCATTAATACCACCATCTACGGCAAGAACAATACCAGTTTCTTTTATGATGGAAGAGATAGCCGATATTTTCTGAAGTTGGTTTATCATAAATTTTTGTCCGCCAAAACCTGGGTTGACGGTCATAATCAGAATTAGATCAATCTTATCTATAATAAAGTCAAGAACGTTGATTTGAGTTGTGGGGAGCAATGAGATACCGGCTTTTACCCCATAAGATTTGATTTGGGAAATAGTTCTGTCAAGATGAGTTGTTGCTTCTGGATGAACCGTTATTAGATTAGCTCCTGCATCGACATAGGTTTGGATCCATTTTTCTGGTTGATCGATCATTAAATGTACGTCAAAAGGTAGAGATGTATATCTTTTTAGTGCTGTGATTACAGCAGGGCCAAAAGTTAGGTTTGGCACAAAATGACCATCCATAACATCAATGTGAATCATATCTGCTCCAGCATCTTCTAGAGCTTCTATTTCAGCTCTTAAGTTGCCGAAATCAGCTGAAAGTATAGATGGAGATATTAGTATCATATTTCTTATCTTCTTTTGAGTTTACTGACTTAACCCTTCTTCCTGTATTTTTAAGTTTTTTTCGACGTAGTGCACAAGTAAGGCTATCTTAGATATGTTTTAAAACAGCTTTTATATTAATTGTAAAAGGGTTATGATACACGAATCATCAAATCAAATCAAATTAATGAACATTATTGTCGAGATTGCACAGGAATCAGATGAGTGGGATAATATACCATATGTAAATGAGAGTTTATTTTCTGAAATGGCTTCTATTGTCTTGTCAAGATATCCTAATTTTTTAAAGGTTAAAGAATTAGAGTTATCTATTCTTCTGACTGGAGCTAAACAAATGCAATCCCTAAACAATGAATTCAGGAATAAAGATAAAGCAACAAATGTCTTATCGTTCTCAGATATCGAAATAGACTGGCGTAAAATAGTTGAATTTATACCAGATAGCGACTATATGTATTTAGGTGATATAGCATTTGGATATGAAGTTATTGCTCTGGAGGCTAAAAACAAATTGATTAGCTTTCAGGATCATTTTAAACATTTAGTAATTCATGCTATACTACATCTAATTGGATACGACCATATTAAAGACAAAGATGCTCAAGCGATGGAATCTTTAGAAATTCAAATTTTAGAAGGCATCGGCATTAAGTCACCGTATTGAACATAAAATAAAACATTTTAATTTACATATTTATGCCCCAATCGAAGAATTCGACTGATAAGAATAGTTCAAAAATAAGAAATTTTCTTACAAAAATATTTATAAAAAAAGATAAGCGAAACGCGTTAGATAATTTGGGGGAATATAACTATTCCCTAAGCGAACATTTGACCAACAGCCATAAAATTATTTCTAATCTAAAGAATTTTGCTCAAAAAACGGTAGAAGATGTAATGATTCCCAGATCCGACATTGCTTCCACTACTATTGATTCAAAAATAGAGGATTTATGTAAATCGATCCTAGAGCATGGACATACCAGAACCTTAATTTATAAAGGAAGTTTGGATAATATCGTCGGTTTTATTCATATTAAAGATTTGTTTGCAGTAATTGCTGGTTCTAAAAAAGTTAGTTTAAAGAAGTTAATAAGAAAGCATATTATTTCTCCACATTCAATGAAGCTTATTGATTTGCTGGCTCAAATGCAGATAAATAGAACTCATATTGCTGTTGTGGTTGATGAATATGGTGGTACTGATGGGTTAGTAACGATTGAAGATATAATTGAAGAAATCGTCGGTAGAATTGACGATGAACATGATATAGAAGCTGATGAAGATAGTTACAAAATAATACGCCCAGGACTTATAATTACAAGTGCCAGAGTGGAAATAAAAAATATAGAAGAAGCGATCGGTATTAGGCTAGGGCATGAAGATGAAGAGATTGATACAATTGGCGGATTAGTTATGGCAATTTCTGGATGTGTTCCCGAAAAAGGAGACATAATTCATATTAACGAACAGGTAGTAGCTGAGATTATAGAAGCAACCCCTCGAACTATTAAGCAAATAAAAATCACGTACTCATTTTAATATGAGGATAGAAAATGTATATCTAGAACGCTTATCCCTTGTCGGATTTAGAAATTTGCTAGACTTATCTCTAAATGTTTCAAATGGCGTAAATATTATCGTTGGTCCAAACGGTAGTGGCAAGACTAGTATACTAGAATCTATTTCATTGCTATCACCAGGTAAAGGTCTTAGGGCGGCTAATTTTGATGATATGTGCCAGTATGGACAAAATAGTTGGGAAACTAGGTTTAAGATACATAGTAAGCTTGGAATAGCAGAAATCGCAACTAATTTTCAGCTCCAGGAAAAAAGCAGAAAAATTTCTTATAATGGTTCTAAAATTCCCAGTACAGAATTAACAAATTTCTTAAATGTTATATGGGTTACACCTCAAATGGAGGGTATATTCACTGCATCTCCTAGTATTAGAAGAAGATTCCTGGACAGAATAGTATATAATTTTGATCCGCAGCACGTGAAGAGATTATCAAAATACGAGCATTATATAAAAGAGCGCAATAAAGCGCTTGCTCAGCGAGGATGGGAGTCCACATTATCTTGGCTTGGGTTAATTGAAGATAAAATAACCCAAGAAGCTATAGCTATTAATACATCAAGGCAAGAAGCCATTGCTCTCATGCAAAAATCTATTGACTCTTTAGACACAGATTTTCCAAAAGCAAATCTTGAACTTAGTCGGCTATTTGCAAAGCAAACAATTCAAGCAAGTGATACTGATCTTTACAAAGAAGAGTTGCTAAATAGTCGTGTAAAAGATTCTTATTCAGGTAGGGCTACTTTTGGCGTACATAGAACTGATTTTATTGTAAGTCATCGAGTCAAACGGAGATTAGCAAGGCTGTGTTCGACTGGAGAGCAAAAGGCTTTGTTAATATCGATTATTTTATCATCAATTGAATCCATTCTTAAAAGCACTAGCTTTGTCCCTATTTTATTATTAGATGAGCTATTTGTGCATTTAGATGAAGAGAGAAGAAAGCAACTGTCCGACTATATTACATCAACTAAGTTGCAGACATTCATAACTACAACTGATATTATAGGTATCGAGCATTTAGCGCGTAAATCGAATATTATTGAGTTGTAATAGAGGTGTTATAGGTAAATGACTTCGCCTATTAGAGAGTGGATATGATAGAAAAAAAACCCGACTGGATCAGAGTTAGAGCTCCAATATCTAAAGAATATCAAAATACTAAGAGTTTAATTGATAGTCTGAAGCTTAATACAGTATGTCAAGAGGCTGCATGTCCTAATATTGGAGAATGTTGGGAGAAGAAGCATGTAACGGTTATGATACTTGGTTCAGTTTGTACTAGAGCATGTGCTTTTTGTAATATTGAAACTGGAAAGCCAGATTTACTTGACCCGCACGAACCAGAGAGACTGGCCATAGCTGTTGGCAAGCTTAGCCTGGAGCACGTTGTGATTACATCTGTAGACAGAGATGATTTACCAGATGGAGGAGCTGGGCATTTTGCTGAGTGCATCAAAGCAATTAGAAACTCAGCACCAAATACAACGATTGAAATATTGACACCAGATTTTTTGAAGAAAGATGGAGCCCTTGAGACTGTAGTAGAGGCAAGGCCAGACGTGTATAATCACAACATAGAAACGGTGCCCTCATTGTATAAAACAATTAGACCAGGAGCACGTTATTTTCATTCGCTTAACCTATTGCATAATGTCAAGAAACTAGATCCACAGATTTTTACTAAATCTGGAATTATGGTCGGCCTTGGAGAGACTAATAACGAAGTCTTACAAGTTATGGATGATTTGCGAGCTGCAGATGTTGATTTTATAACAATTGGCCAATATTTACAACCGACAAAGAAACACGCAATTGTTGATAGATTTGTTACGCCAGAAGAGTTCAATTATTTAGAGAGAGTAGCTAAGACCAAGGGGTTTCTTATGGTATCTGCGTCTCCTCTTACGCGCTCATCTTATCATGCTGGTGATGATTTTAAGAAAATGCGTAATGCAAGAAATAAACTTCTTGGTGTTGCGTGATGCATTCGTTTAAGGAAACTAAATTAATGAAGTGCGATGCTGATCTAATAAGTGAAATTGTTATGGATATTGAGAAATATTCAGAGTTTTTACCTTGGTGTAGTTCTGCTGTAATCTTATCAAAGGAAGATAATTTAATTGTAGCAAAGCTAGAAATAAGTTTTAAAGGGTTTTCGGAAAGCTATATATCTAGGGTCGTAAAAGAGCAGAGAGAGAACGGTTACTTAATAAAAACTGAAGCGATTTCGGGGCCTTTTCGTTATCTAAAGAATAATTGGCACATAAAACAATTACAAAATGGTTCGGAAATAAATTTTTCTATTGATTTT
>CAMDSB010000053.1 GCA_945907105.1 Rickettsia typhi | reverse complement strand
TGCAAAAAAAATTATACTCAAGGATAATGTTCTGGTAATTTTCAATGGTATTAAATTAAAATCCGGTCAATTAAATCTAAATATTAACACTCATAATAAAAATAGCGAGGTTCCATTAATAGTAGATTTTTCTAATTCATATATTAAAGCTGACAAACTTGACTCTGATGATTATTCTAAAATCATTAGATTCAAAGGTAATGTAGAGTCAGTATTTGACATGGATGATTTCTAGATAATGGCAAGATTTTTAATTTTTTTATTGATGATTTGTGTCAGTCAAACTTTAAGGGCCAATGATAAAATTCAAATAACATGCGATAATCTTACACTCAACAAAAAAGACTTATCAGCAACCTTCGAAAATAATGTAAGAGTTGTATTTGAAGACCAAGATATTTCTACCAATAAGATAATTATTTACTATTCTGATTTAGGCCCCAAAAGGGAAATAATAAAAATTGTTTTTCCTACAACAATCAAAGCTATTAAAAGCAACAAAAACAATGTTGATATTATTGTTGCTGATAGTGGTGAATTTGACAATTTAGCAAAAAAACTTACTTTACTTGGAAACGTTCGAATGCAAAAAGATGCTAATATACTAGTAACGGATAAAATGATATACTTTGCTAAACTAAAATCTATAGAAGCAGTGCCTAATGCAAAATAAGCTTGTAATAAAAAATTTGTCCAAATCTTACGATAGAAAGCCAGTTTTGAAGGATATTAACTGCTGCCTTTATCAAGGAGAAGTGGTCGGGCTTTTTGGGCCAAACGGCGCTGGAAAAACTACTTTATTCAGCATTATTATCGGCTTAATTAGAGCTGATTTAGGGGAGCTGTCTTTAAATGATCAAGATATCACCAATTTACCAATGTATTCAAGATCAAGACTTGGTTTGGGTTACTTACCTCAAGAATCATCAATTTTCAGAGGGTTGTCGGTAAAAGATAATATCCGTGCTATACTTGAAATAACTTTAATTAGCAAAGAAGAAATAGAATCTAAATGCGAAGAGTTAATGGACGAATTCTCAATTAGTCATTTGAAAAATAAGTCATCTAGTACTTTGTCGGGTGGTGAAAGACGAAGACTTGAAATAGCAAGAACACTTGCATCTGACCCAAAATTCATTCTTTTAGATGAACCATTAGCGGGAATTGACCCTATCGCAGTTAAAGATATAAAATTACTCATCTCACATTTAAAAAATCGTAATATTGGCATTTTAATTACTGACCACAATGTTCGTGATACTCTAGATATAGTGGATCGAGCTTATATTATTTATGATGGAAAAGTACTGATGGAGGGTAAACCTTCTGAGATAGTTGGAAGTTCAGAAGTACGAGAAGTATATCTAGGTCAGACTTTCTTAGAAAGAGATTATCAGTAGCTGTGATTCTATATGAATAAAAAATCAAATGCACCTATAGCATTCTCGATTATTGCCCTATTTTTAAGTATGCTTCTCTTAAGCTTTGCTTCGGTACCAATTTACAACCTTTTCTGTAAAGCAACGGGATTTGGTGGAACCACTACGCGAGATAAAGCTTTTTCTAAAATTAATAAAGGACATCGCAAAATTAACATTGAATTTGATGCCAATGTTGATAAAGACTTGCCGTGGAGATTCACTCCCAAACAAAGGCGAACTGATGTTACTACGGGAGAAACTGCGTTAATATTTTATGAATCGGAAAACATCGGTGATAAGGATATTATCGGCACATCTGTGTATAATGTCACTCCAATGAAAGCTGGTAAGTACTTTGTAAAAATACATTGCTTTTGCTTTGAAGAACAGCTTCTTAAACGTGGCCAAAAGGTACTAATGCCAGTTTCTTTCTTTATTGATGCAGACCTTGATAAAGACCCAGAAATGGACGACATCGACACCATAACCCTATCATATAGTTTTTACAAGGTACGAGACGTAGAGTAATTGGGAAGAAGTCTAGTGAAAAGCGTAATCTTACACCACCAAACTATGGTTAATTTCTCTATATAGTGAATAAATAATAGACAATAATGCTTATTATTGCTTATAATTCAAGTTAGAATTAATCTAAAGACACTAAAAAAATGGCATCAAATCAAGAACATCCTTTTCACTTAGTTGCACTGAGTTACTGGCCTATTGCTACTGCCTTCTCATTATTTGCTCTTACGCTAGGCATGGTGATGTTTATGCATGAGCACACAGGTGGTAAATTTGTTTTAGGGCTTGGTATGGTTTCGGTCATTTACTGCACCTGGAACTGGTGGTCAGATGTAATCGAAGAAGGTAGGTCAGGCAAATACCATACTGAGCGTGTTAGAACTGGCTTAAGAATTGGCATGTCATTATTTATTATGTCAGAAATAATGTTCTTCTTTGCCTTCTTTTTTTCATTCTTTTCTGTAAGTTTATTTCCCGCTGGAATACTTGAAGGCCCTTGGGTAGTAGCAAAAGGCGTATGGCCTCCAGAAGGAATTAAAACTTTTGATCCTTGGGACATACCTTTTATCAATACTTTAATTCTATTATTGTCTGGTACAACTGTTACTTGGGCTCACCATGCAGTACTTCATAACGATAAAAAAAACTCCGTTGCTGCACTAGGTATAACAGTTCTTTTAGGCATTAGCTTTACAATGCTTCAAGCTTACGAATATCACCATGCAGCATTTAAGCTAACGGATGGTGTGTATGCGGCAAATTTCTATTTAGCAACGGGTTTTCATGGCTTGCATGTTATGCTAGGGACAGTGTTCTTAACTGTGTGTTATTTTAGGGCTAAGAAAGGACATTTTCTAAAGGGAAACGGTCATCTCGGTTTTGAATTTGCGGCTTGGTATTGGCACTTTGTTGATGTCGTTTGGCTTTTTCTATTCACATTTGTTTATGTTTTAGGCAGATAGGGATCACACTAAAATTACCCACGTGAGCCCAAATTGATTTACTGCTGACACCATTTATCATCGTTCAGAGAATGCCTTTTTTCTATACATTGTAAGGGTTAGATAATGTCAAAATTTTAGATTTTAATTACTTAGTTTGGTCCGCGAGTATGGGGAGATGAATAACAGAGGTAAACTCCACCTTACGCATAAAGTAATGTCCTAGGTAACAAAATGGTGTATCTAGTAAGGCAGCTAGTATTTTAAACGCTAAGCTGCCATATATAACTATAAAAAACTGACTTACGGGAATAATTGAAAAAATCGATAAGATAGATACGACTGTAATAGTATCGACAAATTGACCCACTATGGTGCTGACATTATTTCTTATCCACAAATGCTTACCCTTAGTCAAAATTTTTACATGCGAAAAAATATGTATATCAATAAGTTGTCCTAAGTAGTTAGCAATAATAGAGGCAAAAGAGGCCACTCCATATGCGTTAAATACTTGATGAAAAGTACTATCGTCTACTACCGACCAATCTGTTGCAGGTAATAAGTCAGCAACCGTAATTAGACAAAGTACAACAAGGCTACAAATCACTCCGGTTCTTATCATCAACTCAGCATTTTTCTTACCATAAAATTCTGTTACCAGATCTGATATTAAAAATGTAAGCGGGTACAAAAATACACCGACAGAAATTTCAAAACTTTGGGCAAATAAATCAAGAATGATAAATTTCTGAAATATTAGATTTCCAGCTACTATTACGCTACAGAAAATGCTGCATAATATCACGTATAATTTTATCGAAGTAGACATAATAAACAAACCTATTTTTCTAATTTGTCTTTTATAGCTTCAACCTCAAGCCACTCTGTTATCTTTTGGTCTAGCATTTCCTTTGCTTTTAATAAACTATCTGTAAGCTTATTAAATTTATCATTATTCAACACATACAAGTCCCTTTCAAATAGCTTAGACTCAATATCCATTATGTTCTTTTCTAACTGGTCAATTTCGATTGGTAAGGATTCAAGCAATCTTACATATTTATAACTTAATTTCTGAGATTTTACTGTATCTTCGGGTATATTTTTAATAGTTTTTTTCTTGATACATTTTTCTACCTTTATATCTTTTTTATGATAAGTTAGATAATCAGTGTACCCACCATAAAGATCAATAATCTCTTCACCAGTAAAAACTAATGTTCTTGTAACTAAGCGTTCTAGAAAATCTCTATCATGACTAACTATGATTAGTGTACCCGTGTAATCTGCCAAAATTTCAAGCAACATTTCCAGTGAGTCCATATCTAAATCATTTGTTGGCTCATCTAGTATCAAAAAATTACCCGGATTTATCAAAGCTTTTGCAAGAAGCAACCTATTAGCTTCTCCTCCTGAAAGAGTAGATACTTTGTCTCCAAGGATCTTAGGGTCAAACATAAATTTCTTTAAATAACCAGCGACGTGCATAGATTGTCCTTTAAGAAAAATCTGGTCCCCCCCCGTTGGGCATAATGTCTGTTTCAAACTATGTGTTGGATTAAGTTCTGACCTATATTGATCAAAATAAGTAATTTCAAGATTAGTGCCATGCTTAACTTTGCCAATTTCGGGTTCTATTTCCTTAATAAGTATCTTAATAAACGTCGATTTACCAATACCGTTTGGACCGATTACGCCTATTTTTTCACCTTTTTTTACTTTAAAAGTAAAGTTATCAAACAGTTTTTTGCCAGGAAAATTGTAAGAAATGTTCTCTGCTTCAATAATAAATTTAGTTTTTTGCATTTGCTCAGCCAGCTCGATCTGTAGCCTAGCTTTCGCGCTCTGCAAATGAGATTGATGAGCTTTGTACGACTCTCTAAGGCGGTGCAAATTGGCTAGTCTTTTTTGATTTCGCTTTCTTCTGCCTGTAACACCAGCATTAAGCCACCCCTTCTCTACTTCAAGCTTTCTATTCATCTTGCGCAAAGTAGCTTCTTCACTTTCAATTATTTCCTCTCGCCACTCGTCATAGTACTTAAACCCTTTAGAGGATTTGCGCAATATACCACGGTCAATCCACCAGATTTTATTGCTTATATTCTCCTGAAAGGTGCGATCGTGGCTTATACAAATTACAGCTCCATTATAGTTCTTCAGATAACCTTCTAACCACTCTATTGCCAAAATATCTAGATGATTCGTTGGTTCATCCAGTAGAAGAATATCAGGATTATTGATTAGTGCTTTAGCTAGACATACTCTTCTAATCTGACCACCAGAACAATTTTCTAACTCAGTATTACCATCAATTTCAAGCTGTTTTAGAATAATATCAGCTTGGTATTTATTATTATCATAGTTATCTTTAAACGATGATAATACAAAATCATAAATCTTGCCCTTTAGTAGCAATTTCATATCTTGCTTTAAGTAACTAATTTTAATCGCTGGATCTTCAAATAGTTCTCCAGTATCAAGTTCATATTCACCGTCAATGATTTTCATCAAACTTGACTTGCCACACCCATTTCGGCCAACTAAACAAATCCGATCACCCCGCGTGACGTAAAGCTCAAGATCTAATAGGATCTTTTTGTCAGCAAAACTCAAATTGCCTTCTTTAATATAAAAAATTGGTACCATCTTTAGTTATTGGGTATAAAAATTGTTTTTCACAGGTTTAAGTAGATATAATAAACCAAAATTCCTTGGAAACCATATTTATTTAAACCGCCTTTTGTCTAAATAAATTAGAGATTTT
>CAMDSB010000052.1 GCA_945907105.1 Rickettsia typhi | reverse complement strand
ATATACTGGGGTCGCTATAATAATTTTGTCGTAAGTCACCACTCTCTCTATAAGCGGTATAAAATCATCAGATTGATTACGATGTTCATAATCATATGGAGTAATATCTAATGTATTTAAATCCACTAAATCTATATTAGATTGTGCTATTACGTCATTTACGATTTTTCTTGTATTTCCAAAGCTCCGGGAACTACCAAATATAATAATTTGTCTCATTATTCTGGGTAATAAATTAAATTGATACCATTCTTTAACACAACAAACTAGAATTCTCTAAGCAATTCATTGATGCTTGTTTTTTGGCGGGTTTTTTGGTCTACTTGTTTAACGATCACCGCACATGAAAGCCCTGGCATTCCATGTTCCTTTGCTGGCAAATAGCCAGGCACAACAACAGAGTAAGCAGGAACTTTACCAAAAATAATCTCGCCCGTGCTACGGTTGACTATCTTAGTGGACGCGCTAATAAACACTCCCATGCTAATAACAGAACCTTCCTCCACTAGCACCCCTTCTGCTATTTCCGATCTCGCCCCGATAAAACAGTTATCTTCAATAATTACTGGACTAGCCTGCAAAGGTTCAAGTACACCACCAATACCAGTTCCCCCAGAGATATGACAATTTTTTCCAATATATGCGCACGACCCAACCGTAGCCCATGTATCAATCAATGATCCATCCCCAATATGCGCTCCTATATTAATAAATGAAGGCATCACTACAACATTTTTACCGATAAATGCTCCTTTTCTGATATAAGCACCTGGTACAAATCTTGAATTAGATTGCTTAATTTGCTCTTCATCACCATTGGCAAATTTGGGCTCGATTTTATCGTACCATTTTGAAAAACTTCCATCAAAAATTCTCATTTCCGATGTTTTGAAACTGAGTAATATTGCTTTCTTCACCCACTCATTAACGAGCCATTGACCATCTTTTTTATAATTTACACTAATGCTCCCATTATCAAGTAAAGAAATTATATCATCTATAATACATTTTCCTTTAGCAAATTGCTCTTCGTTTTTGCCTAGAGTATCTCTTGTTTGCCAAAGCTCTTCAATTGCTGTAATATAATTTTCCATGAGGAGCTATATCGTATCTTTTTAAGGTTGAATACAAATATAAATAGCTGTATTTTATTCTTACGTAAATAGTTTTTGTCAAAATTCATATATAGCAAAGCCAATTAGTATATAACATATGTATATCGCCTGCCCAGAATGTGATACAAAATTTGTAGTAAAGCCAGAACAAATTGGCAAAGAGGGTAGAAAAGTTAAGTGCTCAAAATGTTCTCATGTCTGGCATCACAAACTAGCTGATCAGCTGAGAATTGAACCGATAAGAACGCAACCACTTGTAACAACTCCTTTAGGCAATGGCATAAATTTACCAGCCCTCTTACCTATTAAAATTCAACCATATCTTTATGTAATGCCGGTTGTAATGATAGGATTAATAATCTTTATGATAATTATGGTTTTTCCAACTAGCCTTGGAATTAATACCCTCCTTAATAGTAATAATTTAAGTATCAAAGATGTTCAAGTACAAAATCAGAAGGATCTAGACAAGATAACTATTAGCTACAAAGTTCATAACAGTGCCGCCACAATAGTTAAAATGCCGTTAGTCAGAATCAGATTTTTTGATAAAAACGGCAAAATCATTGACTCAAAAATTGATGATCAGAATAATAACGTTGACATGTCTCCAAAGCAGGATATCCAGATTAACACTGAGTTCGTGCCTGCCCCTTCTGCAGCGGACAGTATTGATATTATGATTGGCAATAAAATTGATTTTATTCTCCGATAACTAATTTATAAATTATATAGGTTAATTTACATGGCGTGGTTATATCTATTAATAGCTGGTATCTTTGAGATATTCTGGGCCGTGGGTATAAAATACTGCGATGGATTAAAAATTACTCTCCCCTTAATTTTAGTAATAGTCTCAATGGGTCTTAGCATAATTTTTCTAGGGCTGGCAACTAAAACCATTCCTATGAGCATTGCCTATGCGGTGTGGACTGGCATTGGAATAGTAGGCGTATTTGCGTATGGTTTACTAATACTTAAAGACCCTATTTCTACCAATAGTATTGTCTTTGTTGGTATGATATTGATAGGAATCATTGGTCTAAAGCTTGGCGTTAAGTGATATAAGAAATTGCCTTAGCTGATCCAAGCATAATAATATATTAAGCGATACCGCTAAGTTAACATGGCAGAGATAAGTAAAAAAAATCTATTTGCTAAATTAATTAACCTGATCCCATTATTAATCATTTACATTAATTAATAATATGGTATATTAGCTACACATTAATTAATAGGTAGTTAATATTATGAAAACTCCATACAAGGCTCCGGAATTTGCAACTCCAGCTTTTCTCCAAGCTATTCAAGCAGGTGATTTTGAAACCGTAAAAGATTTCGTAACTAACAAAGGTGCAAACGTTAATGCACTTGATCCCTCAATGGTTCCTGTTTTCGCTTATGCTATATATAGCCAAAATACTAAAATAATAAATTTTTTTCTAGAACAAGGGGTGAATGTTAACCCTGAATTTCAATACGTTACTGTAACACCGCTTGGTGCGGCTTGTAATGTTGCATCTTTGGCTGATTCTATTGAACACATAGATTCTACATTAGATAGATTAATTAAGTTAGGAGCTCATTTAAACCCTGAAAATAGCCGCTTTTCCCCTTTAACTGAAATTATAAAAGTAAACGGTCCTTGTTCTAAGATTATGGCCCAATACTTAGTTAAGTTAGGAGCAAACATAAATCCTACCATAGATTATGCTATAACGCCTTTAGCGGTGGCAACTCAAATGGCTATAGAGACTTTTACATTAGATCCAATTAGCACATGTCTTACCCTTGGGGCGCAAATAAACCCAATAAATCCTACTCAAACATCACCTTTAGTCATTGCTATCAGATTAAATACTCCTGTTACAAAAATTATCGCTAAATATTTAATTGCTAATGGTGCTGAGTTTCAATCTGATTTCGTACATAATTCTGCCCTGTACGAAACTGTAACAGCTAGTAACAAATATATATGCGAATTACTTATAGAAAACGGCGCCGATCTAAATAAAAATTACTTTGGAGATATCAGCCTTTGGGAGCCCCTTATAAGAAATAGTAACTTGGATATGCTACAGTATCTAATGAGTAAAGGTATAAAATTATCTTGGGATAAGGCTTTGGAAATTAGTCTTGTAAATTCTCAACCTTCAGGAATTGAAATGACTAAATTTTTGATCTCAAAAGCAGAAAAATATGATAAAAAGGAATTATTAATCAAGGCCGTTAATTGTCAAAACCAAATAATTACGAATTTTCTCATAGAAGAAAATGAAGCAATAGACTTGTCTGATTATCAAGGTTACTTTGATGTTTCTACTTCTTGGAGCAGAGAGATGGCAGCTAAGTTTAATCATCCTACTTCAAAAATTTTAAAAATAGTTAATTCTGGTGATATGGAAGAGATATTTAAAATTGCCAAAACTTTAATTAAATCTTCTACCTTTAACAATACTTGCTCTTCTCAGATTTTAGCATTTATTAAGCAGGAGCATGGGCCTCAATTAGTTCAAAAAATTCTAGAGAATAATCACGAAGACAGTTCAAAAGCAACCAAAGCTTTAACTCTATTTCAACTAAAATATACTTTCAAAAATGATAAATTTGTTTTAACTACTCAAACCTCGGGTAATGAAGGTGGGGAGTTGGCTCAAAATAATTTACCTGAAATAAAAGAGCAAAGTAAAACCTATATAAAAGAAGGAAAAGTTTATTTAACTGCTACTGATAAATTATTAGATGATAGTGATATAAATAATGTAGCAGACTGTGGTACTCATTATGTTGTTAACAAAAATGGTACATTGTTTGTTAATGCAAAAGGCTATGGTATGTGCCATTCGTACTTTTTAAAAGGAACAGAAGGTAAAACTTACCTAGATGATACTCCAATGTATGGTTATGGACAGCCAGTAGCTTGTGGTGGTCATATTAAATTTAAAGATGGTTTGATTACAAAGATCACTAACGGTAGTGGCCACTATATGCCAAATAGCGATCAGCTTAAACTTGTATGCAAGCATTTTAAAGACCTAGGAATATTATCCAAAGATGTCGCGATAGAAGCTTATAGCCATAATGTTGGTAGCTGTGTTAAAATTGAGAATTCCGATTTTCTTGATAGTATAGTAGTTGGTGATATCTTAGAACAATATCCGGAACTATGATGATATATTGAACGACAGCAAGAATTACCAAAGCTTATGAACGAGATATTGAACTTTCTCTTATAATATTAATATAAATTTATATTATTCTTTGGATTCTTGCTCCTTCATTCGCTGCCTAAATTTCTGAACATGCATATTATGCTCTTCAAGAGTGCTAGAAAAGCTATGTCCCCCAGTACCATCAACAACAAAATATAAGGCATTGGTCTTTGCGGGCAACACTGAAGCTTCGAGGGAGGCCACGCCAGGGCAAGCAATTGGCCCCGGTGGGAGCCCCTCTGCTTTGTATGTATTATACTTTGAATCAATTTGCAGATCTGTGCGCGTTAAGGCCCGATTCAACTTATATTTTCCTTCAGTTATAGCATAGATCACTGTTGGATCAGCTTGAAGTTTCATTCCTCTCTTCAATCGATTGATAAAGACTCCAGCTATTACTGGGCGCTCTTTGTCATTACCAGCTTCTCTTTCTACTATCGAAGCAAAAATAAGTACATCTCTCCTAGTCTTCAAAGGCGAGTCTTCTTTAAGTTTCAGCATCACAACATCCAGAGCCTTTGACATACCATTGCGCATTTCATCAATAATTTTTTCACGTAAATCACCGTACGTATAAAAATAAGTTGATGGCATTAAGTAACCTTCTGGAATATTGAGATTAATTTGTCCAAAAAGCCTAGTTTCAGCATTTATTTTTGTAATAATTTCGTTAACCGTCTGCCCTTCAGCAATGGTAAATCGGTGAACTACCGATTTACCACTGGCAAGCCTTGTAAGTACTTGATATGGCGAAATAGCTTTTGTAAACTCATACTCACCACTCTTGAGCGGTTTAAAGGCCCCGTATAATTTACTAATAAACTCAAATAGCATTTGATGCTTTATTATGCCTTCTTGCTCCAGAATTAAGCTAATTTCATGAGTGGACAGACCAGCTTTAATAATAACTATTTTTTTCTCTAGTAATTGCCCAGGTAAAACTAAATAACTACCAATAATATTGGCTATAGTGATAGTGATTATTGCTAAAGAAATTATAGCAATCAATTTCATTTTTAAAAAGCTATTAAGGACCACTAAAGATCAACCTCAACAGTTTGCACTTCTTTATCAGTTACGTTCGTTATCTTTTCGATTTTTAACTTAGCGTTTTTTAGCATAGATTCACAGTGCTTTTTGAGCAGCACTCCACGTTCAAAATTCTCGACGGCGCTGGCAAGATCTTCCTCACCTGTATCAATTTTTCTTACAATTTCTTCAAGTTCAGCAAGCGCAGCTTCAAAACTCATTTTTTCAATAGCTTTAGATTGTGTCATGGGATAAAATCATTTTTAATTAATTAAACATTATTTATTTTTCATATGCAAGTCAGAATT
>CAMDSB010000051.1 GCA_945907105.1 Rickettsia typhi | reverse complement strand
AACTAAAATTAATCTATCATCTTTTTTCATTTCTTGATCTTTGATTGATATATTTCTAAAAAACCATTACTCTTATTCTATCTTTATATAATTAGATTTAATGTAGCATGAAAAAACTATTTATCAGCTAGGTGATTATTGCCCTAATAATAATGGGGGCGGTAAGTGCATCAATAGCATTTACCGATTTTACAAAAATATACCAAGAATTTGTTAAAAGTACCAGGATAGATGTGGCGACTCTTGAAGCAAATAATTTTAGAATTATAAAATTCCCAGTACCCTATCTTGTTATTGATGAGATTAAGCAAGAGGGTAAAATTGCTCTTAAAGATATAAAAATTGAATTTTTACTAGGGTCTTTATTTCGTTTTAATCCAGAAATTAAGGAGTTAACAATTGGAGAAGCTGTAGTTCATCTGAATAATGATGATGTGAATTTTTTAAGTCATGGTGAATTTATTTCTGAATTAATATTGAAAGAAGCCCTCTCAGTAAAGGCTAAAGTTAATAAACTTATCTTTGTTGAATCAGATCATGACATACCTTTTACAATTAATAATTTTAATTTTTCCAGTGGGAATGAAGGGACAAATTTTGAAGGGTCTATCGACAACATAGGAAGTATTAATGGTTCATTTGAAAAATCAGCGAATAATAATGTAGTATTTAAAATCGATGTACAGGATACAAGCTATAATTTTAAATTAAATGAGACTTATAAAGATGGTCTATTGGAAGAAGGAAAAGCAGAATTAAAAACTACTAACTTATCAAGTAAAATTGCAAAATTAATTCCTGATTTTGGCAATATAGGGCATTATCTTAGAAGTAATGAGGAAGTAAAAATTAATTTTGATATTAAGCCCCTAAAACAAGGGTTGAGCATTGAGTCGATTATTATTAGTTCCGATTCGCTAGAAGGTAAGGGTGAAATGAAATTAAGTAAGGATCCTGCATTTACTTCAGATATAAACATTGAATTTAGCAAAATAGATCTAGCTAATTGGTTAAACTCTAAAACAGACGAATCTATAGGAGGTGTCGTTAGATTTGGAGCTAATAGTAGGTTTGATTTTAGCAAGAACAATTTAAATTTAAGCTTTGTAGCTAAAGAAGTTAAGGTTGATGAAAACAACTCTTTAAGTAATGTAAATTTAAAAATAAAAGTTGAGGATGGTAAATTTGTTATACAGGATTTTTCTGGTCAAGTGGATCAAGATGGAAAATTTAACTTTAGTGGGGGTATAACTCAGAATTCTTTCAGAAGCATTTTTGATGGAAAATTTGTTTTGAATCATAAAGACTTAAATGACTTTGTAGAACTTTTTGGCGGTAAGGAGGTCAGAACAGATAAACCTATTCCGTTTGACTTGTCGTCTGATATAAAATTTAGTTCAGTTGATATATCACTTCAGAATTTTCTAATTAAAACTCATGAAACAGAAGTAATGGGCAATCTTTCATCTAAGTTCATTGGCAACTCGCCAAGAACCAATGCTAATATAAGGTTTACCTCGGTAAACATTGATAATAATAGTTTTCCAGTTTTATCTCAAGCATTTGCATATCTTCGTAACTTATCGGAAAATATGAAAGAGGAGACATATTTAAATAAGTTTATTCCTATAAGAAAGATCAGCTCCATAAGTAGCTTTGATATTACTTTTGATTACATTACATTAAATAAAAAACTATATGAGAATGTAAATTTTGTTTTAGATCTTTCTCCTGGAAGAGTATCTGTTGAACAATTATATATAAAAGATGGGGTTGACTGGATAGATACTAATCTTACTTTAGAAGCGCAGAGCATAAGACCAAGTGTAAAGATTGATATAAATAATGGTTCCGTTGGAGTTAATTTTCTTTCGGCTCCGGCAATGCTAGCGCTCAAACAAAATATATTAAATAACTTTGATCTTAGTAAAATAGACATAGTGACAAGAATTTCTCTTGCCAATATATATCAAGGTGATTTTAGTCTCGGTAAGGTTATTTTCTTAGCAAGAAACGATAAGAACTTGATTGATATTTCTAAGTTTGAGGCTGACCTATTTGGAGGTCGTTTGCAATCAGCTGGCAGTATTTTGCTTCAGCCATATACTTTGAATTTTGTATATGCTTTGAACTCGGCCCAGATAGAGCAAATTTCTAAATTATTGCCTAAAGAAGTGATTAATTCTGGTGGGGTTATCAGCGCAAGTGGAATGTGGTCAACAAATGGGGAAAAACTGGATGAGCAGTTATATAATCTTTATACCAAGTCAAATATTGTAACCAAAGATACTACTTTAAATAATTTTTCTATCGATAATTTTATTCAAACACTTGGTGATCCGAATTATAATATTAATTCGTTTAACGAGGACTTAAATAAAACTCTTCTTCTAGATAAAACTGAAGTGAGTGATCTGCAGGCGAGTGTAGAGCTATCAAAAGGAATATTTACTATGCCATCTATAGCATTCAAAACTAAGTATTCTATTGGTCAAGGGGCTGCTACATTTAATTTGTACGATTTTAACGTGGATGCAACTTCAAGTTTTTCTTTCTATCTTGCTAAACCGAAATACGGTCGTAGCTCTACAGACTATGCACCAGCAAAGATGAGCGTTACAGCAAAAGGCAACCTTTTTAATCCTAAAAAAGAAGCAAATACTGAGGACTTAAAGGAAGTACTTAAAACAAGAAATCAGAAGTAATCTAGTTAATTTGGCATATAAAACATATCATGAGATTGCGTTACCTAATCTAATGATGTTTACTGAACTTGACTTTAATGTATATATGCTCTAGGTTTATTTTTTTTATCTAGAGTCGTGTTTACATTTGTCTATGCATCAATCAAATATCCTTAAGTTATTTACTGATTACAAGCAGTTCCAAATTTTTATTTTAGGAATCCTCAGTGGTATGCCACTTTTTATTATATATTCTACCATTGCAGCCTGGATGAAAGGAGCAAATATAGATATTGCAATTATTACGTCCTTTGCTGCAGCGCGGGCTTTTTATTCCCTTAAGGTTTTTTGGTCTCCTTTAATAGACCATCTGAAACTACCGATAATTCATCGTATAGGAAGGCGTAAGAGTTGGATGTGCTTAATATCTGGTGTAATAGCGTTTATTATATTTTTATATAGTACACTAGATCCAAATGAATCTATTGGGATGATTTACATTCTGACCATTGCACTTGGTATAGCCTCGGCAACCCTAGATATAGTAATTGATGCATTTAGAATTGATACAATTGAGAAAGAAAAGCTTTCCGTAGCTGCTGCAAATGCAGTATTTGGATATAGAGTAGGTGGGATAATAGCTGTTGCTGGGGTGTTTTTTATTGCTGAAGATTATAGTTGGAATATTGCTTTTTTAGCTATCAGCTCTTTGTATTTTATGGGAATATTTTTTATTCTGACTTTAAAAGAGCCAAAAGTTGCACAAGAAGTTATCAATATACTAAGTATCTCTTCTTGGAAGCTTATGACAATTGATCCATTTGCTGATTTTTTAAAGCGCGATAGAGCAATAGTTATTTTGCTCGCGGTAGTATTTTACAAACTTGGTGATGCTATGCTTGGCGTTGTTGCAATGCCATTTTATATGGATCTTGGTTTTACGCTTAAAGAAATTGGTGCAATCACCAAGGTTTTTGGTTTAATTGCAACTATTTGCGGAGCTTACCTTGGGGGCGTAATAATGTATCGTTATGGTAGCATAAAGGGTTTAATATTTTGTGGAATTGCACAAGCTGTAACAAATTTAGCTTTTGTGTGGTTGCATCACCAAGGGCACGATACCAAGGCTTTAATGATTGCAATAAGCATCGAAAATATAGCTTCTGGAATGGGAGATGCGGCACTCGTTGGATATTTAAGCTATTTGTGTAACAAACAGTTTTCGGCCACACAATATGCACTGCTTAGTAGTTTATCTGGGTTGTTTAGCCACACTATAGTAGGTTTCGGTGGTTCAATTATGAAGGTAATTGGTTGGGATAATTACTTTATAATGACTGTATTTTTAGCGCTTCCTGGTTTACTTTTATTATTGTATTTAAATAAAAGATTTGAAGAAAAAACAACATACAGCAAAATATGACTATTCATGTTGCCATATGTTGATTTTTTCCAAACGTTTTTATGTTACCCTCAATTAGGGGAATTTTGATAAGGTTTTTTATGTTTAAGAAGTTATCTTCTTTTTTATTGGTGTTATTTTTAGTAACAAATGCTTCTGCGACGACGACAACAAAAAATACAAAAGCAAGAAAACATGGTTCTTTACCTATACAAACAAGCTTAATCGTGGATGGTAAAACTGGTAAAATTCTTCATGCAAGTAATTCAAAAGAGATAATCTATCCAGCATCATTGACTAAAGTCATGACTATGTACATGCTTTTTGAAGCCCTAGAATCAGGTAAAATAGGGATGAATGATAAGTTTTATGTCTCTAAACACGCATCACAAGCATTGCCATTAAAACTATATCTTCAGCCCGGGGAGAAAATAAGCGTCAAAGATTCAATAAGGGCTATAATTATTAAGTCTGCCAATGATGTATCTAGAGTTGTCGCAGAAAATATTGCAGATGGTTCTGAAAGTAAGTTTGCTCGCTTAATGACCCTTAAAGCACATCAGCTTGGAATGAAAAATACTAACTTTACCAACGCTTCTGGTTGGCATGATCCAAAACAAGTAACTACTGCAGTTGATCTAGCAAAGTTATCGATTGCAATCGAGCGTGATTTTCCGCAGTACTACCATTTTTTTAGAGAAACAAGTTTTAGTTATAAAGGAAAAACGATTAATGGACATAACAGGGTTACGGCCACTTATCAAGGATCTAAAGGTCTAAAAACCGGTTATACAGGTCCTGCTGGCTGCAATCTGATTACGTCTGCCACAAGGGGCAACAAAAGCTTGATTGGTGTAGTTACTGGAAGAAAGAGCGCTGCAGTGCGCGATCGCCATATGGTTGAATTATTAGATAAGCATTTTGGAGTAGCTAATCAAGTTAAAGTTGTTAAAAAATCTGCTAAACCTTCAAGGAAAATAGTGAAGCTTGCTTCAAGGAACAAGTAGTGCTGCCAATGGGAAGTAATGATTTTAGGGATGGCATTTAAAAATCCCCAAGTGAAGTTTATAACTCCTTCTCCTGCCTTTTTACATAAGCGTGCCATATGCTCAGACATTTTTGCACCAGGAGTTGTAAATAAAAAAAACCGTCTTTCTGTAAATGACCAGCAATGTATGCTCTTCTTAATCTACAGGAGGTTCACCGTATTTGTTAGGGCCAGGCGTGCCTTTAAAGAAGATTAATATTGAATATTGCAGAATCAATGTCGAATAACTAAAAATAGTAGTTATTAATGACATTGGGGTGGTCCCTTGAATAGAACCATCTTTTACCATTAAAAAAAATATTATAATAAAGGAAAGACAATTGAACAAAATGTAACTCCCCCCACTTATATTAAAATCATGCAATCTTCTAAAGGTTAAACTAAAGGTTGGAATTAACAACATTAAGTTAATTACCCAAAAATACTGGAGATAAGTCAATCCAGCATAAATTAGCATTGCACATACAATATTTAGAAATAAACAAATTGTATGGAAAATAGCATACTCTTTTCTATCACTTCTTCCTCTAAATTGAAAATATTTTTTTATGCAGGTGTTAAACAATATATTTAAAATATTCATTCATCATTTCCAATTAAGTCAACAGCTTTTACCGCTAAGTCCAACCCCTCTTGCGAAACAAATGCATCGTAAGTTTCCATAGCAACACAAATCTGAAAATTCCCTTGTTTAAGTACTTTTTTACCAGATTGCTTAACAAGATAATCTATCGTTAAACTTGGTGCTGTCATATCTAAAAATAATAGTTCAATCACTTTATAGGAACATTTCGCATAACCAACTGCTATATTTTTAACAATTATTCCACCATCCTTAAAATATTCTAGCGTTTCTTTATTTGTAGAAATAAGACTTATATCGACACCCTGTCTACCTGCATGTTCTATAAATTCTTTTAAAGCTGGTTTTACTACTTGTTGCCCTAAAATAGTAGCGTATTTCTTTATAGTTATCATTATATCTTTAACTATGGGGTTTTGTAAAGCACTAGCAAAAAACCCCTCACCAGTACGTGTAATATCATTCCCCGATACGTCAAGATATTTAAGATTAGGTAATTTGTACGTGTTGAGGCGCTGATTTTGTTTCTCTCTGCTCCTGAGCGTGCTGTACTGCTTTATCTACTAAATGGTTAGATATTTGTCGTGATA
>CAMDSB010000050.1 GCA_945907105.1 Rickettsia typhi | reverse complement strand
TTAGCATTTTTTAATAGCCCAATTTTACTGCCAGAATCATCTGCAAAGGTCTCGGCTGATTTGCGCGCATTTTTTATAGCTTCCTTTAACATTTCAGGTTTAATATCATTAAATTTTGTAAATTCATAGAAGGGACCATTATATTCATTGTTACCTAACGCAACCCCGCTTTGTACTAATAAATTTTGTAATTGAGTAACTTTTTTAACAAGCTCTACTTCAGGAGTTTTGATCATAATTGTTGCATTAATTATATAACGAAACTCCTGTGAGGTATCATTTCTATAAGTTTGCGCCAGCAAATCTGTAACTATGTAGTTACCCATTTCAACTTCATTTTCTTTAAATCCTTGTTCTACTAAAAACTTTATTACTTTATCGCGGTCCTCCTCTATTTTAGTATTAACCTCGGTAAGATTATTACCAGTAGCTTTAATAATTATGGGCCAAATAGCCAAGTCAGCTACCACCTCTCTTTCCGAAAGCCCTTTAACTATTACATATCTTTCATGCAAACGTGCTTTTAATAGGGAATTACTAATAAAATATCCAGCTAATACTATTCCGCCTGCAAATATAAAAGCAGAGGTAATACGTGAAAATTTAAAGGAAGTTGGTTCTGTCATAATATAATATTGCTCCTAATTTCCAAATTATAGATGTATAAAAAATATTAAAAAAAAAGTTACATTTTAAAAATTAACATAAGAGACAACTGTTAGCAAGAAGATGTATCTTTGGTATAGAAGATATGGCCATGTTAATCCAAAAGCAAACGCATTACTTAAGAGTATCTGTTTTAGATAAAGTACAATTTGTTAAAAGACTCTTCTATGTCTATAACTAAAAATAGTTAATCCTAAGCTTCAAAAGCCTGCATTTACAAATTATTCTATTCTCTTTCTAAATTTGCACCAAAACCGATATTAAATGACTCAATAGGAAAATGTTTTTAAATCTTATTTTATAGTGTTATATGCATTTTGCGCTTTTTTTGTAAAAGCTTCATCTTGGAACAGTAACCCCATTTCTATTCTATCGAATCCATTACTAGAATTGAGCAAATAAAGAACATCATCTTCTAACTTACCGAACATAGCTTGGTTTTTATAAAAACCTATCATGTTATCTCCTATTTTATACTCAATTTTGCCCAATGATGCTGACAAGCGAAGAATTTTCTTTATCATTTTGCTATAATTACTATCGTACATATTTTTTCCCTTTTAAGTGTTTCTAGGCTAACTTCGTATCCTCTATATTCTCATTATTTAATCCCTAAGTTGTATTTATAACAAGATATTATTAACATATGGTTAACTCTCAGTGATAAAGTAAATATGCGATTACGCTTAAATAGATTCGTAAGCCTACTCATATATTGTATTGTTGTGGAGTAGTTTGTTTTCCTATAAATAACCTCCTTAAGCAGCTGTATGCCACTTCAACAAACCTACTCACGTTTTTAGTTAACCTTATGTTAGACTAAGCAAATTCAATAAGCTCACGTAATATTGTACATAAGAATTATCTTTAATTATAAAAATCGTAAAATATAATGGTTATTTCAATAATTTTTGGTTATTATCTACATTAGAGGTAATATCAACCTAAGCGTGTGGAGGTCAAGTTATGAATAATGAAAATACTATAACTATTTTAAATGATTTAATTGAGATATCAAAGACGGCGAAGAAGGTTTTCGTACATCAGCTGAACTTGTTGAAGATGAAAATTTGACAAAAATTTTCCTCGAAAGAGCCGAAGGTTGTAAAAAGGCGGTATCGGTGTTGCAAAATAAGATTAAAGAACTAGGAGTAGATTCTCCAGAAGGAAGCGGTAGTATAGTTGGAACTTTACACCGTGGATGGCTTAATATTAAAACCATGGTGTCTAGTGATAATAATTCTGCTGTCTTAGAAGAATGTGAACGAGCAGAGAGTGTAGCCAAAGATATTTATACTAAAGCATTAGAGCAAGATTTACCTGAGGAAATTCGGAATATTGTACAACAGCAATACGAGGGGCTATTACAAAATTATGAGCTAGTTCTTAATTTAAAAAATACATATAATAATGGTCTAATATAAAGTTTATATTCAGAACGCAAACATGAAGGCCATATTAGTAAGCAAAAATTATTCGGTCTTTTAATTACAAAATTAATGCTTTAATACAAAATAAATAAATTAATAAATAAGAGATGTTTATAAATATAAACCGAATACAGGAATAAAAAGATAATTTTTTTTGAAGGTCAAACAAACTTATTATTTATCAAAGAATCTTTTGCTAAGTATAGTTTTACTAACTATAAAATCATTCTTCTCAGCTGCGAAGATAAACTACGCCATCTAAGATTAGCAAAAATGCGTAATCAACCAGAACTTATCAACAATAAGATGGATAATTGGGCTAATTATCTTATGAATCAAGCGATTGAACAAAATACTTTAATTGTCGATACAACTAACAAGACAATTCCAGAAATAATAGAATGGTGCGAAAGTAACTTAGAATTATAATATAATATGCAGTACCGGTATGAAACGATAAGAAGGACTTATGAAGATCTAGCTAGTGGTAGGGTACTATATAATGCGCCGGGGCTTTGTGGTTTTCCAGTTCGTCTAGCAAGCGAAGTTTTAATGAGATGTTTTGCAATTTTAGAAAAACATAATAATAAAGATCCTTATATTATCTATGATCCTTGTTGTGGAGGAGGATATTTACTAACCATTCTAGGTTTTTTATATGGTAAAAAATTAAAGAACATTTATGCATCAGACAGTGATCTTAATGTTCTTACTATGGCTAAGGAAAATCTTTCACTTTTACAAATTGAAGGTTTAAATAAACGTATTAATGAATTAAATATATTAGTTCAAAATTATAATAAGCCGGCTCATATTGAGGCTCTCAAAAGCTCCATAAATCTTCTAAATATTATAATGGAAAGGAAAAATTTTATTGATATTAACTGCTTTGAAAATGACATTACTAACTCAAGCACGAAGATATTTACCGCAGATATAATTACTATTGATCTTCCTTATGGTCAGCTTACTAATTGGCAAAGTAATAGACCTGATATTATTCAATTATTTTTTAGTAATATAATTAAATATTTAAAGCCACATTCATCAGTATTAGCTATTATTGCAGATAAAAATCAAAAGCTTATTCCTGTAGGATTAAAAAAAATAGAAAAATTTAAGCTCGGCAAAAGACAAATCATAATTTTTCAATTAATTAGTTAAATTAATAGTCTATATACAGCCATTTAGATCATAGCTTCTGCGCGTAATATTACTGCAAAATCAAGGTCGATAACTTGACGAAATAAATTAGAGAGAAGCTTCATAAAGAAACTACGTAGTGAGTCAATCATATACTTTGTGTAGGCTGTACTAGTTGAGATTTAATCTTACAGTTGTTAAAATAAATATCAGGGGTGATTATGGATATCAAAACATTAAAGACTTATGATAAAATTGCGCAATCATTTGATACGTTTTTAGAGTTACGCCCCCATTTAACAAGTAAGGAAGATTTTGTTGCCCAAGTGATTGAGCAACGTGAAGAAGGCTATGAGATCATTGCCATTGAAGAAGAGAAAGAACTTGTAGCATGTATAGGATTTCGTTTTCTTACCACCCTTGCTTGGGGGAAAATTCTGTATATAGATGATTTAATCACAAAAGAAAAAACTAGAGATAAAGGGTATGGTAAAATACTCTTAGATCATGTTATCCAAATTGCGAGAGAACACTTGTGTAAAGAAGTTCATTTGGACACAGGGTATACAAGACATGCTGCGCATAAAGTTTACATAAAACAGGGATTCGAGTTTAATTGCCATCACTTGGCACTAAAACTTGAATATAAGTTGGAATAATTTCCACAATCAATTGGACAGTCTCAATATTCCTTTTTTTAATTAGTTGATTCTAGCAATTAGAAGCCCGCGCTCTGGCTAATATGGCTGTCTATGTGATAAGCTAAATGACCTCTTGATGTAGCAGCTTGCGCATAATAGCAACAATGATAAGCTTGGTAGCTTTCCTTTACTGGATAATTTTCGAGTAAATTCCTTGAATAGTGGATGATCACTCTGGTATGGATTTTAAAGCTTTACCTAAGAAAAGCTTAGCTGCATTCGCATTGCGAGTTCTGGATAAATAGAAATCAATCGTATTGTCATGTTTATCTACAGCTTTGGTGCATAATATTGAACCCAGCGGTAAATTGTGGAGTGATCTACTTCTCCACCTCATCTCCATTAGCATTTCCTCTAAATCACGATAACTAATTCCATATTTGCAATACCATCTTACTGCCCGAATAATTATATCGTATTTGAAATGTCGGTGTTTGAAGATGTTCATAAATCTACTCTTTATCTTGAACTAATATTGACTAGTTTATTTCTATATGCAGCTATTTGCAACAGTGCCGATTTAAGGGCTTTAATCGGTTGTTATTAAAAGACTGCGACTTTTATTTCGGCTTTTTTATCGTTTGTTAATTATCGACCCTCCCTGCAAAAATACATCCCTACAAACAATTAATTTACACTAGACCCTTACTTCTTGCCTTTACCCTTAGGCTTACTAGCAATAATCTCCACAGCTTCTGCCAAGGTAATAGAGAATGGATCAATGGCCTTTGGTATTGAAGTAAACTTGCCCATATATTTTACATAAGGTCCATATTTACCTATTCCCATATGAATTTCTTCCCCAGACTCCGGGTGTTTACCAAGCAACATTGGCAAATTAAGCAACTTTAAGGCCACCTCCAAAGTTAATTCCTCAGGCTTTGTTCCATCTGGTAACTGACTACGCTTAGGTTTATCTTTCTTCGACACTGCTTCGCCTAATTGAACATACCAACCATAAGGCCCTTTTTTCAAGTACACCATTTGTCCAGTTGGATCTAATCCAAGTTCTTTAGTATTATCAACCTGAATTCCTTCCTCTCCTCCTTCTTCAGTTTTTGATACAGTTTTTTTGTATGTACAATCCGGGTAATTACTGCATGCTAAAAATGCTCCGTACTTACCAAGTTTTAAACTTAAAGCTCCATTAGAGCAGGATGGGCATTTTTTATTCTCTTCATATTTCTTGGTGCCTTCCTCTCCAAACAAATGGAAATCTAGAGATTTTTCTACATAATCAATTACATCCGTAATTTTATGCTCGCTAACTTTTGCTACATTCTGATTAAATCCCAGCCAAAAATCACTCAATAAGCTTTGCCAATTTCTTTTGCCCTCAGCCACTTCATCCAAATCAGTTTCAAGGTCAGCAGTAAAATCATATTCAACATATTTAGTAAAAAAGCCGATTAAAAATACTGTAACCAACCTGCCAAGGTTGGTAGGGTGAAAGCGTTTTTTGTCTATTTCAACATATTTCCTGTCCTGAAGGACAGAGATAATTGAGGCATAAGTAGAAGGTCTACCAATTCCAAGCTCTTCCAATCTCTTAACCAGACTTGCTTCTGAATATCTCGGCGGCGCTTCGGTAAAATGCTGTTCAGGCTTGATTTTTTTAGCATCTATGGGTTCGCCTTCAGACAAAGGCGGCAACATTTTATTCTCTTCATCCTTTCCATCATCTATACCTTCTTGATAAATTTTATAAAATCCATCAAAAGCAATCGTTGACCCCGTCGCCCTGGCTACAAAATTATTGTCAGCACTAATCAAATCAGCTCCCACCATATCTACTAAAACTGACTCCATTTGGCAAGCCATCGTCCGCTTCCAGATCAGCTCATAAAGCCTCAGCTGATCTTTGTCCAGCTCATTTGATAACGATTCTGGCATTAACGACATATCCGTAGGACGCACCGCTTCGTGAGCTTCTTGGGCATTTTTTGATTTGGACTTGTAAACTCTAGGCTCTTGTGGCAGGTATTTACTACCATATTTATCTTGAATTAAAGATCTAATAGCATCTACCGCTTCAGTAGACAAAGTCACCCCATCAGTTCTAATATAAGTGATCAAACCTACAGTTTCACCACCTATATCAATACCTTCATATAGTTTCTGAGCGATTTGCATGGTTTTCTTAGCGCCAAAACCTAGCTTTCTTGAAGCTTCTTGCTGCAAAGATGAGGTAATGAATGGTGCCGATGGGTTTCTTTTTTGCTGCTTTTTTTGGATTGACAAAACCTTAAAATCCTGTCCCTTTAACCTATCTGTAAGCTTTTCAGCCGACTTCTCGTTTGTTATAGAAAACTTATCTAGTTTCTTACCATCTACACTAGAGAGCATAGCAGTAAACTTATCACCTTTTTCATTAAGCATATCCAGTTCAATATCCCAATATTCTTGAGTTTTGAAACGCTCTATTTCATCTTCCCTCTCGCAAATAATACGGAGGGCTACAGACTGCACTCGCCCGGCGGACCTACAGCCTGGTAATTTACGCCATAAAATGGGAGACAGAGTAAATCCGACTAAATAGTCAAGTGCCCTTCTTGCTTGTTGAGCATTAACTAATGCTAAGTCAATTATTCTTGGGTTAGCAACCGCTGCTAAAACTGCTTTTTTGGTAATTTCATTAAAAGCAATTCTCTTAAATTTTGTATCATCTTTAATGATTTTTTTTTCTCTTAAAACTTCTGCTACGTGCCATGAAATTGACTCCCCTTCACGATCAGGATCCGTTGCTAAATATATTTCATCAGCTTGCTTTGCCAACTTTATAATTTCGTTTATATACTTACTAGACTTGTCAGAGATTTCGTACTTCATGGCGAAGCCCTCGTCGGGCAATACTGATCCGTTCTTTGAGGGCAAATCACGGACATGCCCAAATGAAGCAATCACTTTGTATTGGCTACCTAGATATTTATTTATCGTTTTTGCTTTCGCAGGTGACTCAACAATTACTAGTTTCATAAAAAATTCAATATATTAAGTTGATTGTAAAAAAATTATGCCGTTTGCATAAAGTGACTTTTTACGAAGTATTTAAGTGTTTTTCTAAACTATTTCTCTACTCTAGTCCAACAATTATACTTTTAAAAGTCAGTATATTAATGAAATTTTATTACCAAC
>CAMDSB010000049.1 GCA_945907105.1 Rickettsia typhi | reverse complement strand
GTTGATCGCATCCAAAGAAGAATTTCAGAAATTCCATTATTAGAAGAACCAATCAAAGCTGGAAAGATAGAGTTACATTTTAGGACTGAGGGTTATATAATACATAAAGATTCTCAATCTCATTCAAGATTAATGTGGGGAATGAATGTGTTAATGGCACAGTCTTATGTTGACAACTTGAGTGACAATGTCAAAAGAAGTCTAGACCATAAATTACGCAAAGGTGAATGGATTGGTCCAGCAGTTTTAGGTTACTTAAATGGTCGAGATGAAAAAGGCAATAGTATAGTAATTGTTGATCATCTACGAGCTCCGATTATAAAAAAAATCTTTGAAGAATATGCAACAGGAGTATACACTCTTAGTTGTATAACAAGAAAGGCTAAAGAATGGGGTTTGCGTAGCAAAAAAAACTTTCATTTAAATAAAGCAGTAATACATCGCTTAATACAACAGCCTTTTTATTATGGCCAGATGAAGGTCAAAGGAGAAATGTGGCCACATTGCTATCAACCAATTATTTCAAGAGAAATTTTTATGGCTTGCAAGGATGTACGTTTGGGTTGGAATAAAAAACCATTCAAATATGGTGGTAAAGACTTTCTATTCAGAGGTTTGATAACGTGCGCTATAACTGGCAAAGTTGTAACTGCTGAAACTAAAAAGAAGAAATATGCAAATGGCAAGATTGATGAATGGACATATTTAGCTACTTGGGACCCAAAGAATTCTAATAAGAAGATATATGTAAGAGAAGATAAAATTCTAAAACAAGTTGAAGATATTTTTGCTACAATAGGTATTAAAGATCCTGAAATATTAAAAGATACTCTTGCGCATCTAAAAAATACTAATGAGGCTAAAAAATCTCACCATATCCAAGAAACAGCTGTTTTGAAGAAAGAACACACAGAAACCGAAAATAAGCTAAATTCATTAGTTGATTTAAGACTTAATAATGAACTTAGTAAGGAAGAATTCCAGGCCAAGAAACAACAATTAAAAGATCGTCAGTATGAAATACTGCAGTTATTACGTAATTATGAAGAAGCAGACGATAAATTCACTGACACCACTGCAACCCTTATAAATCTTGCTTCAGAAGCCTATGAGACGTTCAAAGGTTCTGAAATGCCTCAAAAACGCAAAATGTTGAATTTCGTATTTCAGAACCTAAAATTAAACGGCCAGAAGCTAGAGTTTACCTTGCGTTTCCCGTTTGATATATTCAAAAAAGCCACCACTCGTATCGAATGGCGGAGAGGAAGGGATTCGAACCCTTGACACGATTGCTCGTGAACACGCTTTCCAGGCGGGCGCCTTAAACCACTCGGCCACCTCTCCTTATATAAAATTTAAGACTATTTATGAGAGCCAGATACTATATCAAAACTATATCGAGATCAAGTTGCAATTAAAGAGATCTCATTTTATGCCAGAGCACTATAAGAATATCCTTGCCTGTTTTGATATTTTTATCTATTTATAAACTATCAACTTATAAAGAGGAATCACTATGAATAAAGTTCTAAATAACCTAGTAAAAAGCAATAAAATTTACTTATTACTCACTGCCATGTCACTTGCATTTACTCTGTTACTCAATTTTTACAATAAAATATCAGATTGTTCTTTGATGTTCACTTTTTTGGCTTTAACTCTAAATATAATATCAGAATTGCATGGGATCAAAAAAGCCATTAACAGTATAATATTATCAGTGGTAATAAGCTTTGCCCTGATGTGGAATTTGAAATATTATATTCATGATGAGCTTATTAATGGCTTAGTACTAGCCTCTTTGCTATCAGTACTAGTATCATCCTACGTTGGTTTAAATTTACTTTCTAGATTAAGAATAAAACACAATTTTTATGTAAGTAATTTTGTTAGTTTGGCAGCATACGCACTAGTTGACGGAATTGTTATGTCATTATTCTTCATAAATATATTTTCTCTAAATAGAGTTGTTTCTATATTTACTTATGAAGTAGCATATAAATGCATTTATGCATTTATTGTATGCCTATGTTTGTTTGTAGCCTCTTACTTACGGAAACAATTTAAAGCCATGCAGAATTAAGTTAGGTCAAATTTCTCATAGCTCTTTTACAAATCTTCCAGGCTTTGATACTGCCTTAAGAGTCAAGTAAAAAATTTGGATTAAATGGTATTTAATTTTTAATTACACCAAATACGATATGTAGTATCTTATGTATGAATTTAAACAATTGGATGGAAGATCCTGTATGACTTCAAAGTGGGTTGGTATAGAGCACCAAATATTTACAGCTATCTTACTATTTAGTACAAATATATTATATTTATTGGATGTATATTCAATTTTGAAGCTCGCTGAATTTGTAAGCGTGAGCATGATTTTGTTTATTTCGCTTTGGTTTATATGTTTTCTTGTATCATTTTCTAAGCTATTGTTTTTATCTGTTATTTTTCTGTTGTTCATTTTATCTAGTTTTATAAATTATTATAAATATTACTATAAAATTATTATCTCTAGTAGCTTAGTTGAAAGTGTTTTAGCTACTAATACCAATGAAGTATCAGAATTATTTAATTTGTCACTGTTAATATGGATGGCGCTTTTTATTATATTACCATGTATTTTGATTATTTGGGTAATGAAGTGTAATCTACCTAAAATTAGTAAGAAGGTATATTTTTCTATACTTATTATTGCTATCTCAAGCGCTCTAATAATACTTCCAAATAAATCATACAAGCTTCGTTATATATCAAATTCGCTCTGTTCGTTTATGCCATTTAATTTTATTTTGACAGCAAAGAACTACTGGCTCCTCCATAATAATAATAAAGAGTTAAGGAATAACATTAATAAGCATTTTGATTTTAGCAGGAAAGATAAGGATCATATTAATGTGGTATTAGTCATTGGAGAATCTGCTAGAAGTGATCACTTTGATATCAATGGTTATAAAAAGAACACAACACCAAATCTATCAAAAATTAAGAACCTGATAACTTACCCACACGCTTACTCTCTGGCTACAAATACAGTTATGGGAGTACAGCGAATTATGCAAAAGGATAATAGAGGAGATTTATCTTCATTTATACAAGCTTTCAATGGTTTAGGGTTTGATACTTATTGGTTTTCCAATCAAGATGCTCGTTATAGCATGATTAATGAAATTGTAAAGGAAGCGAATAATTATTTATTGAGCGATGATATAAGGTTTGCTAAAACTGGCAATAATTATGATATGGATTTATTACCTTACGTACAAAAAGTTATAAACCAAAATAAACATAATTTGATAATTTTGCATACGATTGGAAGTCATAGGCTATATGATTTACGTTATCCCGAAAGTTTTAGAAAATTTAAACCCACATGTTTGAATAATGAATTATATTACTCTGTTAATGAGTGCAGGGATCTTGAAAAACTAAATAACTCCTATGATAATAGTATTTTATATACTGATTATTTTTTATCTGAGCTAATAAAAATCTTAGATAAAAACAATGCTATTTTAATATATCTCTCAGATCATGGAGAATCTTTAGGAGAAAATGGAATATACGCTCATGCAACTCCTTTAGAATCCGCCCCAATAGAACAAATTCATATACCATTTTTTGTATGGATGTCTAATAGTTTATTATCAAAACAAGATTATCAGATATTTTTTAACAATATAAAAAGTAATATTTCTCTAAAAATTGATCAATCCTATGTATTTCATTCAATAATGGATTGCGCAGGAATTACTTCTGAATCGATAGATAAGGATAAGAGTATTTGCAAAAGTCATAATTAAAAGTGTATAACTCTCTAAGATTGTGTGTTGAAGTAAGATAATTAGACATTTAGACGTTTTAAAAAATTTTGAAATGGGTTTATGTATACAAACGTATTTAACTTTAAACAAAAATCTATATTTTGTCATAGTTTAGAAAACTATTTTAGCAAAATTAAAGATAAAAATCGTAGTGACATACACAATTAAAGAAATTATTTGCTTAACGCAACCTTGTAAAATATGCCACAACTATGAGCCACGAGTTGTGGCAACAAAAGGGAGACATTACCCAAACAACAACTCCTACACTACTATTTCCTCCAGAAAGATAAGAGAAGCCGATTATGATACGTCCATATTTGTTCTTATTCCTCCATGCATGATAACCTTTGGTTTGTTGATACGCAGCACTCTGCTGACGCTCAGTTTTTGTCTTCCTAACAGAAACGATGGTTTGGCGCTCTAATCTTTGGCTTCACGGCCTTAGCTCGCAACATTTGGTATATGTCTTTCGCTATCGTAGCCTGGGTCAGCTATAACCTCCTGTGTATTGACGTTTGCAAGCAAGGTTTTAATTTAAACTTGCGATATATCGTCTTTATTATGACAAGTCGTTGTAGCACCTGTAATCACTCTGTTATTCCCGGTGGCTGTGCTATATGAAGCTTTTTCCATATTCTTCTGCTCTGCGCGTATATTGTATGCCCCTATGCCCGTGTTTGTTTGTAGTCTCGTGCTTACAGAAAGAATTTAAAGCCATGCAGTAAGTTAGGTCAAATTTCTCATAGCTCTTTTACAGATCTTCGCGGTATGTGGAGTAGGCGAGTTTTTACTCCACATACTGCATAAATTCCTTACCCATTCAGCTTGATCTTTACCCGCATCGTTGAGCCAGTTACCAACCGATAATTGAACATATTTTGCCTTATCAGATCGTAATGGCTCTATTATTTCAAGGCCAAGCCAAGGTTCTTGCCTAAATTCTCTAATATGTGAACACCAAACACCTCTTGGCCTACTGAGTTCAGAAGCAAATCTTCTGATATTATCAGTTGGATCTTGCGACCAAGAGCTAAGTAACTTTATAGAACTAGCTAATTCTTGTATAAAATGATTTCGCAACCCCATCCACGCCCACTCTCTAACACCCGAGTTTCGGTCATCGGCAAGCAACTTAATTAGAGTTAATTTTTCTGCAAAAGATAAGTTTTGCTCCCCTAAAAGATAGCAAGCCAGAGCCCTGATTGTATCAGATCTATGCATCTTAAGTGTGTCAAAAATTTTAAATCCAAACTGCGCTTGCAATGATACCGCCACAAATTTTAGCTTCTTAGTAACCCCTAAAGATTGGGGTAACTGGGGACGGTTAAATTCCGGGATATTATTTTCAAGTAATATATTAAGATCTACTGCTAAAAATTCCATTAAATTTGAAGCTTCTCTCTCACCTTTATTCAGCTGATTTACAATATCTAGCGGGATTTGTTTTTTCATAAATATCCTTTTCTTTTTTAGAAGTTCTTCTAAATTTGCTACTAGAAGATACAGCTTACATTTTTGGGTCGATCGGGAGAATATGATTACTTGAATTTATATTATTCTTAGCATATCCTATGCTGATAATTTAGAATATATGCTTTAAACCTTTATGTTTCAAACATTAACACAAAATCTAACCAAAATCTTTGATAAAATCAAAGGACGCGGGGCTCTAACTGAAGAACAAATCGATTCAGCAATGCGCGATATCCGAATTGCTTTGCTTGAAGCTGATGTTGCACTACCTGTGGTGAGAGAATTTATTGCGAACGTCAAAGAAAGAGCAAAAGGGCAAGAAGTAATTAAATCTGTATCTCCAGCACAAATGGTCATAAAGATCATTAATGATGAGATGGTCAATTTGCTATCTCCAACGGAGAATGAAGCTAAGCTAAATTTAAATAGCACCCCGCCAGTAAACATACTAATTGTTGGCTTGCAAGGTAGCGGCAAAACTACCGCCAGTGCAAAGCTAGCCCTAAAACTAAAAAAGCAAAATAAGCATGTATTACTAGTGTCCCTAGATACATATAGACCAGCTGCTCAAGATCAGTTAGCAATTCTTGCAAAAGATATTGGTGTAGATAGCCTTGAAATTATTAAAGAACAACAACCGTTAGAAATTACAAACCGAGCATTAAAGGAGTCTAAACTATCTGGCTATGACGTAGTAATTTATGATAGCGCAGGACGCTTGCATATTGATGATACGATGATAACAGAAGTAGCTTCTATTAAAAGAATTATTGAACCTACTGAAACTTTACTAGTTATCGATTCCATGATTGGACAAGATTCCATCGCAGTTGCAAGTGCTTTTGAAGAAAAGTTAAGCATTTCTGGGGTGATATTGTCAAGGATTGATGGGGACTCACGAGGCGGAGCGGCCCTAAGTGTAAGGCATGTAACTGGCAAACCAATTAAATTCTTAAGTACTGGGGAGAAGCCATCAGACTTCGAGGAGTTTGATGCTAAAAGAATCGCTTCTCGGATTCTAGACATGGGAGACATCTTGTCGTTTGTTGAAAAAGCTGCAAGTGTTATTGATCAGAATGAAGCGGAAAAAGCTGCAGCCCGATTCAAAAAAGGTAAATTTGACCTTGAGGATTATATAGCACAAATCAAAATGATTAAAAAACTTGGAGGCATGAGCAGCATGCTAAGTATGATACCAGGGATTTCAAAGCTTACAAATAAAATAGGTGACGTAAACGCAGGAGACAAAACACTAGTTTCTCAAGAAGCTATAGTACTCTCAATGACCAGGAAAGAACGAATGAACCCATCGCTACTTAATGCCTCAAGAAGAAAGAGAATAGCCTCTGGTTCTGGCACAACCGTTCCTCAAGTCAATGTCTTGTTGAAGCAATTTATGCAAATTAGTACTATGATGAAAAAAGCTTCTAAAATGGATCAGAAATCCTTAATGAGAAGTGGGATTGGTAAACTTTTCTCTTGACTATTTGGCAAAAAATTCTTATTATCCCCTCAATATCAAGTAATTGTAAGTAAAAAGTTATGTCTAAAGCAAAGATCGCCTCAAAAAATAACCCAGAAGGGCGTGGCCAAGCCAAGGAATATTTTCATAATGGCAAAAAAATTAAACCCGTTAAGTTGATTGCTAATCGACGCTCTTTTTTTGCAGCAGAATATGATGAATCTGGTGATATAGTCCTTGATCCAAACGGTGTAGTTCTTCCTTGGAATAGCGCGAAAAGCTTAGGTTAAATTAATATAAAATGAAATTATCCACAGAATTATTAAATCTAATTGTTTGTCCAATTTCTGGAGAAAAATTGATCTATGATCAGGATCAATCGGTACTAATTAGTAAAAAAGCTCGCCTTATGTATCCTATAATAGATGGCATACCCATGCTTTTAGCATCAGAAGCAAAAAAAATCCCTCTCGATAGCTCTAAAATAAGGACAAGTATTGAGGAGAGCGAAAAAGTAGAGATTTAGTACATCTACGCTAAATAACAAACAGTTACTTATCTAAATGGTGATGAATTAGCTGAGGCAAGTTGTATGTTTTTTATTATCCAACTTAAGGACTATATACAGTGATTAACATCAACTATACAAATTTTAATACAGATACCAAAGCTTATCAAGCAGCTAGTTTTGCAGCAAAAACAGCAAC
>CAMDSB010000048.1 GCA_945907105.1 Rickettsia typhi | reverse complement strand
AAAAAACAGCTATCAATATGTTTAAAAATAAATTATAGTGATGAGCTAATATTAGAGTTTAATATTAGCATTCAAAAACATTTAGGTACACATATTATGCAAAAAGGAAAAGTAAAATGGTTTAACGCTAACAAAGGTTATGGCTTCATTGAGCCTAGCGATAAATCAAAAGATGTTTTTCTTCACATCTCAGCTGTAGAACAGTCAGGACTTAGAGATCTAAGCGACGGCCAAGAAATCAGTTTCGAAACTGAATCTCAAAATGGCAAAATCTCAGCTATTAATATTAAATTGATCTAATCAATCATTTTTTGATATAGTCTAAAAAAAGAATATGCAAATTAATCTGCATATTCTTTTTTTTTATTCCACCAACCAATAAAGCATCCCTTGAACACCAGTTATACTAAGCCCAGTTGGATTGAACTTAGGGCATAATAACAGGAGTGCTCCTTCTGCTGTGCTTATACTAAAAGTCTAACCCAAGCTTCCCAGTCTCTTTCTCCTAAATTTTTCTCAAAGGAAAGAATATCTTTGCAAGTTTGTTTACAAATATCATGACTTGGAATAATTAACTCTGCATTAGAAGAAAGAGCAGCAATTTGGGTTTTGCAGGCAAGCTCTAAATGATAACAGTAAAATAGTGCTTCTTGCACTGTTGTACCACATGAAATAAAGCCGTGGTTACGTAAGAACATTACCTTCTTATCAGCCAGATCCAGAACCAGTGGGTCGCCATGCTTTGAATTATCACGCGCATGCCCGTTATAAGCATGATAACTTACGCCTTCATAAAAATGTAATGCCCATTGGCTAATTGGCAGCAAACCACTTTTCATAGCAGATACTGCAATAGTAGCTATGGTATGTAGGTGAAAAATCGAGTTCAGTTCAGAACGGTTTCGATAAATACTACCATGAATGACATACCCAGTTTTATTATATTGTTTCTCCTTCCCTTCAAGAATGTCCCCAGTTAAAGAGACTTTTAATAAACAGGAGGGAGTTACTTCATCAAAACGAAGACCAAAGGGATATATGTAATAGTAATCAGCTCCTTTTGGCCTTGCAGATAAATGAGTATATGTATGATCATCCATTCCAAGCTTTGCTACTATTTTGTAAGCATTAGCAAGATCTGTTTTAATTTTGTTATCCATAATTTACGCCGCCTCTAGTCGATAATAGTCCATTTGCCTATAGCTTAACGCCTCAGCTATATGATCTTTTCTTACATAATTTGAATCAGATAAATCGGCAATAGTTCTAGCTACTCGAAGCACACGATTATATGCGCGTATAGATAACCTAAATTTCTTAGCGGCTTCATTAAGAATATCCCGACCTTCGTCGCCAGGAATTGCGTAATCAATAAGCAGCTGTCCATCAAGAGCATTATTTAGCCGTATATTGTACCCTTCGTAACGCTGAGCTTGAATCTCGTGAGCCCGCTTCACTCTTTTTGCCACAATTGCACTACATTCTTCTTCTGAGGCAGAGAGTATTTTCTCATATGTAAAGCCTTCTTCCGAGCTGCCAACTTCTATGTGTAAATCAAACCGATCTAAAATGGGTCCAGATATTTTAGACTGATAACTAGTAGCACACGATGGCGCTCTACTGCAGGATTTGAAAGAATCATTCAAATACCCACATTTGCATGGATTCATCGCCGCTATTAACTGAAAATTTGCGGGGTATTCAATGTGAGCCCCAGAGCGAGAAATTAACACCTTTTTTGTCTCTAACGGCTGACGAAGTGATTCGATCACTCCTGTATTAAACTCGGGTAATTCATCTAGAAACAATACTCCATTATGCGCTAAAGAAATCTCCCCTGGTTTCACTCTTCTACCAGCTCCACCGCCAACCATAGCGGCGACAGTACATGAGTGGTGTGGAGCTCTAAAGGGACGCTCTTTTGTCAGGCAACCATTTTCTAGATTACCAGCAATACTTGCAATTGTACTGCACTCAAGAACCTCGGCCGGGGAAAGCTCCGGCATTATGCCAGCTAATCTGGCAGCAAGCATAGATTTTCCAGACCCTGGGGGACCAAACATCAATAGATTATGGCCCCCAGCTGCGGCAATTTCAAGAGCCCTTTTTGCCACCCTTTGGCCTCTTATATCCTTTAAATCTGGGTAAATTACATCGCTACGAAATAAGCCAGCTACAGGCTGAGTAAGGTTTTGAGTCCCCTTAAAGTGATTTACTAATTCGAGTAAATTACCCGGCGCAAGAATATTATCATTACCAGACCAAGCGGCCTCAGCTCCATTATCTTTGGAGCATATCAAGCCTTTCCCACGCGCGGTTGCTCCCATAGCTACAGGTAAAACTCCACTAACTGGCAGTATACTACCATCCAGTGACAATTCTCCTAATATAAGGTAATTACTTATTTCCTCAGTTGGTAACGCACCCATACTAGCGAGAATACCCGCACTAATTGCTAAGTCAAAATGACTACCCTCTTTTATAAGGTCTGCAGGTGCTAAGTTAATTAATATCTTTTTTGCTGGCAAGCTAAGTCCTATTGATGATAAAGCTGCTCTGACTCGCTCCTTAGATTCAGCAATAGTTTTGTCGGCAAGACCAACTATTATAAATTTTGGTATCCCAGGTTCAATCTGAACCTGAACATCTACATCTATGATATCGATACCACTAAAGGCTAAGCTTGTTACTTTTGTAATCATTTATAGTCTCTGCAACAAATATTTTAGAAGCCAACCTATAATATAAATTTTGCTAAATCTATATTTTTCATAAAACCAGAGATCTGTTTATCAACAAATTTTTTGTCAATTTTTATCTTCTTGTTAGTCGTGTCACTAGCTTCAAAACTAACTTCCTCAAGTAAGTTTTCAAGAATAGTATGTAACCTTCTTGCACCAATATTTTCTATTTCTACATTAAAATTAGCAGCATATGTAGCTATTGAATCAATAGCATCATCACTAAACTCAAGCACTACCCCTTCTGTAGCAATTAATGCCGTATATTGCTTGATTAAACTAGATTCCGGCTCGGTCAAGATTTTTACTAAATCTTCTTTAGTTAAAGAAGTCATTTCTACTCGAATTGGCAAACGCCCTTGCAATTCTGGCAGCAAATCGGAAGGTTTGGAAAGATGAAAAGCACCTGAAGCTATAAACAATATATGGTCAGTTTTGATTGCACCATATTTTGTTACAACAGTGGTACCCTCAATAAGCGGAAGGAGGTCTCTTTGTACTCCTTCTCTGCTAACTTCTGGGCCCTTCCCTTCTGACCTAGAAGTAATTTTGTCTATCTCATCTAAAAATACTATACCATCATTTTCAACTGAATTCACCGCCATAGCAACAGTCTTTTCTTCATCAATCATTTTATCCGATTCTTCTGAAGTAATGATATTTACGGACGCGGCAACTGTCAGTTTTTTTTGCTTCATTTTATCACCCCCAAATGCCTTCCCTAGCATATCGTTGATGTTTAAAACACCCATAGCAGCACCAGGCATTCCTGGAATTTCAAAACTACCACCGCCAACAGGCCCCATATCTTTAACACCGATTTCAATCTCCGTATGATCCAGCTCGCCATTTAAAATCCTTACCCTAAATTTATCTCTCGTTTCAGAAGAAGCAGATTTGCCCACGACCGAATCTAAAATGCGCTCTATAGCTCTGATTTTAGCTTTTTCTTCAACTTCTTTCTTAGCCTTTTCTTTTTGATATGAAACTGCTATCTCTACTAGATCACGAATTATTGACTCTACATCACGTCCCACATAACCAACTTCAGTAAATTTTGTTGCCTCAACTTTGATAAAAGGTGACTCAGATAATTTTGCCAGTCTTCTTGCTATTTCAGTTTTACCAACACCAGTAGAGCCAATCATCAAAATATTTTTGGGCACAATTTCACTTCGCATTGGTTCGGGCACTTGGGTGCGGCGATAGCGATTACGCAACGCAACTGCTACCGCTTTTTTTGCTGCTTTTTGACCCACAATAAATCTATCAAGCTCTGCCACTATTTCAGCTGGGGTTCGACCCATTTTATTTTTTAAACTCATTTAACCTTCTCAGTAATAATATTATGATTTGAAAACACACAAATGTCCGCTGCTATATTCATAGATTTTAACGCAATTTCTTCAGCAGTCATCTTAGTGTCAATAGACATTAGTGCTTTAGCAGCAGCAAGAGCGAAAAATCCACCAGACCCAATCGCCGCTATATTATCTTCCGGCTCTATTACATCTCCATTTCCTGTAACAATTAATATATTATCTTTATCTGCAACAATTAGCATAGCTTCTAGCTTGCGTAAATATTTGTCCGTACGCCAATCTTTGGCAAGTTCAACTGCACTCCTCACCAACTGATTTGAATATTTATCAAGTTTTGCTTCTAACCTCTCAAACAAAGTAAAAGCATCTGCTGTTGATCCAGCAAAGCCAGCAACAATTTTATTACCTGATAGGGTTCTTAGCTTCCGAGCTGTAGCCTTTACTATATGATTTCCCAGAGAAACTTGTCCATCTGCAGCAATTATAACATTTTTGCCTTTTTTTAAACAAAGTATAGTAGTGCCATGATGAGTAGGGCTGCGAGTTGAATTATCAGACATAATATTTTCTTAATTTGTTTTTATAAATGGACTTGTATAAATAGCATAAGTGATAGATAATCACCCTCATTCTAAATTACAAGCAATCTTTAAAGATAATATTAAGAAGTTTCATTCAAAACAAGGACATAATGTACAATAAAAATAATATCTTTGCTAAAATTATTACTGGAAAAATTCCAGCGACAAAACTTTATGAAGACGAGATGCTAATTGCAATAAAAGATATAAATCCAGCTGCACCCATACACATACTTGTTATACCTAAAGGAGAATACATTGATTTTGCGGATTTTGTTAAAAAAGCACCTTCTGACCACCTCACTCATTACTTCAAAACAATTGCAAAAATTGCCAAAGATAATGGTGCCAATGAATATCGCACTGTGAGTAACAACGGTTTATCTTCGGGACAGTCGGTGTTCCATTTCCATACTCATATCTTAAGCGGATTAAAAAACATTAATTTAATAAATAAAAATCTATGAAAAAAAAATATGTAATTGCTGTAGTCGGAGCCACAGGAAGTGTTGGCCGAGAGGTCTTAAACTATTTATCTAACAGGGAATTTCCTGTTAAACAAGTAATTGCTCTAGCTTCAGAAAAATCTGTTGGTCGGCAAGTTAGTTTTGGAAATGAAACGCTTAAAATAGAGCAAATGAAGAATTTCAATTTTTCTGGCATAGATATTGCCTTTTTTTGTGCTGGCTCGGAAGTATCAAGGAAATATGCTAAGGAGGCAGTAAATAAGGGATGTATTGTAATTGATAAATCTTCCTTATTTAGACTTGATGATAACGTACCATTAATTGTTCCCGAAGCAAACTTACAAGCACTTAAAAACTTTAGAGGGGGAATTATTGCAAATCCAAATTGCTGCACGATACCTTTATCTGTTGCTCTAAAACCTCTTGATAATGCCGTCAAAATTAAAAGAGTTGTAATTTCCACGTACCAATCTGTATCGGGTGCTGGCAAATTGGCAATGGATGAATTATACAAACAAACAAAAGCAAAATTTGTCTTTGAAAACCTTGACGCTCGTGTTTTCCCAAAACAAATAGCCTTTAACTTATTTCCGCATATTGGAGAATTTAGAGAAGATGGCTACACAGATGAAGAATATAAAATTCAAGAGGAGCTTAAAAAGATTTTAGGAAATCACATCAGCTCTACAGTAACTTGCGTTCGAGTACCAGTTTTTGTTTCCCACTCGATGTCCGTTAATATAGAATTTGAAGGTAAGATGGACGCAGTTGAAGCAGAAGAACTACTGTACGAAGCTGATGGAGTTGTTGTTCATAGCCTTGAAAATGACATGAGATACGCCACTCCAGTCGATGCAGTTGAACATGATGATGTGTTTGTTTCAAGAATACGTAATGATCGCTCGAAAGCAAATTGTATCAATATGTGGCTCTGTACTGATAATTTAAGAAAGGGTGCCGCGCTTAATGCTGTGCAAATAGCCGAGGAGCTTATAAAAAATTAATACTGATAGAATTTAATTACGTTAGAGGTCTGATGAAACTATCTGAAGATAACATAGAGTTAGTACACAAACACAAATCTAAGTTTGCTTCTTTTAAGTATCTTGGAGATGACGGCTTTTTAAAGCAGATAGATGTTTCAGCAAACTCCCTAGTAGGAACTAATATTTTATTTGCAGAAAATAATCTCAACCTTCACCCAATTAAATCAAAAGCTTTCATTGATCCTTTTAGAAGTTTATTAACTACAAGCTTCTATTGCGAAAATCATGGCAGTACAACAAATCCACGTAAAGCTGCAGAAAAAATCTATAATTCTGCTCCCTGTCCTTCATTTAATGAGTATTTTGCTCAAATTAATTTTTGGGTTGCAGATGAATTTTCTGGCGAAAAATCTAGTAATTTAGCTTATATAGCTGATCCAATAGATCAGCAGGCCAATTTAAGGGCAGACATAATCTCCACTCTAGAGAATATTGGAATCGAGTCAACTTATCACTATCACGGCAGAATAAATAATGAATCTGTGATTGGTATTAAAGGAAAAACTGTGATTGATCTTGCCGATAATATTGTCATTACTAAATTTGTAATAGCAAATGTTGCAGCTACCTACAGCAGGTGCATTAACTTTACTTTTAATGAAAATATCAATTTAAGCCTCTTTGTAAAGAGCCAGAAGAGGGAAATAGATGCTACTTACACCGCCTTAACATCTAGATCAAAACAAGTGCCAACTTTTTCAACTCAACTTGATGAATATTTTTTTGAATTAAAAGAAATACATCATTATAAATTCAACGATGAGGTAACATTACATATCGGGTTAGTAGTTTTCGAACAATTTATACCTTATTTATGTTTAGTTGATTTACTTTCATATGAAATTAAGTCAAAATTACCTGATAAGGAGTTGTAATTATTCAATAGTGAAAATTCAAAAGTCATAAAAGTAAGTAATTACTTAAATTTTGTTTACTTTTGGGACTTTTAGTGTACACTCTTTGAATAGGTAGTAATTTTTAATATGTGGATGGTAACATAAGGGTTATGCAACAAAAATTTAATCAAGTAGAAAAAAAAGAAAATCCTTTAAAAATTGCACTAGAAAAATGTAGAGCAGCTTTTAAAATAACTTTTGTCTTTGCCTTCGTTATTAATTTGCTGATGTTGGTAACACCATTATACTCTCTACAAGTACTGGATAGGGTTATAGGAAGTGGCAATATAGAAACTCTATTGATGTTATCTATTATCATTGGCTTTATATATTTTGTTTATACACTTTTACAAATAGCGCGGTCATTCACTTTAATTAAGGTAGGTGAATGGCTTGACAACACTTTATCTCCTGTTTTGTTTGGTCATTCAATCTCTGCATCGGCAACTAAAGTTGATCCAGCTTCCAGCCAATTGCTCAGAGATTTTCAAACTCTAAAAACATTCCTTACTAGCACCGGCATTAACACTCTTTTCGATGCACCTTGGAGCATTGTCTACATAGTCATTCTATTTTTAATACATCCATATATGGGTTATATTACTATTGTAGGAGCCGTTATAATTGTTGGTTTTGCTTTTTTTAATGCTGTTGCCACAAATAAAACTCTCAATGAAGCGACTGAGTATTCTATAAGAGCAATGGGCCAAGCTGAGATCGCTAATAGAAATGCTGAGGCTGTTGAAGCTATGGGCATGATTAAGAATGTAAAAAGAAACTGGGCAAAATTTAATGAAGCTTCACTAGCGAAGCAATCAATAGCTAGCTACAGAAATGGTGTTATTTCCAACTTCTC
>CAMDSB010000047.1 GCA_945907105.1 Rickettsia typhi | reverse complement strand
TATTGAGAATCAAGTTAAAATTGGCGCTGTAATGGATGTTCAAGGTGTTCATTACAAGACTAGTGGGGATGCTACCCAGAGAAAATTTTCTATGTATAACAAAAACCGTGGGCTATATTCGTCTGGACACTTTTTTGTAGACTATCAACTTGTTGCAGAGGATGGTTGGAAATATGGGACCAAGATAGGTTTGCAGCAAACTACACGAAATGATAGGGGAGTTCCTTTTGCTATATATACCGAGTCTGAGTATGGTAAAGTTGAAGCCGGTTCAGAGAAAAGCGCTGGAGCAAAAATGATACTTACGGGATATAGTGTGGCATGTGCTGGTGGTAATGGTTGGGATGCATTTATAATATCATCTCCATCAAATGATAAAGGGGCACAAATTCCTTATGTAACAAATTTAAGTAGTTTTTTAGATGCAAAGACTCGTACCAGTATGTTGTCAGACTACTCAAGAAAGATGTCGTATTATACTCCTAAATTTGGAGTTGAGGGGCATAAATTCCAGCTAGCTGCTTCATATTCGCCAGATAGTTCTAATGCAGGGCACGACAATATAGATAAAGCCAATTTATATGCAGTAATAAGTGTTTACCCTTATAAATTTTCTATAAAAGACGGGCTTGCATATGGTATTACATATGATGGTAAGTTTTCAGATAAATTGTCTATGAAACTAGCATTAACAGGTGAAAAAGGAAAGCCAGTTGCGTTCAACAAGTCGGATAATAAAAAATCTAATATAAAATTTAAAGATTTAAATGCCTACAATATAGGCGCTGAAGTTACTTATGACCAGCTAAGTATTGCTGGTTCATTTATGAACTACAATAAAAGTTTGTCTAATGTAACCGTTGATATTTTTGGTAGAGAAACTTCTATATACGTAGTTGGCACGAGATATAAATTTCTTGATGGTAAATACGCTACAAGCCTAAATCATTTCCGTAGTAACCATAAAAAGAATAAATTCGACGCCACTAGCCTTGGTTTTGATTACTTGATTGCAAAAGGAATCAAGGCTTATCTGCAGATCACACGTTTTCAAGCTAAAGGGAAGTATATTGATGAAACGACTGGGGTAATTAGAGGCAACAAAAGCAAGGGGGATATAGTAATTCTGGGAGGAAAAATCTCGCTGTAAATTGAGTCCGTTTTATACTATTAATCAAGATAATTAACAATTATGTAAAAAATGCTTGATTTTTAGAAGATATAGTGAGATTATTCAGTAAGATTATTTGCAAAGTAAATTTTTGTTAAGGAGATAAATAGAGTAATGAGAGTACTACTTATTGAAGACGATGCTTCAACAGCTAGGTCAATTGAACTAGCCCTTGCTGCAGAGGGTATAATTTGCGATACAGCAGAGGTTGGCTCTGACGGAATTGAGATTGGCAAGATTTATGATTATGATATCATTCTTTTAGATCTTATGCTTCCTGATATAGATGGCTATGAAGTTTTACTTCGTTTGCGTTCTGCAAAAGTTAAGACACCGATATTAATTTTATCTGGTCTTACTTCGGTAGATCAAAAAATAAAAGGCTTAGGGTTTGGCGCTGATGATTATCTAACCAAGCCGTTCAATAGAGGAGAATTGATTGCACGAATACAAGCTATTGTTCGTCGCTCCAAAGGGCATTCAGAATCAGTAGTTAGATTTGATAAAGTGGCTATAAATTTAGACACTAGGACTGTTGAAGTTGATAGTCAACAAGTTCATCTAACTAATAAAGAATATGCAATATTAGAGCTTCTTGCTATGCGTAAGGGAACAGTACTTACTAAGGAAATGTTCTTAAATCATTTGTATAGTAGTATGGATGAGCCAGAGATTAAGATTATTGATGTCTTCGTTTGTAAATTGCGTAAGAAGCTGGCAAAAGCTTCTGGTGGTATGAACTATATCGAAACGGTTTGGGGTCGCGGATACATGCTAAAAGATTATGATGATAATCACGGTGGCGCGCATGAAAATAAACACCTGTCACAAACAGTATAAGCAAAAACTATTTTAAATGTTATGGAAAGCCTGTCTTATTTGCTGTAAGATAGGCTTTTTGTTGTGTAGGAGTTATAATGCAAACAGATGTTGCAATTATTGGAGCTGGTCCAGTTGGCATTTTTAGTGCTTTTCAAGCTGGGATGTTGGGTATGAAATCATGCATTATAGATGCTTTGGATGTCCCCGGGGGGCAATGTAGTGCGCTTTATCCAGAAAAGCCAATATATGATATACCGGCCTATCCAGAAATATTGGCTCAAGATCTGATAGATAAGCTTCTAGAGCAATCAAATCCATTCCAACCAACGTATCTCCTTTCTAGGCAAGTTATAAGCTTAGTTAAGAATGAAAACGACTTCATACTTAGCACTTCGAAGGGCGATGTAATTAAGGCAAAGGCAGTATTAATTGCAGCTGGTGCAGGTTCATTTGGTCCAAACAGACCGCCTTTGGCAAACATTGAGTCTTACGAAGGAAAATCAGTATTTTATTTGGTATCTAAGCGAGAAGAGTTTGCTGGTAAGAAAATTGTGATTGCTGGTGGGGGCGACTCTGCTGTTGATTGGGCGATATCACTATCAACTATTGCTGATGTAAGCTTGGTGCATAGAAGGCCAAAATTCAGAGCCGCACCTGCGAGTGTTCAAAAACTACACGATCTGAGTTCTCAGTCTAAAATTAATTTAATTACGGATTGCCAGCTTGACGAGTTGGTTGGGGAGAATGGCTTATTAAGTGAGGTAATTGTAGCTGATCTAGACGGGAATAAAAAAAGCATTAAAGCAGATATTTTACTGCCATTTTTTGGGCTGGCACAGAATTTAGGCCCCTTACTGGAGTTTGGCCTTAATATTAAAACTCATCATATTAAAGCTGAATATCCACATTTTGAGACAAATATCCCGGGTATTTATGCAGTGGGAGATATAGCCACGTATGATGGTAAATTAAAGTTAATTTTGACAGGATTTGCCGAAGTTGCAGCCAGCCTTCATCATGCCTACGCTAGAGTATTTGACGGTAAAGCTTTGCACTTTGAATATTCTACAACAAAAGGTGTGCAGTAATTTTCAAAAAAAGATCTTTTATAACTTACCGGTTAACATCCTATCTAGGGCAATTTTAGCTTTTATTAAAACAGATGGTGAAAGCTGGATCTCTGGAGCTTTATTCATCATGCATAAATATATTTTTTCTAATGAATTTAATCGCATGTAGGGGCATTCGCTACACGAGGAACACCCAGCTTTATCTATAGATGGAACATCATAAAATTTACTAGTTGGAGCTATTTTATGCATTTGGTGAATTATTCCAGGCTCTGTTAAAACAATAAATTCATGGCCAACATTTTCGCTTACATAATTAAGGAGCGAAGAAGTTGAACCAATATGATTTGCATATTCAAGTAATGGAGCAGGGCACTCTGGATGGGCAATAATTTTTGCTGCGGGATAATTAGTTTTTAAGCGGACTAATTCACGCTCAGAAAAATTTTCATGCACAATACATGTGCCGTTCCAAAGAGTCATTGTTCTGCCAGTTTTGCGCATCAAGTAATTCCCCAAATGCTTATCTGGTGCAAATAAAATTTCTTTATCTTTTGGAATAGAGTTGATAATTTTTTCTGCACTCGATGAGGTGACGATAATGTCAGATAGTGCTTTTACTTCTGCTGAGCAATTAATATAAGTAACGCAAATGTGATTTGGATGCTGCTCTTTAAATTTTTTGAATTCCTCAGCTGGGCACGATTCTTCTAGAGAACATCCGGCATTTAAATCTGGCAATAGAACTTTTTTACCGGGGTTTAGTATTAACGCAGATTCTGCCATAAATTTAACGCCACAAAAGATAATAACGTCAGCATTAGTTCCGGAAGCTTTTCTTGATAGCTCCAGCGAGTCTCCAATAAAATCTGCAATATCTTGTATTTCTGAATCTTGATAGTAATGTGCAAGAATTACAGCATTTAACTCTTTTTTTAGTCTATAAATTTCTGATTCCAAGTTTAAGTAAGGATCAATGTCCCGAGAAGAGAGGGCTGACCCTATTTTAAATGGGGATAAAAGATCTTTTGAGTTATTCATAGATAAGTTAATATAGTTTTTGTGAGGCACCAGGTCTCCTAAGAGTATCTTTTGATAACAAATTTAAATTTATGCAAAGCTTTTAACATAATTAATTTTCCTGGTCAATGTAGCGATAAGATAAAAAACTATTTGTTATTTACTTATTTACTTGATTTCTAATCAGCTTCTTCTGTTCTATCACCACCTAATGGAGTAGATTTTTGATCGCAGGCTTGTTCCATTCTACTAAACGAAGAATTAATATCTGTTGAAGAAAAATAAAAATTATCGGCTAGCCAAGATTGATAAACTTCTTTTGAATCCGTAATAGCTTTTAGTGCAAATTGCGCAAACACTGGGTGTTGTTTTAACATGTTTTCCATTCCCCCATGTTGCTGTAGCAATTTTTCAATTAAAGGTACGAATTGTTGCTCAAAAAAAACTGGATCTGGATAAGAAGTACCTTGTTTCGGATTTTTATTTGGAATATTTTTTGCCATTTTTGTGCCCATATTAAATTAATCCAACAAATTATAGAATGAAGCAATAAGGTATTTTTGTAAATATAAATTGTTACTTCATCCTATAGTCTAAGAGTTAATTATTTAGCAAAAACTGTACTATCCTTATCCTTAATGGTTTTCTTTTTATCCATTTTTTTAAACACATCGTCCCAAGAGCCAGTGGTTGCTGCTTTGGTATATTCCGTGACCCTATTTTCAAAAAAATTAGTATGTTCAACCCCATTTAATATTTCATCAAGCCAAGGAAGTGGGTTATGGTCAACCAGATAAATTTCCTTTAAGCCAAGCTGCATTAAACGTCTATCTGCTATATATCTGATATACTGACGAACCTCACGAGCTGTAAGGCCTTCGATACCACCAACTTCAAATGCTAGCTCAATGAATGCGTCTTCAAAATGCACAATTGTTGCGCATGCCTCATATAAACGGCTTCTGAGATTTTCTGTCCATACTTCTGGATTTTCTTGAACAAATGTTTTAAATAGGCGAATAATTGAATTGGTATGTAATGTTTCGTCCCGCACAGACCAAGTTACAATTTGTCCCATCCCTTTCATTTTATTGAATCTTGGAAAGTTGAGTAAAATTGCAAACGAAGCGAAAAGTTGTAGACCTTCTGTGAAGGCTCCAAACACAGCCAGTGTGGTTGCAATATCTTCTTTTGTTTCGACGCCAAATTTTTGCATGTAGTCGTACTTATCTTTCATTTCCTTATATTTCATAAAGGCACTATATTCGCCTTCATCCATACCAACAGTATCAAGGAGATGAGAGTAGGCGGCGATATGAATTGTCTCCATATTTGAAAACGCGGATAACATCATTTGTACTTCAGTAGGCTTGAACACTTGAGAATAATGCTTCATATAGCAATTATTTACTTCAATATCTGCTTGCGTGAAGAAACGAAAAATTTGAGTGAGTAAGTGCTTTTCTCCCGCTGTTAAGTTATATTTCCAATCTTTTACATCGTCAGCAAGTGGCACTTCCTCTGGTAACCAGTGAATTTTTTGTTGTGTATGCCATGCTTCATAAGCCCAAGGATATGAAAATGGTTTGTAGATAGGTTTTGCATCTAATAAAGACATAGTTATTTTCCCTTTACTCGTTAGTTATTGACAAGACAGACATTCGTCGTATTCATTATCACCCTTCGCTGTACTGTGATCAGATTTTATATTATTACTTTTTTCTAAATCAATCATTTCTTGAGCTTGTATTACAGTGTGCGACACTTTATCTGCTCTTTGGATTGAAGTGGATCTTGCATAATATGTACTTTTAACCCCTTTCTTCCATGCTTTAAAGTGGATTTCGTGCAAATATTGCTTACTCACGTTTCCCGGCATAAAGATATTTAGCGACTGCGCTTGAGAGATGTGAGGAGTGCGATCTGCAGCAAGTTCAATTAGCCAGTGTTGATCTATTTCATAGGCAGTCTTAAATACATCTTTTTCATGGTCACTTAAGAAGCTTAAATGTTGTACAGAACCTTCATGAGTTGAAATGGAGGACCAAACTTGATCATTATTAAAGCCCTTTTTTTCCAGTAATTTAATAAGGTTTTTATTTTTTACTGTAAAAGATCCACTGAGTGTTTTTTGTGTAAAGCTATTGGCGGCAAAGGGTTCAATTCCAGGGGATGACTTACCGCAAATAATTGAAATAGAAGCCGTTGGCGCGATTGATGTTTTGTTACTAAATCTTTCTTTTACACCAACTTCTTCTGCATCAGGACAAGCTCCACGCTCTTCTGCTAGTATTATTGAAGCTTTATCCGCTTCTTTGCTTATATGTTCAAATATTTTATTATTCCATACTTTAGCCATTACCGATTCAATTGGTATATTCTGCGCTTGGAGAAATGAATGAAATCCCATTACACCAAGTCCGATGCTACGCTCTCTAGTAGCTGCATATTTTGCTCTCGACATTGTTTCTGGTGCCATATCAATAAAATCCTGGAGAACATTATCCAGAAAACTCATTACATCGGGAATAAAATCAGTATCATTTTGCCACTCTTGGTAATATTCCAGATTTACTGATGACAAGCAGCAAACTGCTGTTCTTTCGTTGCCCAGATGATCTATTCCAGTTGGAAGAGTGATTTCAGAGCATAGATTTGAAGTTTTAACTTTCAGCCCTAGTTTTTTATGGTGCTCTGGTATATGCCTATTTACTGTATCAATAAATAATAGATAGGGTTCTCCGGTTTCAATTCTAGTAGTAAGTAATTTAGTCCATAAGTCTCTTGCGTTCACTGAACCTATAGCTTTTTTTGTTAGTGGGCTAATTAGTTCCCACTTCTCATTATTTTCTACAGCAAACATGAACGCATCAGGTATCACTACCCCATGATGGATATTAAGGGCGCGTCTATTTACGTCGCCGCCAGTAGGGCGTCTTAAATCTATAAATTCCTCAATTTCCGGATGATCAATTGGCAGGTATACTGCAGAGCTTCCACGTCTGAGTGATCCTTGAGATATAGCCAAAGTCATTGAATCTTGTACTTTTAGAAAAGGTATGATCCCCGAAGTTTTGCCATTCCCATGAACAGTCTCGTTAATCGAGCGTACATTACCCCAATAACTACCAATACCACCGCCACGAGCTGCAAGCCATACGTTCTCGTTCCATAAGCTAACTATACTTTCTAAACTATCTCCAGTTTCATTTAGGAAGCATGAAATAGGCAGCCCCCTGTCGGTTCCACCGTTACTTAATATTGGCGTAGCAGGCATAAACCAAAGCTTGCTTATATAGCCATACATTCTTTCAGCGTGTTCTGGACTATCACCGTAATACGAGGCTACCCTGGCAAATAAATCTTGATTATCTTCGTTCTTTAGCAGATAACGATCTTGTAATACTGCTTTACCAAAGTCAGTAAGAAAATCATTTCTGCTTTTATCTATTTTTACAGTGTATTTAGTTTTTTTAGCGTTAGACATGCTTTTTGTTTCCTCGCCAATCCTGTTTAATTTATATCATCCTCGAAGATCAGGATAGATCCCTTGAGCCTTTAATTCAATAGTAAATTTATAGATATAGTGTATTTTTTTGCTTGACATACTATATATAGTTGATTGTCGTTATATGGAGCAGTGTGCTATAGGTACAAATAGTGGTATGAATGGGGATTAGAATGGGTATGTTTTTTTGCATAGGTACAGATGTTGTGTTGGGTAAAAATAAAATGCTAAAATCTCTAATTTATTTAGACAGAAAGGCGGTTTAAATAAATATGGTTTTCAAGGAATTTTGGTTTATTATATCCACTTAAACCTGTGAAAAATATAATGGACTGAAAAATTTAGACAGAAAATATGGTGGTTTTGTTTCTCAATAAGATAGAATAATTAATA
>CAMDSB010000046.1 GCA_945907105.1 Rickettsia typhi | reverse complement strand
TAATAAGTGTATAGACAGGCGTAATTAAATTGGCTTTGATATCGCCCACCTTAAACCAATCTGCGTGCGCAGGCGTGGTAAAGCAAATTGTACAAATTGCCGTTAAATAGCAAGCCGCAGCAAGGTTTGTTTTTAAGTTTGATTCATTTGTTGTAGTTAGTTTTTTGTTCGTTAAGTTACTCATTTTGTGTCTACCTTTTTTTGGTAATAATTGGTTGATTTAGCTGTACTCTGTGTTTTCATTCATTTTTACACCTCCACTAATTGGAAGTTCTCTTCTAAACAAATTCGCTCTATCAAAGCTCCATAATTCTGATGGATATAATCTTTGTAAAAATCAGACGGAGCCTTGAGAGTTAGTGTTCTCCGCTCTAAATCTTCAGAAGCAATCAATTTGCTGAACCAATGCTTATCAACCATCTCTCCGTAAACAGCAATTAAATGAAGACGTACTCTGCTCCATGTTGAATTATCTGCTTTCAAAAGATCAGCTTTAGAATTAGCAATAGATTCAGTAGCAGCACTAGTAATGTCAGTATTGTTTTTAACGGATTGTAGGTAGGTTTCTTTTTGTAACTCTTCATTCTCTCTAGCTTTGAATTTAAAACTATCGTTGCTAACTCTGCTTGCGTCGCGCATTTCATTCTTAAGCAATTTGCTCATATAATTTAAAAATGCATCTTTAGTAAGGAATTTGTGATCAGGATATTTGCTACTTACTTTAAGCAGCAATTGGTTGATGAAATGAATATCAAAATCACGACCAGATCTTGCTTGCAGGGCTTTAGCCTCCGAAAGACTAATCGGATGAAATTCAGACATAGTTTTGCCAAGAGGATCTCTAAACTCAAAATCAGAATCAGAATTATTATTTTCCTCAACAATATCAGATGGCATCAGTTTTACTAACGCGTCAACATTAAGCTTTAGATGTAATTCATTGGCAAATTTACGACCTCGAATGAGAACTGTTTTCAGTGAGCGAGTCACAAGTCCAGATTTATGAAGACGAAGCGTACAGTTGCGTAGTTGATAACGAGTAAAATTAAGCTTTTGCTCAAGATAACTATAGCCATTGCTATACTCTTTGCCTCCATTGGCATGATGCAAAGCTAGCAGCTCAGCTAAAACGGTAATTCCTACCAAATCAGGTTTGCTGCCACAAGAAAGTATCTGATGATACCACCAATTCGGTACTGTGTTTCCAGAACTTACAATGCTACTATGAGATGATTCTGCTACTGATCGAATAATCTCACTATTGCTTTTTGATGTGGCTTGATATAATTTCATAATTCCTCATGGTTTTCATGTTGGTCGTCCAGTGAGTATGTAAGGGGTTCAATTCTTCAATATTCACTGGATTTTAAAACAGTCAAAAATTTAGCTTTAACTGCTAATCTTCAAGATAGTACCTCAGTATTTTTATCTTTAAAACCTGCTGTTCATTACGTGAAACCAAAATTCCTCAACAAACCACAAAAACAAGCCAAAGAATTAGTAAAATTAGTTCATGGCGTGAACGAAAAAATAATAATGATCGGGAATTTGGTCTTTATGTTTAAGTTGAGATAGATTTTTCAATCTTCTCTTTTCTTAAAAAAAATTTGCAAAAATTAGATCTATCTAGATCTAGATTTTTATAGATTTCTTTTAGATATCTATATCTATATATGTTGTTCCGAAATTTCTCACAGCAACCATAAGAAATTTTCAAACACTTGCTACAAAAAACATATTGCTTACAAGTTTTTCTAAGCAACCATAAGAAATTGTTGAAGACATGATGATAAAAAATACTCCAGCTATGTACTTGAATCTAAATTTTTCAAATAGCCTAGTGAAATTTCTTAATAGCTGGTCAAAAAATACAACATTTCGAATTTTCTCAAAACAAATAGTGGGAATTTACGAACATCAGATGATATCGTCCTACAAAAATAATAGACGTGAAACCAGATACACAAAATAATCCAGAGGAATAATTGTGCCAATAAATATGTTAATTAAGATTAGCATAATGCTCTAAAGAACCCACAGCAAAATAAGCTGTTATTTCAGCTGAAGTACGTAACTTATTCGCTTGCTTTATTATCTGACCGTTTCAACCCATAAAGAAGGTCCCAATATGATATATTTTTCAAAAATCGATGGATAATGAAGCATCATCCATGTTGTAAATAATCCACCTTGTGAATGGCCAAACAAGGCGCGTTCATTTGATGTTCTATACGAATTATCGATATAGAGAATTCTATAAAATCTTTAAATTTTTCGCTACCACCAGTAGGGTTTGCGAACCCTTATATTCATGATCCCCCTTCAAAATCTTCTTTACCAGCTGACACTTGAATTGGAATATAATCTCTTGCACGGTTTTCCGTCCATTTATTCCAAAATATTTTTGAACACATTGTTGATAAATCTTGGTCCAGGTATCCGATTCCAACAATAATAAATGGGTTGATAGTGTTATAATTTACGAGAGTTCTGGCGATGTTTTCCGCAAGTGAAAAATCAACATCTGGATCAAGCAAGTAAAGCACAGGGTAGCTTTCTCTATATGAGTGATGTTCCTTCGAGTTATATCCTTCAGGAAGGCTTATAAACAGTTTGTATTTAACGTTATTTGCCTCTGCAGGTATCTGCTTAATTTCTATTGGGAATTGCTATTTGCTTTGTATGGCCAGCATAGCAAGGCTAATGATAAACCTATTGCGATAGGATTTTCCTAGGTTCTTAAAAGGAGTCTCTCTTTTGCGATAATTTTTGTCATAACTCCTCTCATAACTTTCTCATAGCTTAACCTCAGTTCGACATAAGAGATAATTTTTGTAATTGTAATTTATTAAACCTTATTGTTGGCTTACGAGGCTTAAAGCAATAAGCTATAAGTCCTGAGATAATATTAACAAAAGCATTAGTTGGGCTACGGTGCCTTGAGTGTTCAATTTGGCAACAATTTTTTAACTGGTCTATTACAGTCTCTATAATACCCCTTTTGCCTAAAAAAAACTCTTGGGCACCAGTCATTACACGCGATTTCATGTTCTTTCTTACTTTGGTAAATATCTTTACACTTTGCTTTTTAAGTTGCTCAATAATAGGTTCTCCTAGGTAACCTTTATCAGCAAATAACCAACCTTGCAATTTTTCCATCAGCTTTGCTAAAGGAGAACGATCATCAACATTTGCCGCTGTTATTTTAGAAGACATTAGTTCTCCTTCATTGTTAATTACCAAATGGAGCTTAAGACCAAAAAACCACCCCATAGAGTTCTTGCCTTTAGTAGCAATTCCTTTAAAAACTTTATGTCTCTTTTCCCGTTTTATGTGACAAACATCTAATGATGTGGAATCAGCAAAATATATACCTGTTTCTTTACCAGTAATACCATGTAAGAAAATAGTAAGTGGCATCAAACTGCTTTCTATTAATTCAATAAACCGATTATAGCTTACTGCCTTTGGAAAATAAGCTATAAGAGCTCTTCTTATACAATCAATATAAAAATCTTTGAAGGTTCTGTAATGGCTAATATGAAATAATATTACAATAGTCATTATTTCAGATAGGCTCATACTATAGGCTTTCTTTCTTTTTCTTGTCGTATTTACTAAGAAATAATTTTGACTATTTCTATCAAAATACTTGCAAAAATCATCAATTGAACAGAATATTTCTTCTAGGGAAGCGAACATAAGTTACCTCTTTAATCGTAAGTTAAAATTAGTAGCTTAATTTACTTCCCGCTCCCTTACAACTCTTATTCCTACATCTATTCAACACTTTCTTACGTCGAACTCAGGTTAGCTTAATAACTTCCTGAATTTCAGGCTTGTGGTGTATTCAGCTGCTCCGGCTTTCACCGTAAGGTTGTCACATGGCCGCCAAAAAGCTTTGCTGTGTATGGCCACAAAGTGCTAAAAATTCAATGAATATTTGCCAAGAATGCTACTTTGAAATAAATCGATGATCATTCGACTATCATTTAGTGTGACACGACTATTGGTATAATCACCATAACGTCCATCAGCCCAACAATCTTCACTCAGCAGAATGGTTTGATTCCCTAAATCTTGTACACCAGATGCTGGTAGCCACTGAAGTAGCGGTTCATTTTTGGTGAGATCGCTCATTTCTTGGCGCAATAAATCGATTTGGCCACGATAATAATCATGATTTCCTAACACAAAATAGATTGGTTTTTGAATTGCTTGAGCCATTTCTTTTAAGATTGCTGAAACTGATGGAACTTCAGCAATATCACCACTAATGAGGATCTTCTCACCAGAGGTTGCTACTATTTCTTGATAAAAATCTATCCTGCGTTCTTTGCTCAGAAAATTAAGATGAATATCTGTTAGCCAAATTAATTTCATGGCAATTTGCTAATAACGTTATCTACAACAAATTGATAAGCTTCTTCAAAGTTCCAATTCAATTTGGACGGTAGTAAAATACTCATATCCATATGAAAATCACGATGATCTTTCTTCTGCTCAAGATTCTTTATAAATTCTTCCCGTGAGATCTTCACATCGTTATAAGTGCAATACTTAGAAAAAATATCAAAAACCTGGCTCAAGTTAATTAATTCGTGGGTTGCCACATACCATACATCAAACAAATCCCGTCCTTTACGGCGCTGATAAAGTGCACGTAGCTTGGTTGCCATCAACTCATCCATTTCATAAGTAATAATATCTGCTGCCCCCTTGAACCAAGCTGAATCCATAGAAAAGGGAACCGTTTTTAAAGACAACACTTGAAAATGCTCGGTAGTGTTAATTTCGATTTTTAGTTTTGCCGGCATTTTGTTAATAGATTCATATTTGTAAATCAGCTTTGCGCCACGCTGGGTAATTTTCCATTTCGGATCACCTAACCATGGTTTGAATAATTCTCTAATAGCATCTATCGTTTGTCCGATTGGGTCAGAATTTCTTTGAACAAAGTCAATATCTTCACTGTATCTTGCCGGTGGTTTTATAAATAATTTATTGAGGGCAGTACCACCTCGGAATACGAGGGCCTCTTTTATGTGTGGCTCGTTATACAAATCAACCAGAGCCCGGCTAATAATTAAATCTTGTTCTATTTGTTCAAGTGTCTGCCATTTGACAGTTTTACGCCAATGCTCAATAAAAATTTCTGGGATCATAAATCGCTCTCTATTTCTGTATTTTCAATAATTCTCCACTTTTTACATCTGGGATAGTCGGTTTTAGGTATTTCAGAAGCAAGGGGCAGATATTTTTGTTTGCGCATCGAGACATGCGATGCAAGTGCATTAATAATTACTTCAGCATGGTTATCATCCATAACTTCAATATTGTCTAGGATATAGCCAATGCGCTGCAATTGATGCTCAGCCTTAATATCCTTCGCAAGTTTTATAAGCTTGATAGCATCTAAGTTTTCAATCAACTCTGATAAAACCGTTGCTATATGGTTTAAACCACCGGCATGGTTCGGGTAATTAAGTAAATCAAGCGCTACCAATTCAGGAGTTGCTATTTTAAGGTAGCCGGTACTAACGGTAAAATCTTGGGTTGGTAACTCTGATACAGATTTTTTATAAATAAAATCTATCTCCACATCACCAAAAGCTAATGGGTGTTTAATTCTTTTGTCTGATATAACCTGGAATCTAGCAGGTTTTTGGTGAGTAGCTCCCTGGAACAACCCTGCAGTTAACAACGCAACATAATAATTAGCACATAGGTATTGCATAATCAAAGGAACTAATTCTTCTGCTGGGATAGAACCATGTGGTTGATGTTCAGGTGGAACGATGACATACAAGCCTCTAGCTGGTGAAATCACGTCTCCGTGCTTCCTTAGGCGAGAAATAGCGTTTAGGGCTGCATTTTTTGACAGGCTTAGGTCTGACATAAGCTGTTTTAAGGTAAAATAGCGTTGCCCGTTTTTTCGTATTTCTTTGATGTAAGCTAGTAAATTCATCATGTCCTCAAAATCACGTTTATCGTGATAATAAAAACATTATGATTATTTCATTGATTGAAGTCAAGCGTTGAGTCTAAAAATAAATTTTACATGTCTTTAAAATCACGAAAATAGTAACTTTACGCTCATGTAAGCATCATGTATATAGCTGATATGTCCTATAAATGTCGATTGATGACACTTTTAGGACGTGAAACACCTATTGGTAAGCCTAATAACCAATTAAGGTTTTATTAAAACCAGCTAGAATCACCCTTTAGTGAAGTTGACATTCCCCACCCAGTTTTGGAGGTGGCTATTTTAAGGAATACCAACCTCCGCTATTTTACAGCGCTCGAACTTTTTGGGTATGATTTTTCAAATTCCCAAATTCCGCTACAACATCAGTATTAACTCAACTTGCTCTTTTAAGATACATGTTGTATGAATCTGTAAGCCCTGTAATGCAGGGGATACAAGGCGTAATCCATGTAAAAGTTCAATCTTCATAACATTTGAGATGATCCTGAGATTTAGGAGTTATTTAAAAGATTCATCATGAAATTCTTCTGCTTGAAAATCAGTTTTTTGAAAATTCTCATCATCAAATATTCTATCAGACAATCGATGAAAATCATTGGCAGAAACTGACCCAAAAGTTGCACGATAAATTTTTACCATAATATCATGTTTTGGTATAACATCTTCATATATATATTTATGAACCAAACTTCTATTTTTACCTATCATTTTTGCAAATCTATGAATTTGTATCTGATTTAATCTGAGCCATGTTTCTAATTTCATAAATTAATAACCTTGAGTGACAATAGCATTCAAGAAAAACATGATTTAATTTCTATTTCAAAAGATTTAATAATTAGTTCATAGCATGAACTTTTTTGCTAAACATGCCAACAGTACTACTTGAGTTATAACTATTATAAACATTAGGATTCAATCAAACTAAGAAACAAAAAAACAAGTATTTTTTGTTTCACGCCATGAACTCACAGTTGCAGAGTACGTTAATTTATCAGATGCTGAAATTATTCATTTATAGATTATAAAAATGGTTTAAACAGCATGAAACACATAAACAAAGATGGGCGTACTGGTGAAGAAATATATGCTGGCATCGTCAGTAGAATAAAAATAATGTATCAAGACAAAATCACAGATGCTCAGAGCCACGAAGCAGCAAGGAATTTGATTGGTTTTTGTCAAGAAATTATTAATTACAAATTTGAACAACGAAGCAATCGTAAGCCTAAACAACCAAACAAATAAGCCAAAAGATAAAAATCTTTAAAAAATCTAAAAACCTGATTGACTTGTGTGGAGGAATAATTTAGCATTTCAACTGGAATTGCTGTAAAGCTATTCTGGGGTGTCGTAGCCTCAAAACCTTAGGTGGGTGTCATCACTCAAAATGATGTATCCTCGGCTTTTTTCTGGTCGGGGAGATGGTAGTGTATGTCCAGGGTAAAGTATTTATATTTTACCTAAAGATTATCATAGCTGTCCTAAGGCGGTTTACGAACTCCCCGATCGCCAAAGATTATCTTTAAGAAAATTACTCTTTGGCGGTCAAAACTAAATAGTTTCAGTAACAAGTTCTATTGAAACTTCTTTTGTTTAACCTAAAAAAGGGGAGTTATCATGAAGACCAAAAAAGCTATTATTCTATTAGATCAGCCATATACTGCTGAAATCACCGAGTTAGAGAAATCTGTCAACGCCGCAGCTAGTGCAAGTAATTTTGAAGTCATAAAACTTCTGCAGGTTGCAGATAATGAAGGTAGCAATTGTGGTGCACTACAAGAACTTATTAACATTGTAACAAATCAAAATAAGCCTACTGCTGTAATTATTAAAGATGCAAGTTATATATCATATTATGCCATCATGACCAACTGTGTCTTGGGTACGCTTGAGATGAGTGATCTAATAGATGTTTATATTTATCAGGAATCTAATGATCTTATTGTACGGGAAAAAGAAATTAAATTTCTTTCCATAGCATGGCTTCATCTTGCACAGCTGTTACGTTGTGCTAAAGAAAAAGGTACAGTATGAGCGAGGAAGCAACTAAAGCTATTATTTTAGTTCGTGTATCAACAAAAGAGCAAGAAGACGGACACTCAATCGATGCTCAGCAACATCGGTTATTAGAATATTGCGAACGTAAGAATCTTCAAGTTATTAAAACTTTTTCAATCATTGAATCCTCAAGCAGAGGAGATCGCAAACTTTTTATGGAGATGATCAAATTTGCCAAAAGTCAGCGAGAACCAATTGCAGTCGTTGCTGATAAGGTTGATCGCATCCAAAGAAGAATTTCAGAAATTCCATTATTAGAAGAACCAATCAAAGCTGGAAAGATAGAGTTACATTTTAGGACTGAGGGTTATATAATACATAAAGATTCTCAATCTCATTCAAGATTAATGTGGGGAATGAATGT
>CAMDSB010000045.1 GCA_945907105.1 Rickettsia typhi | reverse complement strand
ACTCATTTTTTCAATAGCTTTAGATTGTGTCATGGGATAAAATCATTTTTAATTAATTAAACATTATTTATTTTTCATATGCAAGTCAGAATTCTTAAACCCGCCAAATCAGCAATGCAATCAGCACATGCTGATAATAAATGGTTACTGGAGTTTGTCAAACAGCCGCACTGCAAATTTAAGGAAACTACTATGGGCAGAACTTCATCAACTGATATGTCTAATGAACTAAAAATTCTGTTCTCAACTCTGCAACAAGCTATTACTTTTGCAAATAAAAAAGCTTTAACATATGAAATCATCACTCCAAAAGAGCCAAAAATTCCTAAAAAGAGTTATGCTGCAAATTTTAAGTAAACAAGTGTTCTCATATCACTACTGAACCTAGAATAATTCATTTCATTTTTAACTAAAACTACAATAAACTTTGTGGATCAATATCAATTTTGATCTGAAAACTGGATGGTATACTCGCAGTATCTTTCCATAATTTTAAATATTTTTGCAAATTAAAATCTTTTAGAGCTATTACTAGTATTTTATACCTATATTTGCCTGATAATTTATAAATCGCAGCCTCTGCTGGTCCTAATATTCTAGCAGAACTTCTGGGAGCAAATGATAAAAATTTCCTTGCCATTTCTTTTGTTTTAGTCGGATTATTGCCGGTAATAGTAATAGCAGCTATCTTGGCAAATGGTGGCATAAGGGCATTTTTTCTCGACTCCAGCTCTTCTTCAAAAAAATTGCTTTCTTTATTATTGACGAAGGCATCGATTACTTTGTGCTCAGGAACATAGGTCTGTAGCATCACTTTTCCCTTTATATTTTCTCTGCCAGCTCTCCCGCCTACTTGGTTTAATAATTGAAATGTGCGCTCGGATGCTCTAAGGTCGCCTCCAACAAATCCTACATCTGCATCAACAACTACCACAAGAGTTAATTTTGGAAAATGATAGCCTTTAGTAATAACTTGTGTACCAATTAAAATATCTATCTCCCCCTCTTCCATTGCTTTTAGCAATTCTTGCATCTGCCCATCAAATGAAGATTGATCCTTGCTAACTACTACGGTTTTAGAGCTAGGAAATAATCTAATGATTTCTTCACCTATCCTCTCAATTCCTGGACCACACAACACTAAGCTTTCACTTTGAGTACAATCTGGACAGCACGAGGGAATAGAAGCAACGCTTCCACAATGGTGACATTCAAGACGATTTGTTTCTTTATGAAAAACCATTGAAGCTGAACAAGATTTACAATTTGCTCTATAGCCACAAGTCTTGCACAACATCAAAGGAGCATAACCTTTTCTATTCAAAAAAATGAGCGCCTGCTGCTTTTTTCCTATAGTTGATTTTATTTCATTTATAACCGGAGCTGAGAGCCAAGTATTTTTGGGCAGCGATTCTTGTCTCATATCCACAATTTGTATTTCTGGAAGAATTGCCTCATTGTATCTATTACTAAGCTCTATTAATTTATATTTATTAATCTGGGAGTTATATAATGACTCGATTGATGGCGTTGCAGACACCAGCAAAGTTTGAGAAGCTTCTATGGATCCTCTAAGCACCGCCATATCTCTTGCATTGTATAATATGCCTTCAGATTGCTTATACGAACTATCATGTTCTTCATCAACAACAATAATTCCCAGATCTTTATATGGCAAAAACAGGGAGCTTCTAGCACCAATCACTACTTTTACTGTGCCAATTATAACCCCCCTAAGTATTCTTTTTTTCTGGGCCTTAGACACTCGGGAATTCCAAATAACGGGTTCAAAGCCGAATCTATGGGTAAACCTAGAAATAATTTGTTTGCTCAAAGAAATCTCCGGAAGCATTATTAGCACTTGCTTGCCAGACTTTAAGTAATTCATTATGGCGTGAAAATATATTTCTGTTTTACCAGAACCAGTCACCCCCTTTACCAATACAGGAATTTTACTATTTTCAATCTGAGCCAACACTTCTGCTTGCTCGGGGGACATAGACGGCAAAGAGTGATCAAAATTAATGACCTGCTCCTTAATTTTCATCGGCAATTCGTTAACATCAACCGGTAATACCAACTTAGCAACTGTTCCCAGCTCAGTAAGGTAATAACCACTTGCTCTTTTTATCATTAACAAAGTTGACACCGACAATCTGGGCGCAAAAAGACATTTGCTAATAACTGATTTAAGCACTCTTGTGGACTTAGGACAGTTAACTTCCCATACGATTGCGGTAATTTCTTTATTACGAAATGGCACTACAACTAGGTCGCCCACCTGGTAAGCAGTTTCAGTGCTGTAATCTAGAGGAAAAATACCGACTATTGGCACCAGTACTTTGATTACTTGCATGTCATACATTTGATTGTTTATCGTCATTATATATTAATTTTATCTGTTAATCACAAGATAAAATAAAACCTAAAACAGAGGGTTAGCAAATCATTATAGCTAATATTAGTAAAAACTCCTATAATCTACAACTATAGCATAAGAAACGACTATTCCATGAAAATCTTGTCCAAAATATTAGCACTTATTATTCTGGTCTGCGCCGGATTCTACGGTCTTTTCCTAGCGGCGAACATGGGAAAGTTGAATCAACCCATTAAAACTATCTTAGAATATTTTTTAAATGTTGAATTAGTGGAATTACGTTTTCAAGATAGCAATCTTAGTTCCAAAGGAGTAATAATTCTATCAAAAGCCGGAAAATTACTGATTTCAGACTTGAACATACATATTGGATACTCAGCAGGTTCTTTTGATTTTACTATAGATCCTGGTAAAGTTTGTATCACAAACAATAAGGATGAACTAATTCTTGATGCTAAATATTTTGGAAAATTCACTAGAAGCATTTTTAAAAATAATTACTCTAACCAGCTAAGGTTTAGCGAAATTGTTATTCCTGATCTGAATGATATTCATAATAAACCATACAATAATGGACATTTAACTTACACTCATCACAAGTCAGCACAAGCCGATGACGTTGCTTTTGACTTAAATTTTGATAATTCTAGCCTCCTGCAAGCTAGTAACGATCAAGATAGCGGAAAAATTAAAATTACTGGAAAAAACATACCACTTGCTTCTTACACTATTTTTGAAAGGATAGCTCCTGATAATGGATTAGTAGAATTTTTTCAAAAATTTGTAAAAAATGGTCATGTAAGAGAAATGAATTTTCTACTGGATATTAACAGGAAAATACTAACTAAAGATAGCTTAATAGGCAAAGCCAAGATTCAAAACCTTGATTTTAGCTATGATCCAGATCTTCCTTTGTTAAAAAATATGGATATTGATATTGATGTCCTTGACTCTGATATTACTTTCAAAATAAACAGTGCCTATTCGTCAGACATACTATTATCTCAAGGCTTAATATTGATGAATTGGAAAGGGCTTGCTGAAACAGAGTTAAGAATTACCGCTAAAGCTAGCGGTCCTGCTACTAGCTTAACTGATTTTATCACACATCAGCAGCATCAAGAGATGAACAAAGCCAATATCGACCTTCGTAAAATAATTGGCCAAGCTGACCTTGATATTGATATAGCTATTCCCCTAAAGCCTGGAACAAAGAATATCTACAATATATCTGCTAATATAACTAAAGTATCTTTATCAATATTTAAAAATTATGTACAACTAACTACTGCTACTATAAAAGGTATTTTCAATGGCGATGAAGTATTACTCCATGGAACTGGAAAAATTAATAATTTTAATAGCGACTTAGACTTTGTATTTAATCTAACTGACAAAACTAAATTCTCACACAAACTAGATATAAAAACACATTTTAAAATATCAAATAACCCATCAGATCCTAGAAATAAAATAGCTTTCATAAGCCTTCTCGGTGGCAGCTCTGTGCTTGATTTTACCTATACGAATAAAGACTCCAAGGGATTCATTGCTATAGATGCAGATATTACAAATCTTGATCTTTATTTCGATAAGTTAGGAATTAGAAAAAAACAAAATGATAAATCAAAATTAGTTGTCACAGGCGCTTTTACAGATCCAACTAGAGGGCAGATAGATTTTTCTGTTTCAAGCAAAAGCGGGCTAAAAACTACTGGAACAATTCATATAGATTCAAATAAAGCAACGGCGGACATTAGAGAAATCAAACATAAAAAAACCGATTTATCTGCAAAAATAGTACTAAATAAAGACCTCTTTGATGCCAATATACATGGTAAAATACTTGACCTCTCAGATGCTGATATGCTTCAATTTCTTGAAAAAGAAAGAGATGGTGGCTCTACTAAATTAGCTCTTTCTATTGACAAAATTAGGTTAAAAGACAACATATGGCTTGATGGTGTAAAAGCAAAATTTGAGTGCGATCCTTTGCGTTGTTTTTCTGGCTATATCGATTCTAAAATAGGTTCTAGATCACTTGAAGTATTACTAACAGCAAAGCAAGATAAAGAAGAGTGGCTTATAAACTGTAGTAATGCTGGAGCATTACTACGAGGGCTCGATATGTATAATTCCATGAGAGCTGGCCATCTTACGTTAAATCTTACTACTAGCAGAAAAGAGGTTAAACCTGGGCAAATTATTCCCATCCATAGCGGTAAATTTTCTTTTGAACGTTTTATGTTGCATGATGCCTCCACTATGACTCGTATGATTTCTTTAATATCACTTCCAGGTTTTATTGGCATGATTAGCGGTAACAAAGATATTGCTTTCCTCGGGATGACGGGAGATTTTAGTTTCCAAAACAATGTCCTTTCAATAACCAGTAGCTCTGCTAATGGACCCTACTTTGACTTTACACTCAAAGGCAAAATTGATACCAAAAAAAGATTTATGGACATATACGGGCATGTGAATCCTGAGTTATATGGGATTAGCTCGGTTGTTGGCTCAATTCCAATTATTGGCAGGGTCTTTACTGGTAATAAAAATCACCAAGGACTAGTCTCCAAGTCTTATAGCTTAAAAGAGAAGTACTAAATGAGAAAGCCAAAATTAAAACCCTCCACAATCAATCACATAATGAGGTTTTTTGGTTTTAGTCAAGCGCCTATACGTTCAATTATTGCTGTACTTGCTTTTGGAATTAGCCTGGGAGTAGCTTATGAAGAGATGGTAGGAATCGGCACGTGGCACAGTTATCATAAGGATACAGCCAGTGTAAATGTTTGTTTTACTCCTCCATCAGGTTGTGGCGGGCTAATAGCTCAAGAGATAGTAAAAGCGAGAAAGAGTATTTATGTACAAGCCTATGGGCTAACATCTATAAGCATTATACATCAATTAAAAGCTGCAAAAGATAGAGGGGTATTAGTACGCATTTTACTTGATGGCGGAAATTTAAGTGACAATCAGCAGGTACTGATAGAATTACTAAAATATGGAATAGATGTAAGATTTGACAAAATGCCTGGCATAGCACACAACAAAGTGATGATTATTGACAACAACAAAGTTATTACCGGATCCTTCAACTTCACAAGCGCAGCTGATCATAGAAATGCCGAAAATGTGCTACTAATTGAGGATACAGATATTGCTTCCGTTTATTTAAGAAATTGGATAAGCAGAGAGAAAGAAAGCCATAATCTAGAATAAACTAATTTCTGCTCTACCCCCCTTAAATTAAGTACATTTCTCTGGATGGTTCAGACTATTTCATTTTCCCAGCTGCAAATCCAGATGACCATGCCCATTGGAAGTTATAACCCCCGAGCCATCCTGTTACATCTATCACTTCACCAACAAAGAATAAGCCAGGAACTTTAATCGATTCCATAGTTTTTGAAGATAATTCACTGGTATCCACGCCGCCAGAAGTTACTTCTGCTTTTAGATAACCTTCACTATCACTTATTGGCACTTGAAAGTTGTGGATGAATTTTGCAATACAAGATAATTTTTCCTTAGTAAGGTCGGTTATAGCTCTATTAAAGTCTGAATTTCTTAGAGAAAAATTATCAACCAATCGATTTGTCAGGTAATTTTTGAGATAATTAGCAAGAGTTTGCTTGTTATTTTTATCAACTATAAACATATTCTCGAGATTAAGATTTGGTAATAAATTGATTGATATTTTTTCACTATCAAATTTGGTCAAATATGATGAAATTTGAAGAATGGCTGGGCCACTGAGACCTTTGTGAGTAAATAATATGTTTTCAGTAAAAGTAACATCTTGATATTTTACTATTGAATGGTTAGAGATTCCTCTAAGGTCTTTAAATAGTGGCATTTGCTCTTCGGAAGCAATGAGAGGGACTAGGGCCGGTTTAGTTGGAACAATCTTTAGACCAAACTTCTGGGCAATGCGATAGCCAAAGTCAGTTGCTCCCATTTTTGGAATAGACAACCCTCCAGTGGCGATAATAAGAGAGCAACTAATAAAATCGCCTTGATCTGTTTCTATTTTAAAATAATCACCTTTAAAAACCTCTTTAACTTTACATGCCAGCTTTATATCTACTTGATTTTTTTTGCATAAATCAACAAGCATCTCGATGATTTGTTTTGAAGATCCATCACAAAATAATTGGCCTAAAGTTTTTTCATGATATGCAATTTTATAGGACTCGATCAAATTGATAAAGTCATATTGGGTATATTGAGAAAGCGCAGATTTAACAAAATGAGAATTTTGACTAATAAAGTTCCGGCTACTAGTATTAAGATTCGTGAAATTGCATCTACCACCACCTGATATTCTAATTTTTTCACCAATTTTATCCGTATGCTCAATAATTAAGACTCGTTTCCCTTTCTGTCCAGCCGAAATTGCTGCCATTAAGCCCGCAGCACCGGCTCCTATTGTTATTACGTCGTATTTTGTGAACATTATAGTCAATATTTAGTTTTCGCAGTAGTGTGAAACAACACCATCAAAGCTCCAAATAAAACTATTATTGTTCCGATAGTCTGAATAAATGTTATTTTTTCATCAAGCAAGATAATGCCAAATATTAGCACAAATACTGGTTCTAGCACAGATAATGTAGCTGCTTTTTCAGCATCGATATACTTCAAAGCCTTAAGTAATAGCAAAATAGGGATTGCCGTACAAATCAATCCTATACCTATTATATTAAGCCAATTGCTCAAGCCGCTTGGTATATGAAAACTCGAATCAACTAAAGAGGCAATGAAGCATATTGCTGCACTGCCTATTGAGACCATTACAGTGGACAGAATTGGATGAATTGATATTTTTTCGCTCGCTACCATGTAACAAGCATAAAACATTGCAGTTCCAACTCCCAAAACAACTCCCAAAATATCTAGTCTACACTCTTGTATGTCTATCAGAAGCACCAGTCCTATTAAAATAATTAAGAAGGCTAAAAAATAAATTTTACTGAATTTAGCATTGTAAAAAATGATATTAATTATCATTACGATAGCGGGATAGATAAAAAATATTACCATGGCTAGGCCTGTTCCTATGTAAAGGCTAGATAGAAAAAAAACTATTGAAGAAGAACCATAAAATACCATCCCACTTAACAATACTTGGAGGCTAATTCGTGGTGATTGGAAAATAATTGGATATTTAGGTATTAATAATACTAGTGCAAATAAGGCCGACACCAAAAAACGCCAAAATAACATATTATAAACTGATAATCCAGCCTGTATAATAGTAATACCAAAATATCCAAGCAGGCTATAACAAAAGCCAGACATGATTGCGTATAGCGCCCCTAATTTGTAATTAGATAAAATTTTCATCTATAAGCTCGAGTAATTATTATATCAAAAGTTTGTATAAATATTTTTGAAACAGAGACCAAATATTTGCAATCTAATAACTTCTAGAATAGCTAGTTTACAAGCCATTGTAAAGTATATCCCCGTTCTTTGAATTACTCCAACGAGCGGTTGGTTTATAATATTTGTGTTTTGAGTTGGGTTTAATAAAACGAACAAATTCATATACTCAGAGCCGGGGCCAAACCTTTTCATTACCAGAACTATAGCAGGATTCTCTTGGTCAGTAAAATAATTCTGGAAAACTCACCAATTAAATGATATATCTAACATGTTCTTGGAGAGATGGCCGAGTGGCCGAAGGCGCTCCCCTGCTAAGGGAGTATAGGGAGCAATCTCTATCGAGGGTTCGAATCCCTCTCTCTCCGCCATTCGATACGAGTGGTGGCTTTTTTGAATATATCAAACGGAAACCGCAAGGTGAACTCTAGCTTCTGGCCGTTTAATTTTAGGTTCTGAAATACAAAATTCAACATTTTGCGTTTTTGAGGCATTTCAGAACCTTTGAACGTCTCATAAGCTTCTGAAGCAAGGTTTATAAGGGTTGCAGTGGTGTCAATGAATTTATCGTCTGCTTCTTCATAATTACGTAATAACTGTAGTATTTCATACTGACGATCTTTTAATTGTTGTTTCTTGGCTTGAAATTCTTCCTTACTAAGTTCATTATTAAGTCTTAAATCAACTAATGAGTTTAGCTTATTTTCGGTTTCTGTGTGTTCTTTCTTCAAAACAGCTGTTTCTTGGATATGGTGAGATTTTTTAGCTTCATTAGTATTTTTTAGATGCGCAAGAGTATCTTTTAATATTTCAGGATCTTTAATACCTATTGTAGCAAAAATATCT
>CAMDSB010000044.1 GCA_945907105.1 Rickettsia typhi | reverse complement strand
CTTGGCTCTGGTTTAATTAAGGGTATAGGTGCGCATTTTGCCAAGAAACTTATCACTGCTTTTGGCGATAGGGTTTTTACCATAATCGAGGATCGCCCAGATCTTCTATCAAGCGTAGATGGCATAGGCAAGATAAGAGCGCAAAGTATCTGCTTGAATTGGGCAGATCAAAAGATCATTCGTGAAATTATGGTTTTTCTTCAATCTCATGGAGTAGGAACTACCAGAGCAACAAGAATATACAAAACTTACGGCGCAAAAGCAATTGAGGTAGTATCTAGCAATCCCTATCAATTAGCCAAAGATATAAGAGGCATAGGTTTTATTTCTGCTGACACCATTGCTAATAATTTAGGAATAGAAAAACACTCTCTAGTTAGGGCAAGAGCTGGAATTGCTCATGTATTATTAGAGGCCACATCTAATGGGCATTGCGGTCTGCCCAAGGAGTTATTAATCCTACATAGCGAGAAATTATTAGAGATACCACAAGATTTGATTGAGTTGGCCATAGAAGAAGAAGTGCGCATAAAATCTTTGGTTACTGATAATTTGAACGATTGCGTTTCTATATTTTTAGCTGGTTATTATGAGTACGAAAAAGCTATAGCAAAAAGGTTATTGGATTTGGTTAAATCATCTGTGCAATGGGGCGCAATAGATACGAATGTAATTTTACCCTTAGTAGAGGAAGATCTTAGCATTACTCTTGCCGCAAGCCAAAAAGTGGCAATAAGTACGGCGTTCAAAAGCAAATTGATGGTAATTACAGGTGGCCCAGGCACTGGTAAAACTACTTTGGTCAATGCCCTACTTAAAACACTAGCATCAAAGAATTTAGATATCAAACTTTGTGCGCCGACTGGCAGAGCGGCTAAACGCCTAAGCGAAAGTACTGGGCTAGAAGCAAAAACTATACACAGGTTGCTTGAAATCGATCCAGCGTTTGGCGGGTTTAAACGTAACGAAGAATCTCCCCTACCTTGCGATTATCTAGTAATTGACGAGACTTCTATGGTTGACGTCCCTTTATTTTATGCGTTATTAAAAGCCCTCCCCGTTCATGCTTCCTTGCTCTTGGTTGGCGATGTAGACCAATTGCCTTCCGTAGGAGCTGGACAGGTTTTAAGGGATGTTATTAGTTCTGGCATCGTTCCTACTATACAACTTACAGAAATATTTAGACAAGCTTCAACAAGTAGCATTATTACTAACGCTCATTTGGTCAATCAAGGAATATTGCCCAATACAAAGTCGTCTAAAGACGAATCGGATTTTTATTTTATTGAAGCCGAGCACGGAGATGACATTATTAATAAAATAATTATTATGATAAAAGATAGAATTCCTAAAAGATTTAATTTAGATCCTATCAATGACATTCAAGTATTGTGCCCTATGCAAAGAGGTGGAGCTGGGGCAAGATCGCTTAATGTCGAATTACAAAAGGTCTTAAACCCAGATTATGAAAATGGAGTTACTAAGTTTGGCCAAATCTTTGCTCCTGGCGACAAAGTTATGCAAACAGAAAATAATTATGACAAAGATATCTACAATGGAGACATTGGGATTATCTGCTCTATCAATAAACAGGATCAGGAGCTGTTGATCAATTTTTATAATCGTGAGGTGACTTATGATTATACAGATCTAGATCAAATCTCCCTAGCTTACGCAACATCAATACATAAATCTCAAGGCTCTGAATATCCGGCAGTTATTATTCCAGTGACTATGCAGAGTTATATGATGCTTAGACGAAATATCACATATACGGCTATTACGCGTGGCAAAAAATTGGTTGTTCTAATTGGGCAAAAAAAAGCTTTGTCTATGGCTGTAAAAAATAACACGAGTTCAAATAGATATTCGAAACTAAAAGAGTGGTTATTAAGTTGAATGACCTTCAACTGTCAATCTGTAGTGTACTCTAATTACACACCTCCGCCCTCCCCTTATCTCCGTCCGTTTAGGGTCCTTTTTATCATTAATTGACATATTCCATTTGGGGTTATAGAATTTATATTGACATTTTCTCACTTAAAGCTTAGTTATATGTCATTTTTGTTAATTATTGTCATTTTCTATCTAAACTATAATAAATTGGAATATACCTAATATAGGTTTGGCTGCTTATGAGTACAATAAAAGGTTTATTTAAATAATAATAACTTTTAAAGCAAGTATGGGTATGATATATTAAATACATAATAATTAAAAACAGAGGTAAGTATGAATGCAGTGCGCAGTAAGCTAGGGGAAGGTGGAAGAGTAATTATTCCCGCCAATTTTCGTCAAATGCTTCACCTCACTAAAGGTGATGATATAATATTACATTGTGACAATGATATAATTTCTATCACCACTCCTAACCAAGCATTACGTAAATTACAAGAAAAATTGAAAAATCATGCAAATACTACGGGCGAATCTTTTTCCCTGGTTGATGAATTAATTGCTAATAGGAGAGCAGAGGTAAAAAGTGAACAATAAAGTTGTACTAGATGCTTCAGCTTTTTTAGCTCTTGCACAAGAAGAAAAAGGAGCAGAAATAATAAAGCCATTATTAAAATTTACTGTAATGTCTACGGTTAATATAGCTGAATCTCTAACAGCATTACAGCGTAGCAATATTGAACCAGATGATGCTATGAACTTAATAAATGATATTATCTCAAGTATTATTCCATTTGATTTAGATCAAGCCGCTGAGGTAGCCAGATTGAACCAACTAGTTAAACACAAAGGATTATCTTTAGGAGACCGAGCTTGTCTTGCTCTTGGTATAAAGTTGCAAGCACCAATATATACGGCTGATAAAGTATGGGCAGAGTTAAATATAGATAAAGCTGATATTAAATTAATTCGCTAGATTTTGAGATAATGACCGGCAAAAATATAGGCTATATCAGAGTTAGTACCATAGAACAAAATCTTGATAGGCAACTTGAAGGAATAAAATTGGATAGGAGCTTTACAGATAAAATATCTGGCAAGTCAGTTGATCGCCCTGCTCTACAAGAAATGCTTGCATATGTACGTGATGGCGATACTGTCATTGTTCATAGTATGGATAGGTTGGCACGTAATGTTGATGATTTAAGGCAAATTGTCAAAGGTCTAACAGCTAAACAAGTAAAAGTTAAATTTATCAAGGAAGCCCTAGAATTTACTGGTGAAGACTCGCCAATGTCAAACCTGCTCCTTTCAGTCATGGGCGCATTTGCGGAGTTCGAACGCACTTTGATCAAAGAACGCCAAATGGAAGGTATAGAGCTTGCCAAAAAACGGGGTGCTTATAAGGGGAGAAAAGATGCTTTATCAGACGAGAAAATTATACTACTCAAAGAACAAGTCGCTCTTGGCAACAACAAATCTGAACTTGCTAAAGAACTTGGTATCAGCCGAGAAACTCTTTATAAATATTTGAGAATAAGTGTTTAATAGAATACTCACCTACTCCATAAATATTGGCAAAATAAGATTATGTTTTATGAGATGGCAATATTCCATAATAACACGAACATACTTGTTTTTAAAATTCCTTTCGCAACTAATCATCCTTTGTTGAGAACTCACTAGGCTTCGATTCTTATCCGATAAGACTATATGCTTTTTGTGCTTGCTTTGTAAAAAGGTCTTCTTGTTCAAGCAATTCTAAATCTATTTTATCGAATTTATTCCTAGAATTAAGAAAATAAACCGTATCATGTTCTATCTTTCCAAACATAACCCGATTTTTATAAAAGCCTACTGACTTCTCCCCTACTCTATACTCAACCTGGCCAAGGCTTGCTGCCAAACCAAGAGCTTTCTTTATCATTTTTCTATAGTTGTTATGGTGCATATCCCCTCAGCTATATAATATTTTACTTTTTAAAACGAAAGTAATTTTATAGTCTTTCATCGTACTTTATCTAAATTGAGTTAAAATAGGATTAATTTTATGGCACTAACAAATAAATAATAACTTTTGGTTTAAAATTAGATAAAGCGAATACACACGGCAATACCAGGATTTAGTCAAAGGAAAATGGATGTGAACAAAAAACTTTATACTCTCTTCATATACCATTGTCATATACTGTTGGTTGGCAAAAATATGGATTTATTACAAATTACGTATAGAACTAGATTTTAGAAATAGCCAATTTCCTATGTCGCGTTTCGTACCTTTGCTACTGATCTAAAAAGTTCACGGAAGCTGTTATCTGAATAATCCAGCACATATCCATCACCCATACAAAATAAATCTTCAAACTGTCTTTTCTCTACACTCGTTAAATTTGCCATATTGTTTTATTATTCAATTTACAACGTTAACTGGTCAACGCTTCTTTTAAGTTAAGTTATATTTATATCAATCTATAAGTCTGGGCATCGGGATTATTATGCAGTAGTATTTATATAATTCTGTATTGTTATATTGCTTTTATGGTACCATCTAATTTTAAAGCCAACAAACGTTTAAGTTTAAACGATATTTATTTCTATTCGCATAAGATAATAAGCAATCTAAGTATGAATATTCTTATATGGTAATATTTATATCCGTCTGAGCATGAATATTTATGGAAATATATAAGTCTGTATTGTTTACTTTTTAGGAAGCTGAATCAGGCCATTTATTTTTTCATAATTATTTATGTATATTTCTAAAGAATCAGCTACTATATCTTTAATCATTTTTCTTTCTAAGTAAGATATTGCCCTTAACTTATCTAAATGATCACAACGAACTACAAAAGTAGATTTCGTTTCGGGAACGTTCTGTTTTTGTTCTGTTTCTTGCAATTCTTCTCTGCTCCCACCAAGCAAGTCATCAAATGTTGTTTTAAAACTCTTTTTTTTCATACTAAAACACTCCGCTTTCTATAATTTCTTCAACCAATATAAAGTAATCTTCCGCACCTTTGCAGTTCTTGTTATAAGAAAAAATATCTTTACCTTGGCTTGGTGCTTCTGCTAAAGCAACATTGCTGGAAATCTTGCTTTTTAAAAACTTATTGCCAAAAAATTCTTGTACACTATCCGCAACATCCCTATTTAATATTTTTCTCGAATCATATTGTGTGAGAAACACACATCCTATCTTTAAATTAATGTTTAGTCGTGCTTGGATTTTATTTATTACCTCCGTAAGCTTTGCTAGGCCTCTCAATGGTAAATACTCCGCTTGCATAGGTATTATAACAAAATCTGCTGCGGTAAGAGCATTTATAGTGAGCAGCCCTAAAGAAGGAGGGCAGTCTATTAATATGTAGTCATACTTATCTTTTATTTTTAATAAGAATTCTTTTAAAATATATTCCCTGCCTGGCTCTGCACTAAGTTCTATTTCAGCAGCAGATAAATCTAACGATGATGGTAATACATATAAATTACTTTTATATTCTATCGGTGAAATTAGTTTTTCTCCTCTTAAATTATCATAAATAGTAATTTCTACCTTGTTGATGCCCAAGCTTTGGGTAAGATTAGCTTGAGGATCTAAATCTACTAATAGAACTTTTTTCTTTTTTGCGGCAAGAGCTGCACCAATATTAATAGTAGATGTGGTTTTTCCGACACCGCCTTTATGATTGCTTACTGCATATATCATTTTCTTATCTTCCTCTTTATATCTTTATTACTTACTAAGAATATTATACTTCTATAAATAAGGCAATATATAGTTATAGCGTTATATCAATACATCGTGATATTATTTCTTTTGCTTTTTACTACCTAACCTCAATTATAACAGTATTTGACAATAACAATATTGCTTTATAGGAATATCGCCTTTAATATTTTTATAAAGTTTGTAATTTACACTCCTATATTTCTAGAAATATATTCATCTATATTCCCCTACTTTTATGGAATTGCTTTTTTCGATTTTATTCCTTAGTGTTTATAATAGTTTTGTATTTTTTTGTATTGTTATACAATATATTATTGACACAGATAACTGTGTGTCATACTATACTCATGAGTTATAAAGGTTTTTAATAATTATACTAAGTATATGGCGCAAATAAAATCATCAGCTTCAGAAGATCTAATTGTTACATTAAGGGTTAAAAAAAATATAGTTGACCTTATTGATAAAGAAAGATCAAAGTTTAGTGCCCCTCGTAGTACTTGGATAACTCAAGCTGTTGTAGAAAAACTTGAGAAATTAGGTTATGAAATAGATTAAAAAAATAGTGTTAAGGACTCTAAAGCCCCTAACACCAAAGAATCGTTAGATCCAGTAATAAGAATTTGACCGCTCTTATCACTCTGAATCTAAACTAATTCTTAGGAAAAAGCAAGGTTTTGTTGTCCTTAACTCCTATAATTGTAGGAGAAATTAAGGATTATGAGTATAAACGCACACTCTGTTGCAACTAAACAATGCAATGGTAGTAAGAAATATCTACTTTCGGGGAATATTGCTCCGCATCAATGGTATAAAAGATTTTGTGACGAAGAAGGTAATCCTGACCTCGTCTCTATTACTAACCTTGCAGATATTCTTGCTTGGTATCGTAATGGTACCTCCGATCAATTCGGTTATAATTCCCCTAAGTTTGATGGTACTTCTCTTTGTGTCTCCTATGATTATTTTGAAGATAAATTCGGTTTTAGAAAAGACCGTGTTAGACGATCATTTGTTAGACTAGAAGAGCAGGGTGTTTTAAAGAGAACTATTAAAAATATTGAGTTAGCTCAAGGTATTAGGGTTAATAGGATTTTTATTACCCTTGATCCAGAGTTTTTTAATTCTTGTTTTTCTGATTCTGACATTGATATTAGAGTAGGGAACGAGCTGAAGACTAGTGAGCTTACTGCTAATTCTTCTGTCATAAATGTTTGTATCTCAAATTCTACCCCATCTCAGCACCAGTGCAACCATCATATAAGTAATAAGAATAAGATAAAGAAAGATAGATCTATGGATTACGCTTCTAACGAAGCTACATCCGAATCTAGTTTTTTAGAAAGTAGTTTAGTTTTAGAAGAAAAAGCTAATAATGTTAATAATAATTTTTTAAATATAAGCTCTAAGGCTATTGATAAAAATAATAATGCATTAACGTTACAAATCCTGTCTAATTCAAACTCTGATAACCAATCTTCTTTTTCTCAGGTTAAAAGCCCAAACATCTTGATCAAACCAAAGAAGTTACTAGACTTTTACCCTCTCACCCAAGAAGATTGCTATTTCTTGCAAAGCAAATCAGGTCGTGAGTTTAGTTTAAACGCTATGAATGAGATATTACGTAATATGTCTAAACGTTTAACTGATAGAATTTTCAACAGTAGAAAGGCTTTCTTAAGCTATATGAGCACAGCACTACGTTACGAAATGTGAGATGCAGTCAAAACCAGTAATGAGAATTTCAAAATTAAGACAAACTTAAGTTCCGAGGAGAGTAGGGCAGAAGAAATAGAGAACTACCTTACTGAAATTGAATATTCAACCCAAGTATCACCGGAGTGGCATTTGAAGAAAAAGCTAGCATGCATACTGGACTCTGCAAAAGCCTATAACCTACTTAAAGCTTACAGATCAATTGATGTAAAAGGAAAAACTGCAAAAATATATTTACATAAAGCGGTGCAGTTATCGAAACTTGAGCTTGAGCAAGTATTATCACAAATAAAAGCAACACATGAGCAATTTGAGAATGGGATATACAACCCAATTCAAAAAATAGAATTAATCATGCCGAAAGAAATCAACAAAAACCAAAGTATAAATAAAACAAGCCTAAAACTAGACCAATTGCCAAATACATTATGGGGCAGGGTGCGCAAGGTACTAATTGGGATTTACGGAGAGGCAATAGACACTAGTTGGTTTAGTAAACTTCAAGCAACCGAGGATACAGAAGAAAATGCAATAAACTTAAAAGCCTCAAGTGAGTTCATTAAAGACTGGATTGAAAGGAATTATGAGCAGGCAATAGAGCAAGCTGCTGGGGCAATGGGTGTAAAGATTAGAGGATTAGAGTGCTAAAAATAGAGGCAGAGCAACACATGCAAACAAACATGGGTATAAGGACTTGTTCTGGGGCATCGAAACCTCTGCTAAGAGTGGCTAACATCAGCCATAAATGATGTAATCCTCGACTTCCTGTTATGGTCGGGGAGATGGTGGTGTATGTACAGGGTGTGAGTATTTATATTTCACCTAAAGACTATCATGACTGACTTTTGGCGGTTTTTCGAACTCCCCGATCGCCAAAGATTATCTTTAAAAAAATTACTCTTTGGCGGTCAAAACTAAATGGTTTCAATAACAAGTGCTATTGAAACTTCTTTTGTTTAACCTAAAAAGGGGAGTTATCATGAAGACCAAAAAAGCAATTATCCTATTAGATCAGCCATATACTACTGAAATTACCAAGTTACAGAAATCTGTCAGTACCGCAGCTAATGCAAATAATTTTGAAGTCATAAAACTTCTGCAGGTTGCAGATAATGAAGGTAGCAATTGTGGCACACTACAAGAACTTATTAACATCGTAACAAATCAAAATCAACCTATTGCAGTAATTATTAAAGATGCAAGTTATATGGCATATTATGCCATCATAACCAACTGTGTCCTTGGTACGCTTGAGATGAGTGATTTAATAGATATTTATATTTATCAGGAATCTAGTGATCTTATTGTACGGGAAAAAGAAATTAAATTTCTTTCCATAGCATGGCTTCATCTTGCACAGCTGTTACGTTGCGCTAAAGAAAAAGGTATAATATGAGCGAGGAAGCAACTAAAGCTATTATTTTAGTTCGTGTATCAACAAAAGAGCAAGAAGACGGACACTCAATCGATGCTCAGCAACATCGATTATTAGAATATTGCGAACGTAAGAATCTTCAAGTTATAAAAACTTTTTCAATCATTGAATCCTCAAGTAGAGGTGATCGCAAGCTTTTTATGGAGATGATCAAATTTGCCAAAAATCAGCGAGAACCCATTGCCATCGTTGCTGATAAAGTTGATCGCATCCAAAGAAGAATTTCAGAAATTCCATTATTAGAAGAACCAATCAAAGCTGGAAAGATAGAGTTACATTTTAGGACTGAGGGTTATATAATACATAAAGATTCTCAATCTCATTCAAGATTAATG
>CAMDSB010000043.1 GCA_945907105.1 Rickettsia typhi | reverse complement strand
AATCCAATAATCCAAAATACTGAAATAAATTTATCGCTTCTAAAAGTTGAAGGCCAAATTGGATAAGTTAAAAAGGCAGAAGATGACAATAATACTGAATGATATATAAATTCTATAATTTTACTATATTGTTGGCGAATTTCTATAGGCAAGGAATACATAGTAGAAAAAACTGCAATAATACAAAATATTCCAAAAATGGAGTAAACCGATTCATTACTAGGGGTGTTATTTCGACAAAAAATTAATAAGTCAAAAGTCTTGACCTGCTTTATGTAATATTCCCATCGTTTACGACGTTCTTTTTTTTACTATTTCAAATGTTCCCCCATCCTTAATTCCTACCCAACCTCCTGGCTCTTTAAATAGATAGTGACTACCAATTAAAAATACTAAATTAGCTAACATGCCAGGAATTACACTATCTACTCCTGTACTTTCCATCCACAATATTCTCCAGGCAATCACAGCGAATAACCCAGCCATTATGCCAATTAGTACGGACTTTGCTGTGCTACGAAATCCCAATATTGCCAAAAGAAATGGGACCGTTACTACTGGTAAATAGAAATTGCTTACCAGCAAAAATATACTAAGCAAGCCTTTCATATAAAATGCTAAAGCGAAAGCTAAAATGCCTATAATCGTTGAACAAATATAGGAAAAATATAAGTTATATTTTTCTGTTATATCATAACCAAAAGACTTCTTTATATCGTATGACAAAGTTACCGTGGCTGCATTTAAATATGAATCAGCTGTCGACTGCCATAGCTATAATACCAATTGCAATAAGACCTTTAAAACCAGCTATATATGTGTAATTATCTATTATATAGGATAATAATTGGGTTGGTTCTAAATTAGGATTATTAGTTATTAATAAAATACCGATCCAAAAAAATAATATTGAAATAGCAAGCCTGACCATAGTTGCTATAAAAAAAGAACTAGCTACTTGAGTAGTATCTTTTGCCATTGATACTCTTTGAAAAATAGCAGGGTTAAATGATGGGATAATAAAGTAAAATGCCAATCCTATTGAGCCCCAAAATTTATAGTGGCTAGTATCTATTAGTTGTTTATAATCAAATAATTCATGTTGTGAAATTGTATTGAATACAATGGATGGATCACTAAAATTACCCCAAATAATCAAAGCAATGATCGGTATCACTGTACCAAAGGTAAAAAACTGAATTACATCAGTAAATGTAACAGCTTTTATTCCCCCAAATGTAGAATAAATTATAAGCACAAGACTACTAGCAACAGTAGCGTAAAAGCTAGATAAACCAAAAAACAACTGCAGTATTGTTGCTGCAACCTTGAATTGCGCTGCTAACTTACCAATACAATTAAATATACTAGAAATCGAAGTAATAAATCTAACTTTTGAACCGTATAAATTACCCATAGCATCAGCAATAGATAATGTTCCTAAGAATTCTCCCATTCGAGGCGCAAGGAAATAACAAATTATTAGGCAGCTAAATATATCCCCTAACATGCCAGGAACCATATAAAATAGCCCGCCTTCATATACCTCTGAAATATCCGTTAAAAACGCACTTCCACTAATCCATGTTGCTATTAATGTAGCAGAAATAGTTAGAGTAGAAAAATTTCTCTCTCCTATAGCATACTGCTTAATGGTTCTTACTCCTCTGCTAGAAAGTATTCCAATCACAAGCGTAGCGATTAAAAATACTGTAAAGATTAGAGCATCTATACTAAAATTCATAAGAAAATAAACCCTGGATTACTAAAGATTATACTACCTATATATAAAACATTTATTTAATAGTTGCAATACTATTAAATAGCTTAAATTTAAGCTTGAACTTAATGTTTATACTTTTTTAATAATGTCATCCCAAGAAATGTAAATTACTTATTCTTTCTATGTACATTGCTTTAACTAGCGATTCATCTGTGATGCCGTTTATACTTGTTAGAACTACTTTGCCATGACCAAAGCCGAAATCATTTTTGAAATCATAAACCGCTCCAATCACAGTAAGTTCACCAGAATCAATCCTTGATTTATATTTTTGTATCGCTCTTTGCACCTGGTAATTTATATTCTCTATGATGGCATCCTCAAGGCAAGTTGCAGTAATTTTTATGGTACTTAATTCTTTATTTATAAACTCTGATTCAGTTTTTGTACCATTTAGTGCCGCTGTTACCGCCCCACAATCCGAATGTCCAATTATAAGTAAAAAAGGTGTATTAAGAATTTCTATGCCAAAATCAATAGACCCTTCACAAGTAACAAGTTGATTACCTATGTTTCTTATAGCAAACACGCCATTCTGAGGTGTTTTATCAAATGATTCCATTTGGACTCGTGAATCAGAACACTTTAAAATTGTTAGATTAGGGGTCTGGCTATCATGGAACTTAGCAAAAAATTTATCATCATGAACAGATGAAAATTCTTCATTAGTATCAAACAATTCTCTTAAAAATAGCAATAATCTTGGGTTATCCGGTAGATTCATAGACTAACCTCTTGTAAGAAAAATATATGTACCTACAGCACAAAGCTTGTTATATAGAACAGTTAAGGCTAAATAGCAATTAAAAATCTTTAAACCACGCCTTCTTAGATTAACCGTGGCTTGCTAAACACGGCAAAATAATTCACATCTATATCATCTGAAAGTTGCCACTCTTGTCCTAAAATTGAAAAAACAAGCCCCTTTAATTCTTCAATTCTTAAATCAGTCTTTTGAGACATTTTGACTAGTTCTGATGGTTTTATGAATTTAGTATAATTATGTGTTTTAACTGGTACCCAGCGAAGTAGATATTCTGCTGCAATAATAGCTAGTAAATAAGATTTTGCCGTTCTATTAATTGTTGAAGTAATAAGAATTCCTCCATGGTTTAGTAGTTTTGACAAATTCATTGTAAAATCACTAGGGTTAGCAACATGCTCTAGAACTTCAAGACATAATATTATATCGTATTTTTTATCACAGTTGACGTGCTGCTCAATTGTTGTGTTAAGATAATTTATGCTTAATTTATGCTCTTTTGCATAAAATTTAGCAGCTTTAACATTATATTCATTGGCATCCAAACCTGTAACTTTAGCACCAAGGTGGTGCATAGGAACAGAAATTAATCCGCCACCCGATCCCACATCCAGTAGCTCAAGACCCCTTATCTCTGATATATTGAAATGCTGCTTTATTTTGGCAGTAATATAATCGACACGAACTGGATTAATTTGATGTAATGCTTTAAACTCACCTTCACTATCCCACCACTCTTTATGAGTTTTATTAAATTTATTCAGCTCTTCCTGATCGATAGAGGATGTTGTTGTCATTATTCCGGTCCCATACTTGATAAATACATATTAATCTAAAAACTTATATATGTAAATTTTTACTCTTCAAAATATATTATCAAGGTGCTATAGTCAGGCAATTCAGAAAGTTGATCTATTTATGGGAATTATTGTACAGAAATTTGGTGGTACCTCTGTCGCTAATCTTCCGAGAATTAGAAATGTTGCAAACCACGTTAAAATGCAGCTCGATTCCGGAAATCAAGTTATTGCCGTTGTTTCAGCCATGGCAGGAGCAACAAATTCTTTAATTACCCAATGCGCAGAATTATCAAGACTAGATGAACTAAATTCATTACAAGAATATGATGCGGCAGTGGCCAGCGGTGAAATAATTACCTCAGCTCTGCTTGCACTACAACTACAATCCATGGGAATTAAAGCTAAATCCCTCCAAGGCTGGCAAGTGCCAATAGAAACAACCAAGTCGCATGGCAACGCTCAAGTAGTTAATATAAAACCAGATAAACTAAATAAATTACTGAGCCAGGGGATAACACCAATAATAACAGGGTTTCAAGGGGTATCTATTGATGGGGATATAACAACTCTTGGCAAAGGAGGATCAGATACAACTGCCGCCATCATTGCTGCCGCCGTAAATGCTCAGAGTTGCGATATATATACCGATGTTGATGGTATTTATACAGCCGATCCCCGGGTAGTTCATGGGGCGAGGAAAATTGATGTTATAAATATTGATGAGCTATATGCTTTATGCTCTGCTGGAGCAAAGGTTCTTCATCCAAGGGCGGCTTTAGCTGCAAAGCGCTATGGCTTTAAATTAAGAATTCTATCCTCTTTTAACAACCTCGATGGAACAACTACCAATACTGGGATAAATAATATGGAAAACCGACACATCACCGCCATTACCTCCAATAAAAATTTATTAAAAATAGAAATAGAGCATAAAACACAGAACTTTGCCCATATTTTTGAAGCCTTTACGAGGGAACAAATATCGATTGAACAAACCTTTAGTTTTGGAAAAGATAGTTCAATTATTATAGCTAATTTAGTTGATAAAAATAAATGCGAAAAATTACTTAACAACATAAAAAACAATTGGCCACTTACAAAATATTCTATTGAAGCAAACATTTCTTCAGTAACCATTGTGGGGTATGGTATAAAGAATGATAGTGAACTTGTTGGGAAAATTATTGAACTTTTAAACAACAACAATGTTAATATATTATCAACAGACTTTTCTGACATCAAGATGTCCTTTGTAGTCAATGATCATGATAATGAAAAGGTAATTAAATTGCTGCATGAATATTGTTTCTAACATCTTCTTAAATACTATAAAGAAAATTGGTCTAAAATATTGGATTAATAACCCAATAATTGGTATTGTCTCAGCAATTTCTCTGTGCGCTACAGTAATTTTTATTGATGAAGCTATTAGCCCTACAGGCCATTTCCATATTTATTTTCAAACAACCTTCTGGCTTTGGATGACTGTTTTGTTCTCAACATTTGCCGATAGCTATGCTGAGTCAAAAATTGAGCATTATCACACTCATGATAGTCATTACCAAGCAAGTCCTTTAATAAAAAAACTTACTAATATTAAGGACATAAACAATTTTTCATTAGTGTCTAAAGAGAAAATTAAATCCAGCAACTTGATCCTTCTGACAAAAGGCGACATAGTACCGTTTGATGGAATTATAGTTAAAGGAGCATGTTATGTTAATGAATCTGATTTAACGGGCATCTTGGGTTTTAATTTAAAAAATCCAGATACAAATAATGTTTTAACAGCAGGAGGCATTATAGAAAGCACTGATCGCATTGTGATGAAAGTTAGCTTTGCTAAGAAAAACTCTTTCTACACAAGAACAGCTCAAGCGATGAAAGCCATTAACAGACAATCACTACCTTCAGAACTTGCTTTACAAAGAATTATCATAGGCTTCTCAGTATTATTTCTAAGTGTTATATTTACTGTTTGGGTTATCGCCAGATATTCGGGATTTAATATACCCTTAATCTATATACTTGACTTAATTGTTCTTTTGCTACCCACCACTATTTCTGGATTACAACACGCAATAATTATCTTTAGCACTTCAAAACTCCAAAAAAAAGGAATTTTTATTTGGGAAAATATTGCTCTAGATAACGTGGTAGATGTGAATATAGTTTTATTTGATAAGACCGGAACAATTACTGTTGGCAAAAGAGAAATGACGGATTTCGTAAACATCTCAGAAATAGACAACGTTAATTTTATAGAATTTTTGTATTTATCCTCATTTTCGGATGTTACTCATGAAGGTAAAAGCATTATGAGGTTTACAGAACATCATGAAGACTATAAAGAAATTATTATTGATGAAGTTCAATATGAACCTCTTCCATTTTCCTCATCCGAGCCCATAAGCGGCTGTAATTATAATGGTATTGAGGTTCGCAAAGGCAGCGTAAGATCGATTACACACTACCTTGGCAAAGCTATTTCAGATTTGCCTGAAAGCATTTTATTAATAACGAAGCAAATAGCAACAAACCACGGTACACCACTATTGCTTACTGTTGATAAAAAAATCATAGGTGTCATTCACTTAAGAGATCGCTTTCGCAAAGGCATAATGAAACAAATACAAAAATTCCACGATCATGGCCTTCATACGGTAGTGGTCACTGGAGATAATGCTATTACAGCAAAATATGTTGCACAAAAAATTGGTATTGAAGAATTCTATGCTGAATCAACGCCAGAAAAAAAATTAGAGTTAGTCAGAGCGTTCCAACAACAAGGGTATGTAGTTGCTATGTGTGGTGATGGAATAAACGACTCTCTCGCTCTTGCTCAAGCCGACGTAGGGTTCACTTTTACAGATGATGAATTATATGAAGATACCATGGTAACTGGTAATGTTATTTCAAAAAAACATGATTTATCCAATCTTTTAGAATTAAAAAATATATGTAAGAAAATGACAGTAAAGCGTGGGGTGCTAACAGTTTTTTCACTTACCTCAGATATAGTGAAGTATTTTGTGATAGTACCCGCCCTATTTGCCACTGCCTTTCCACCTCTTAATGTACTTAATTTCATGAATTTTCAGTCCCTCGATAGCGTAATTCTAGCTTCTATTATGTTTAATGCATTAATCATTCCTGCTTTAATGCCCTTTATTTTTAGGGACTTTAATAAGCCAAAAAGTCAGTACTCATTGTGGAAAGGAATGTTCCTCTATGGAATTAGTGGGATAATTTCTCCTTTTATTTTTATAAAATTAATAGAGATTCTCATCTATAATCTTGGACTTGTATGACTAGAAAATTTCTATTTTGTATTATTTTATATTTAATTAGCCTAGCTCTTATCTCTCTTTATAGCTTTTCCCTTTACATAATAGGTCATAAATTTTGGCCTGAAAATAGTGCTGGTAGCCTTATTTATGATAAGGATAATAATATTCGTGGGTCTTTTCTTTTAAGCCAAAAAATAAACTCTAATAAATATTTTAAAGGTAGAATTGTTTCAAAGATTCATAGTAGTTGTGACGTAGCTCTATACAGCCATGAATTAAAGAAGTTTTTATTAGAAAAATACAATGAGTCTGATAAGTACGACATAGCTTTTATCACGCCTTCTTCAAGCTTATTAGACCCCTATATTACCACCAGAGAAGCATTAAGACAGGCCACACAAATTGCTCTTGAACGCAACGTAAGTTTAGAGAGAATTACTTCGACCATTCAAAATTTATCCTTAAAAAAATCCGACCCATTTTTTGAACTTGAAATTGTTAACACGACTCGCCTTAATGCTTTACTAGATAGGTTGGATTAGTTATATGGAATTACATTGTGGCCAAGTGTAGGATTACTCTGTGATTAGTTATCTTGAGCACATTACTGTTATACTGAACTTAGACTTTAGAACTCTCTTTATTTGCTAAATTGTTGCGAGTTTTTAAGATATATGATAGCATCCGCTTTTTTAACGATCAATTTTTATTATGACAAAAGTAATTACTCGCTTTGCCCCATCGCCTACTGGCAAACTCCATATTGGCAACGTAAGAACTGCTCTAATAAATTGGTTATACGCAAAAAAGCACAATGGAGAGTTTATCCTTCGTATGGACGACACTGATTTAATACGTTCCCGCGCAGAATATCAAATAGCAATAGAAAAAGATTTAAATTGGCTAGGATTGGAATGGGACATAGCTTTTAACCAACTTAGTAGAGTGAATAAATACGAAACTACTAAGCTTGAGTTGATCGCAAAGCATAGACTCTATCCATGCTACGAGACTCCAGAGGAACTAGATATAAAAAGAAAATTTCAATTATCAACCGGTAAGCCGCCAATATATGATCGCGCAGCATTAAAACTGAGCCAAGCTCAGATTGCAACGTATGAAAATCAAGGAAGAAAGCCGCATTATCGCTTCTTAATTAATGACGCTGATATATTGTGGCAAGACATGATTAAAGGTGAAATCAGGTATCATGGATCAAAATTAAGTGACCCAGTGATTATTCGTGCTGATGGAAGCATGACTTATATGCTTTGTTCCACCATAGATGATATAGACTATAACATCTCGCACGTAATAAGAGGTGAGGATCATGTAAGCAATACTGCAATTCAAATTCAAATGTTTGAAGCTCTTGGTGCACCTCCTCCTTCTTTTGGTCACTTAAGCCTTGTGAAGTCCAAAGAGGATAAAATTTCTAAACGCGAGGGTGGTTATGATGTCGCCGCTTTAAGAGAACAACAAAATATAGAAGCTATGGCAATTAATAGTTTTTTAGCATTAATTGGTACATCAAAACCAGTTTGTATAAGCAAAAACCTAGACGAGTTGATCAAGAAATTTGACATTAGCACCTACTCAAAAAGCCCAACTACCTATATGCCAGAAGAACTAGAAAACCTTAATCATAAACTAGTGATTACTCTAGAGTTCAATGATATAGAGAGTTACTTGCACAAAAACAAGCTAAATAAAGTTGATGAAAATTTTTGGCTTGCAATCAGGCCAAACTTGCAAAAGCTCTCTGAAATAAAGGAGTGGTGGCAAATTTGTCATGCACCAATTAGAGCTGAAGGCATTGATCAGGAGCTACTAAATATTGCAGCAAGCACTCTTCCCCAAACAATAAATGAGTTTACATGGTCTGACTGGACGAAGAAAATTTCAGAAAATAGTGGTAAAAAGGGAAAAGATCTGTACATGCCCCTGCGTCTTGCTCTTACAGGTCAAACTAGCGGCCCAGAATTAAAAACTATACTCCCACTCTTAAGCAGAGAGGAGATTTTGTCACGCCTCAAGTAAGCAAACACAAGATTTTATTCCTAATACTAACTATCATTATAAAATTGATATGGGTTTTCTTTGCATCCAACGCTAAATCTAGGTTTAGCCTGATGCGGTATAAGAACGGGGTTATTAAGAATGGTGGGCTTGAGAAGACTTGAACTTCCGACCTCACGCTTATCAGGCGTGCGCTCTAACCAGCTGAGCTACAAGCCCATTCCTAGCGCGCGGATTTTATTATATTACAACAAATTAGTCAAGGAGAAATACAAATATTCAAGGTTAAATTCGAATCATTATCTATAATTAGAGGGCTGACTAAAAATATAAGTATAATTCTAGAAAAAACAGCTATCAATATGTTTAAAAATAAATTATAGTGATGAGCTAATATTAGAGTTTAATATTAGCATTCAAAAACATTTAGGTACACATATTATGCAAAAAGGAAAAGTAAAATGGTTTAACGCTAACAAAGGTTATGGCTT
>CAMDSB010000042.1 GCA_945907105.1 Rickettsia typhi | reverse complement strand
GGAAGAGTGCTGCTCAAATTGCAATAAATCGCGCAATTTAGCGATAAAATTCACGAAATCTTCAATGTAAAAACAAAAGTCATCAATTTTACAGAAGACAAGAAAACTTCAGACTATTTTTAAATCATAAACTCGCAATGAGTTCGATGTTTGGAAAGATAGAACATGATACGGTTTATTTTCTTAATTCTCGGAATAAATTCGATAAAATAGATTTAGAATTGCTTGAACAAGAAGACCTTTTTACAAAGCAAGCACAAAAAGCATATAGTCTTATCGGATAAGAATCGAAGCCTAGTGAGTTCTCAACAAAGGATCGTTTGATAAGAGAAAAATATTTATATCAAATATATACATAATATTGTACTATATAGCCATCTCATAAAACAAAATCTTATTTCACCAATATTTGTAGAGAAAGTAAGAGTTTTTTTACTTACGTTTTAAGGTTATTGTAATTTGAAGGATAAGATATAGTGCTTGCAGCTACTAGCTTATCTATACACAGGGTAGCTGTACGTAAACTATGGCAAACTTTGGTAATGTGGTTAGTCGTTACAAAGGTACGAAATGCGACATAGGATTTTTGACGAGTCTAGATTCTGTAAGGGATAACACAAGTTTATGATTGATTTTTATTTAAGTATTTGTTGTGTCAAAAATAACTTTATTTTGTATGGAAGAATGCGTAAAAATTTCATAATAAGTACGAACAAAGTAGGGAAATAGATTTCAAACCTATTTGAATTTAGGCCATTAATAATCCTATCAGCTGCATCTTGTGGGCTCATTATCATTGGCATTTTAAAACTGTTCATATCTGTCATAGGTGTTTTTACAAATCCTGGATTTATAATTTTGATATCCACATTTTTTGGTGCTTCTGCGTAAAGACTTTCAACAAAATTAATTAGGCCAGCTTTGCTAGAGCTATAGGGCTGGCCAATTGGAAGTCCTGTATAACCAGCTACACTGCAACAAAAAGCTATTTGAGATTTTTCCTGTTTTTCTAAGTAAGGCATCACGTCAATTGCTAAATTAATTGGAGCAATCAAATTCACTTGCATTAGCTGTGGCACAAAGTCTTTTTTTATGTTTTTGATAGATTTGGGATCATATAAAGCAGCCATAAATATAATTCTATCTATAGTTTGGTTTTGAGTAAAAACTTTGGTAATTGTCGTCGTAATAGCTTCGCTATCAGCAACATCAAGAGCAAATATTTGATTATTACCACCCAATGTATCATTTAGCTCTACTAATGCTTCTTGATTTCTTGCAGAAAGAATAAGATTAGCCCCCTGTCTTGATAGGCCAATAGCAAGCTCTCGTCCCATGCCGCTGCTTGCGCCTATAATCCATATAGTTTCATTTTTGAATTTCATTAATCTAATTTCTTTTTCATGAACAATGTAAGCTCTGCAACGGTAATACCAAATTTTTTAATATAGGACCGGTTAATCACGACTCCGTCATTCATTTGCCACATCCAATCATCGAATTTAACTTTATATGTAGAATTATCGACTGTTATATCCATAGAGTACTTCCAATTCATAGCAGAGCCAGATGATTTGCCAGAAGCGTTACCTATAATGTCATGAGCACTACCTAAGTATGTGCCGTCGTTATTTTCAATTATCTTCCAAGTTCTTTGTTGTTTTTTACCATCATAAAATATGAAATCTTCTTCTAGTGTTCCTGTATTACCTTCCCAACTACCAATCATATTAACATCAAATTTTGTGGTAACACGACCTCTCCAATCTTGGATTACTCCCCAAGCTTTAATTTTGCCTGTAAAATATTCTCTTAAATTAAATTCTGGTTTGGAATTATTATAATAATTCAAATCACTACTTCTACAGCCACCTAACATACTAATTGCTCCTAGGATTGTTATAAATAATATTTTTTTCATATTTCAGATACTATACTTCTTTATTAATACTTATACTGTGATTAATCATAGCATATGATACAAGCTTGATGGCGCATGGTACTAATGAATATAAAAAACTAAGTAACAATAAAGTATCACCCCCATTCAAAACAGAGCTTTGAAAACCAGCTATGTCAAGGATAAACATAACTATAGCCGATGAAATACCTAGTGATAATTTAGCAAGAAATGCAAGTATTCCAAACAACAAAGTAGCATTATCCTCTAAATTTTGTTTGTGCATTTGATCAGCAAGTATTGAAGGTGGTATGGCTAGGTCAGCGCTAAAAGCTATTCCAGATGTAGCACATATTATTGCATATTGAACAAGATCCCCTTCTCTTAAAAAGAAGGCCCAAACAAAGCTCATAGTCGCAATAAGCATTGAACAAGCCCACGCTTTCTCTTTTCCTAATTTGTTACTAAGGTAATACCAAAAAATCATTCCTATCGCTCCAGAAATAAAATACAGGAACAAAAATAATCCAGTATAATTTGTTGCGCTTAAACGATATTTTATAAAAAATATTACCAGCACCGACGGTATACTAGAGGCCAACATGCTAACAAAATATATTTTAAAAAAGTAACGAGTCTCAGCTGATAATGTTCTAATAAATTTTGTATCAAACTTATAAAGCTTATTATGCTCATATGATGAATTTCTTTTGCACCAGGTTGCAAGACTTATCATAGATAAAATCATCAGAATAAATAGCACTCCGCTCATTATCAAAAAGGTATCACTGCCATTCATTTTAGACATTAATATCGCTGGTATTGACACTGCAACAAGTAACCCAATTAAACTAAAGCTCTCTCTAGAAGTTGTTATTTTAATTTGTTGCTCTTTATCTTCTGTCCATAACCCTCCATAGGTATTAAGGTTAATTGTGATTATGCTATATGCGCTAGTAGCAACTAACATTGCAATAAAAAACCAAATCTTTACAGCTGAGATACTAGGCTGAAATAGGGTTGTAAAACTAATAACTAAAATAATTGAAGCAAGAAGTATGATAGCGTATCCGGTACCTTGAATATTTATCGCTTAACATTCCAATGAAAGGATCTTGGGCTGCGTCAATAGCTCTTAGAGCCAACAAACTTAATCCTAAATAACTTAAAGAAACTCCGTAATTTGCGTTATAATACTCTGGAGCATATACATATAAAGGTATGCCTGCAAAAGCACTGAAAACAGCGGGAAAACTATAGTAAAATAAATCTAGCTTAGTAATCTTAGCCCTCTTCATTTTCTACCCAATAGCTGTTTATTTAATTTTGGATATAAGTTTTTTTCTGAAAGCCAGATGCCAAAAAACCATTTACCAAAATCTGGATCTTTTTCTTCGCCTATTTTTTTATTTTCATCAAAAAATATAGATCTCTTATCTTTAGTATATATCCCAACAAGTTCAGACCCATTTGATACATCAGGAAAAATATCAATCATTTTTCGATACCATCTCTCCAAAATTGCTTTATCCTTAAACCCTATTTTTTTCATTTCTTGTTTTGACCTAAGAGCTATATCATTTCCTTCTAAATCTCTTTTATAAACAAGCCTTAATGCAAAAGGCTTCTCTAAAGAATACAAACCATTTTCAGCATATAAATAAACGTCATAAACATGCCAAAACATATAGTTGAAGCTAGCTTGCCCGACAAGTTTGGGATTTTTGATATATTCAATTATGCCTTTGTTTGCCCTTGCAGGGGTAATAAATAGTAGGAGAGATACTAAAATTAATAATAATTTATGCATGCTTAATTTCTGCTTGAATTACGCTTGTTCTATTTGAGGAAAAACTTGCAATACTTGCGGATAAATAAAATCTCCAAACTCTAATAAACCGTTCATCAAAATTCAGTGATCTGATTTTATCAAGATTTTTTTCAAAATTCTCTAACCAAGACGATAAAGTTACCGCATAAGAATCACCAAACGCATAATGGTCTACTACTTGTAATCCCGCTTTTCTTGCTTCCAGTTTCAATTGTTCAATGGAAGGGAGCATACCGCCTGGGAAGATAAAACTTCTTATCATATCCCCAGTTTTCCTATATTTCTCAAAGTGCATCTCATCAATGGTAATAGTCTGAACTATTGCCTTCCCTTTACTTTCTAGCAAGGACTTCATTTTATTGAAATATACTGGCCAAAATTTTTGACCCACCGCTTCAAACATTTCTATAGAAACAATATTATCATACTTTCCGTCTAATTTTCTGTAATCTTGGTAAAGTATATTAGCTTTGCCCTCAACTCTTTTTTTCGCATAAGTATATTGCTGATTTGAAATGGTTATTCCTTTTATATCATAATCATTGCGGTAAGTAGCTCTCTCTACAAAACCACCCCATCCACAACCAATTTCTAATAAACTACCAGAAGATTTCTCTAACCTATCTATGATTCTATCATATTTGTTATACTGAGCTTGCTGGAGATCTTCACTCTTAGTATGGTAGAGAGCAGAAGAGTAGGTCATAGTTTTGTCAAGCCATAGGGAATAAAACTCATTTCCTAAATCATAATGAGCATGTATATTTCTTTTACTACCATTTAAAGTATTTGACCTAAGAGAATAAAGAATCCTGGAAACAATATTGGATATTTTACTACCGTACACATATCTATCAAGTGAACCAGCATTTTGTAGAGCAAATTTTAATAGATCAGTTAAATTATCTGTATCCCACCAATTGTCTCTATATGCTTCTGTTAGACCAATGTCTCCCTTAGCAATCAAATTTGTTATTGCTCTATGATCATTGATAATTATACTAGCGTTTACTCCTTCCTTTTTACCTTCAAAATAATATTCTTTGTTATCTGGTGTAAAAAGTTTAAGAGTTCCAAATTCAATAGTACTTAAACTATCAACAAATCTATTAACTATTATTTTTTTTATCATATTATTTTTCTATATTAGTAGTAAATGTTTCTTTTATTTGCTCTGGTTTGGGAATATATTTTATTCCTTTCAATTTTAATTTAAGCGCTTGCCAATGTATCAATAAAATTGTCTTAATTGTGATAAGAGGGTATTGCCAAAAGAAGCTATTAATATTTTTCTTTGATAAGGCATGAAATCTGCCAAAGATTGAGGTAACCAGTTTTTTGTTATCGTTCTTGTCAAAATAATCAATCCAAACACCGCAACTATTATGCTTTAGGGAGAACCTAAAGCAGTATCTTCCTTCTCTTTCTAAAAATGGTGAGACATGAAATATTTTATCTGCGTACATTAAATCTTTAGGCTTAATAATTTCATTATTTGTGTGGCTACAAAAATAAAAATGCCTTTCACCAAAAGTATTGTTAACTTCACATAACACAGCGCGAAGTTTGTCTTTATCATCAGTACAAAACCAGAAACTCACCGGATTAAAAATATAACCCAATATCCTTGGCATTGTTAATAAATAAATTTCATTGACTAGATCATTTAAATTATTATTGTGCTTTGTTAGTATACTTCTTATCCATAACTCGCAGCTATCTTGATTATTTTTCACTCCATGATCAGATTCGTAAAAACTCATCTTAGCAAATTTATTTATACTTAGTATATTTTGAAGGTCACTTTTTTGATTAATTAGCGATAATGGAAGAAAAAGATAGTAAGATTTATAATTGAATATATTTATCTTCGGAAAAAATCTTTTATGATAAATATCAGCAAAAATTAATTTTGGTTCTATTGCCATGGGATATCAACATCAAATTTCTTAGCAATATTAACAGCACTTAGTAAACCATCTTCGTGAAAACCATATCTTTGCCAAGCACCGCAATACCAAATCCTACTTTTCCCTTGTATCTTATATATATTTTTCTGGGCATCTATAGCCTTCTGATTAAACACTGGATGCTCAAATTCATAAACATCGTAAATCAAACTTTCATTTGGTTTTGTAGCAGGATTTAATGTTACTATAATAGGAGTAGAAGTATGTAATCTTTGCAAATTGTTCATCCAATAACTGAGACTAACTTGTTTTTCTGAATTATTGCTATTGGACAAGTATACCCAACTTGACCAAGCGTTCTTTCTCCGAGGCATAAAATCTACATCGGAGTGTAGAACCATTAAGTTTTTTTGGTAATTAATGTTACCTAAAATTTCTTGCTCAAGTTTACTCGGAGATTCAAGTAGCTTAAGTGATGTATCAGAATGGGTTGCCAATATAACATGATCAAACTTATCAACTATTTTGTTTTTATGATGTATTTCGATACAATTATCGCCTCTGACCACTTTTTCTATTTGAGAATCTAGTTTTATTTGCTCTAAAAAGCTTTGGCTAAATTTTTTTACATACTCTTTGCTTCCACCTTCAACAGTATACCACTGAGGTTGATTAGAAATACTAAGTAATCCATGATTCTCAAAAAAATTAATAAACGTTATTGCTGGGAAGTTTAACATCTCTTTAACAGATGTGCTCCAAATAGAACCACCCATAGGCAATAAATAATATTTTTTAAACCAACTGCTTAATTTTAAAATTTCTAATAGTTGCTCAAGATTAATAGAAGCATTTTGCTCAACAGTAACTTTTGCTTTTGAATTGAATCTAAATATATCGTAAATCATTTTCCAAAAAGAGAGTGAAGTTAAATTCTTTTTTTGGCTAAAAAATGAACAAATGGTATTAGTGCCGTATTCTATTTCTCCTTGGTCTATACTAACGCCAAATGACATTGCACTTTTTATAACTTTGATATCGAGATATTTGAAAAGGGATGTTAAAAGAGGATAATTAAGTTTATTAAAAACTATAAAGCCTGTATCTACAGCTAGCCTTTTACCGTTATCATTTATCTCGACTGTCCTAGCGTGGCCCCCTACATAATCATTTTTTTCAAAAAGAGTGATATCGTGCTTTTTATTTAGTAAGTATGAAATAGCAAGGCCAGATACACCAGAGCCTATAACAGCAATTTTCATGGGTTATGATTATTTTTATTTTAGATTAATTACTTATACGTTCTTTGAATATAAATTTTTTCCAACAAATATCTAATAATTAAATATGAAATAAAAAATTTAGATTAGTATGATGATTAAATTACATATTTTATCTTACAATCTAAAGAGGTTTATCTCATTTATATATTGAGTAGAATGAAATTGGCAGATGCGACAATAAACCACAAATATAAATAGTTAAATGGACAAGCACCTTGCCCATTTTTGGTAGTTACTTTGAAAAAACAATTTTGCAGTAGTTTGACATTTTAATTTATCCGGTAATAATCTTCTGAATTGTCAATGAGATCATTTTAAAACTCTATTTGTTTCCCGTCCCAAGAAAAAAATTTTCCTGAATCTGCCGGCGTTAGGCCATCTATAACTTTTAACATTTTTATCACTGACTCTTCTGGGCTAAATATAGTCTCAAGCTTAACGCTATTCTGAAATGGAGCTGATAATCGACTATTGACCGTTCCTGGATGGAGCATTGTAACAATAGAGCTTGGGTGAGTACGACTAGTTTCTATGCTGAGATTTTTTATAATCATATTTAAAGCTGCCTTTGAAGCTCTATATGAATACCAACCACCTTTTTTATTATCCGTTATGCTACCGACACGAGCTGAAATAGCAGCAAATATCGTTCTACAATTTTTGTTTAATTTAGGGATAAAATACTTAGCTACCATTGCTGGGCCTATGGTATTAATTGCAAATAATTTGTTAAAATTATTTATCGATAATTGTTTTAAGGATTTCTCGGGTGTTATTTCACCTGTGCATAAAGCTCCAGTAGCAAGAATTATAATATTTATACTACTAACTTCTTCTGTAATAAAATGTGCTGCTTTTATTATAGTTTGTTCATCTTCAATATCAATATGGTAATTGATTACTTTAGGGTTGTTTAAGTTTGTATCAGAACGAGATAGAGCATAAATTTTAGTATTATCAATTTTTATAAATTCACGAACAAAAGCAGATCCGATACTTCCACTTGCGCCAATAATTACTATATTTGAAATTTTATTAATATGCATTATAGAGGCTTATTTTTAATGTTTTAGAATATTCTCTAAAGCTGCAGAAACATTAGGAAATTTGAATTGATAACCAGAATTCAACAATTTACTTGGCACTACGTTTTGCCCATTCAGTAAAAGCGTTTTGCCCATTTCTCCAAAAAGCATTTCTACAACTATTTTTGGCATTGTTAAAAAACATGGTCGATGTAAAGCAGCTGCCAATTCAGAGCTAAATGTTTGGTTATTAGTTGCCTCAGGTGCGGTTAAATTGAATGGTCCAGTTAAGGTGTTATTATTCATTAAAAAAATAATTGCACCTACAGCATCCTCCATATGGATCCAAGACATCCATTGCTTACCATTGCCAAATTTAGCTCCTAATCCAAAATTAAATGGTGGAATCATTTCCTTAAGTGCTCCTCCACCCCTGCCCAAAACAATGCCAGTTCTGAGTAAACAAACTCTTACACCGTATTTTAATGCTTGCTCAGCAGTTTTTTCCCAATCAGCGCATAATTTGTGTGTGAAACCATTATCTGTAGGTATTGATTCTTCGGTAAAGATTTGGTTATCATGATTCCCGTAATAACCAACTGCAGAGCCACTTATAAGAAGTTTTGGTTTTAATTTAGATTCTTCAATAAAATTAATTATTTTTTGAGTAGTCTGAATCCGGCTTTCATAAATATTTTTTTTAACTTCTTCGTTCCAACGCTTTTGATTTAAAGATTGACCAGCTAAATTTATTATTACATCATAGTAGTCATCGTCACCTCTCAATTCAGTAATAAAATTAATTGATGTGGCCAATTCAGGACGCTCCTTTATAGAACGGGTAAGTACAGAAACTTGAGTCCCATTTTTTAACAATTGAGAACAGAGGGTCTTACCAATAAAACCAGATCCACCGACTACCAAAACTTTCATCAAAACTACCTAAAATATGATTATCGGTAACTATAGAACCTTTACTTTAATCTCTTAATTTGCTATATGCAACAAGTTGACTTATCTCTAAAGCTGAAAGATTAAAAAAATTTTAAATGTAAGGTTTTATTTAACCAAAAGCAGCGTAGCTGCACAGAGCCGCCCAAATTATGGCTCTGTTGCAAATTTAAGGGGGGGCATTATTCTAGTTAAAAACTAACAATATAGCATACTATTATGAAGCCTAGAGATTTCCATTATCGACATTTTTTACCCGAAGTAATATTGCAATGCTTAAGATGGTACTTAAGATATCCAATCATTTCTTCTAAATTTGCAACATGTATCTTAAAGTTGCAAGCGAAGTTAGAGCTTGCAAAAATGCCTTCAGAGGAGTTAGCTTACTTCTGAAGGCAGAAAGAGGTGACTCTGTATTTGCAACTAGATACCAAATCTGTGGCGCTGATTAGAGCCCTCT
>CAMDSB010000041.1 GCA_945907105.1 Rickettsia typhi | reverse complement strand
GTGGTATCCGCCTTATTAGCAAATGGAGCTGAATTTTTTTGGAGTTTTAACCTAATAAAATCAAGGTCTTTCTTACACGCATCTTGAAATAATTTTGTATCAGAATTTTCATCGGCAAAAGCACATTGAACAGGCAAAAAATAAATAAGAAAGACTGTAGTCAGGAATTTTACTATTTTCATAACACAAGAAATTAAAGTTAGCAATTTTCAGCAATCACCCAAACCTACCTTGGAGTAACCATTTCAATTAAAATTGTAAAACGTTATAAACATAATAACAATTAAAAGGTTTACTTTCAGACAAGATTTACTAAAACTCTAGTAAAAAAAGCATCTAAATTATCTATCTCTTTCTTAAAAAATCGGGTGTCTCTTGAACTGAAGACACTTTATCAGAAGCAGGAGATGTTAATACATCACTATGATTATGATTAGCATTTTCATTAACTTCATTAGAATTTAATGAATTCCACATACGACGCAATAAAGATTTTTCTGGCTTAATAGCAGAATGATTTGGCGAAGAAGATGTGACCACAATTTTTGAAGGAGGTTGTCCTTCGTTCCAGTCAATTTGCTTACCAATTTGCTCAAGCTTTTTCTGAATTTCCGCTTCATCATCATCAGCACTACCTTTATATTCATTGTATGTTGGGGGTTGATGATCTTCTATAGTGTGGTTGCCAGTTAGAGAATATTTATCATTTGCTAGGCGAATATCATCGCTTGACTCATCTTTTATTTCTATAACAGTATCTGCTGCTTTAACATAATTCATTGCATCATGTTCAATTCCAGTTGCTACAACTGACACACGAATTTTACCTTCAAGCTCAGAATTAAAAGTTGAGCCAAATATTATATTAGCATCGGGATCACCAACTTCTTCTCTTATACGATTCGCAGCGCTATCAACCTCGTATAAAGTCATATCTTTTCCACCAGTAATGTTAATCAACACACCATGAGCGCCAAACATAGAACTTTGATCTAGCAAAGGATTTGCGATAGCAGCTTCTGCAGCTCTAATAGCACGATCTTCACCGCTCGCCTCACCGGTTCCCATCATAGCCTTACCTTTTTCACTCATCACTGTTTCTATATCAGCAAAATCAAGGTTAACAAGACCCGGAGACGTGATCAAATCTGTTACTCCTCTGACCCCTGAGTGTAGAACTTCGTCAGCCATTTCGAAAGCTTCTTGAAATGTAGTATTCTCGTTTGCAATACGGAATAAATTTTGATTAGGAATGACAATTAGTGTATCCACATGTTTCTGAAGCTCAGCAAGTCCACTTTCAGCCACTCTCATTCTCTTTGCGCCTTCAAATAGAAATGGCTTTGTTACTACACCAACTGTTAGTATTCCAAGTTCTCTAGCAATTCTTGCTACTATAGGAGATGCCCCGGTACCAGTACCACCACCCATACCCGAAGTAATAAAAACCATATTACTTCCCTCGAGATAAGAACGAATCTCGCTTTCGCTTTCAAGCGCGGCGTTCTTACCAACGTCTGGCGATGCTCCGGCTCCCAAGCCTTTTGTTGAAGACAACCCTAGCTGAATTTTGTTTACACTTTCAGAATTTTTAAGTGCCTGAGCATCAGTATTTGCTACAACAAAATTTGCTCCTTTTAAATTAGCTCTAATCATGTTGTTAACGGCATTTCCACCTGCCCCACCAACACCAAAAACTGTTATTGTTGGCTTTAAAATAATGTTTTCCGGCGCTTTAATATCCAATCCCATAAATTTTTCCTATACCTTATAACTTGATGCGCCAATGTAAGGTAACTAAACTGACGCTTTATAATAATTTCTAATAAAACATGATATACGAGAATATTTAGGGCTGCAATTATAATTCTAAAATTTGTTCTAAAAGTTAAGGTTCATGAATCTAAAAGGTGAAAATCCTTTTTAATTATCATATCATTAGTGTTTTATTAACTTTATAGATGTAAACTTCCCTTAGCCTAATAAAAAATATAAAGTTAAGGTAGGATGAAACGCTACATTAAAGCACTTTTAGATTACGAAGAAAGTAACAATAGCTTTATTTTGCTTTGCAATTTTATTGTTTTAGGAAAGTCCGATCTACTAGATTTATATTGCACTGGCAAACTTAATTTACCGTCTTTTATTCTGCTAAAAAAATTAAAAGCCAAATACACAGACCTTGTACACTCTGATGAAGAACTAAACGTTCTCTTTGAAAAAGCAATAAACTGCTCCAGAGTCTTTTACACCCGAACATTAAAACTTATCGAGACACAAGAAGGTATGAAGTTTGATAATTTATTCGCTAGGAAAGTTCAACCAATTGGCCAAAAACTTATAAACGTTCTTATAAACATAAAGTTTAGAGTGCGATTAATCAGATTGAATAGAATGTCTCCAAAACCGACGGGAGTGATGCGGAATATTATACAAAAATTTATGTCTTTTGTAGTTCCACTGAAAATAGCATTTAACTCTCTCTTATATAAACTTAGCTTGTTTCACACAGCAACCATTAAATATACTAACATTGTTTATATAATGGGTCTATTATTTATGATGTTTATTCTTTTTATAGCTAACAACTATTTAATAAACGACCTCCCCCCAATTGAAACTACTTGGTTTAATATTGCATTCTGTATACTAATCACTATAAGCTCTATGTTATTCTATCCTTTTAGGAATTTCACTAGAACTGACATTAATGGGAAAGACGTTATAGCTTATAAATATAGATTATTCTTCAATAACGTATCTAACAAAAAAATGCATAGGGTATTTGCGTTAAAACATTAAAATATCTCTAGACAGCAAATTAGTCAAAGTATAAACTCCTTTTGGCCTATGCAGAACTACACTACTTGAGTAGCCCCAAAGTAGAAGTTAATACTCGCGAATTACTCGTTGTATATACACTTAGGTCTATTAAACCTTACTCCTAACATAATGTATTTGTGGGTAGGACAAAATAATTTCTCCAACTAAGGTCAGATATGAATCAAGAAATTTCCATTTTTCGTCAGCGGTTTCAATTGATCCCTATGATATTCGTTATAATTGGAATCGTTATCCTAATTTTACTAGGAAATTGGCAACTAAAGCGCCTCAATGAAAAAACAAATTTTATTCAATCAATCGAATATAATATTGCAAACCATCCAAAATCGATTGAAGAGCTTAACTTAAATCTGCCAATCTATTCTAAGATAGCTATTTCTGGGACATTTCTAGCGGGTAAAAACATATTCTTATACGGTAAAAGATCTGCTTCACCAGAAAAAGATGGGTACTATCTGCTTTCTGCCTTTGAAGCGACCAATGGTAAAATATATCTTGTTTCAAGAGGCTGGATTCCTCAAAGTGTAAAGAACAATCTAGGAGAGTTTGCATCGAAACAAATATTTGATAAATTCGAAGCAATTATTTTACCTAGCGAAACTAGGCAATTCATGATGCCTGAGAATGATAAAAATAACAAAATTTGGTTTACTATAGACCTAGCTATGGCACATGAAATGCTAGGAGTGACTGAAAATAAATATTATCTTATGCAAATCCAAAGCGCGACTTTACCAGAAGGAGGAAAACCATTATCAACAGAACACCTAAATAAAGTAAGAAACGATCATTTTGAATATGCTATAACTTGGTATAGTCTAGCTGCGTGCTTGCTTATAATGTTCTTCATCTATAGAAAAAAACTACTATAGTTTAATTATACTTGCAACAATACCTGATTCTGGAGTCTGAATAGTTCGCTGCACCCTTCTGATGCGATCTTAAGCATTTCTAACAATTGTTCAGTAGTAAAATCACTTTCCTCTCCAGTGCCCTGGATTTCTATCAAATTACCCTTCTGATTAAATACAAAATTAGCATCTACTTCTGCGGTACTATCTTCTGCATAATCTAAATCTATAACCGCTTTGCCCTTATATATGCCGCAAGAAATCGCTGCAACTTGGGCAATCAAGGGGTTAGTCCTAATTATCTTTTTATCCATCATAAATCTAATTGCCAGATGAAGTGCTATGTAGCTTCCTGTGATAGCTGCAGTTCTAGTGCCTCCATCGGCATTAATTACATCACAATCTATATAGATTTGTCTTTCACCAAGGGCCTTTAAATCTAACGCCGCCCTCATTGACCGACCTATTAATCTTTGTATCTCCAGGGTTCTTCCTCCCTGCTTACCATTTGAAGCTTCACGATTCATTCTATCTTTAGTAGAACGAGGAAGCATCCCATATTCAGCAGTAATCCAACCATTTCCCCTTCCCTTCAAAAAACGGGGTACTGAGTCATCAAGGCTAGCTGAGCACATCACATGCGTATTACCAAATTTTACTAGACAAGACCCTTCTGCGTGCTTGAGAACAGCTGGTTCTATAGATATTTCTCTAAGTTGATTAAATTTTCTGCCCGATGGTCTCATAAATATTTATCTTTAAATCTTGAATTATGAATATCTCTAACTATATTTAGTCTATAACAAATACATAAAAAAATAAGATAGATACTCTGATATGGAAAAACAAGATAAAGAATCGAATCTAGACCAAACTGAAGAAATAATTGTAGAAAATCAACAAAATCCTGCAATGAGTAAGGATGAACCTAAAATTGACTATGCAGCGGAAATATACGGTCTACAGGAAAAGATTGACCAACTTCAAGATAAACTTCTTCGACAACTGGCTGAAACTGAAAATACTAGAACACGCTATTCAAAGCTTATAGAAGAAGAAAAAGATTATGCTATTTTTGGTTTTGCAAGAGATTTAGTGCCAGTAATGGATAATTTATCTCGAACATTAGAGCATCTACCCCAGCATCTCGATGCTGAAACTAAAAATATAGTAGAAGGAATTAAAATGACCCAAAAAGAATTAGATCAGGCATTTAAAAAACATGCATTAGAGCTAATTCACCCAAATTTGGGAGATAAATTTGACTACCACTCTCATCACGCCATCTCGCAAATAATGACAGATGACCAAGAAGCCGGTACCATTGTCAATACTATGCAAGTTGGTTATAAAATTAAAGATAGATTAATCAGACCTGCTGCCGTTTCGGTCGCTAAGAAACCGAATATTGTTAAATAATTTAGATGAATAAAGAGATTATTAAAAACTAAACATCTTATGCTTTTGAGTTGTTTTTTCTTTTAATTGATATAAAAATAGCGTCCTTTGACAGAAAACCGAAATAGTCTCTTGATATCATTTTAGTTAATTTAAGGTTCGAACTCTTCAGGATATACCCCCCATAAAAGCTTACGAGATACCCAACCTTTATATGAGTTACAAGTAACTTGACACCATTCTTTTTGGCATTTGTGTAAACTGCATCTTATTTCGGGCAAAAGCTTAGCGACAGCATGTTCATATTTTCCAGGAGAATTTAGTAACAAAGTAGGATTTTTTGATACAACTACTACAAAGCGGTTGCCAGCAATCACAGTTGAGTGAACCCAGCCCCCTTCCCCTTTAATATCTCGAATCTTACGCCACTGTCCAAATTCAGCAATGACCTCTACTGGTTCATTTTTTTTTACAAACACCCATTCAATGGGACAATCATTTTCCGGACCAGTTCTTGCATTAACCTCATTGAATTTTATGGTTACAAATCTGGGAACTGGGAAGTTATTGGGAGCAGCAAGTGAAGTAGCTATACAAGCAAAGCTTATAAATACTAATAAACTAAATTTATTCATATTCTTCGATTTCAAGTAAAGTTTCATCTTGCTTTACAACCACATAGTTACCAGCTCTAAATTGCCCCTTAATACGGCTAACTTCATACTCACTAATTCCTACAGACTTTAATACTGCACTGCCAAGTTGTAACCCAGTTTCATAATCCTGGGGTATTATAGCATTAACACCAAGATTATAATAATCGTGAGAATTTTTTAAATCCTTTAAGCGTATAATCAACTCAACGTGCTCAAACTTATCATTAGTTACTTTACAGATTTTTTTTACAGTAATTTCATTATTAATAGTAACGACCAAAGTTAAAGCTCTATCAGCACCTATTGCCTTAAGCGTACTAGCTTGCGAAGCATCGCCTTTGAACACGGGCAACCCGTTAGCTACTTCCTCGCGGACTATATCATCATTGACATCTAATGCTATATAATTAACTCCCTCTGCTTCAAGAACTCTTGCTACCATTTTACCTACTTTACCAAACCCAGTTATAATAACGTGATTAGCCAAATCTCTAGCACCGTATTCTATAATTTGATTTGGTGTTCGTCCTAAACTTTTTTCAAACTTATCAGAAACTTTTTGTCCAATAATGGCCAATAATGGTGTCAAGGCCATAGAGCAAGTAACAACTAGTAACAATAAATTTGCAATACCTTCTTCTAGCACCCCAAATTCTTTACCTAGGCCAAAAAGAATAAACGCAAACTCGCCGCCTTGAGATAATAGTAGCCCGGCATGAATCGCAACGCCTTTATTAAAGCCAAATAAAATACATAGCGCTGAAATAATCAAAGCCTTTAATACAATTAATGTTATGCTGAAGATTATAATGTTACTTAGCTGAGTATACATTTCCATCACGTCAATTTTCATGCCAACACTCATGAAGAAAAGACCAAGCAATAGGCTCTTAAATGGATAAATACTCTCTTCAGCTTTCATTCTAAAATCGGTCTCAGCAACCAAAACTCCTGATACAAATGCGCCTAGCGCCAGAGATAATCCAAAATGCTCAGTGCTCCACGAAGCCGTCAAAACTACAAGCAACGTTACAGCAATTGGAAGCTCACTGCTTTCATTATGATCAGGCGTAATAAAAGAGAACAAGGGACGGAGTAGAACTCTGCCAATAATAAAGATAACGCCCAGTGCAAATACAGCCTTTAACAAAGAATTACCTAATATGTAGGGAAGTGATTCGACAGACTCTTCTCCGGCACCAAGAATAGGCACGATAACAAGCAAAGGTACCACGATAAAATCTTGTAACAATAATATTGCTAAAGCTACCCTACCTACCTGCATAGATTGGCTTTTTGTTTCATTTATAACTTGCATTACAATAGCCGTAGAAGAAAGAGCTAGACCGCCTGAGATAATGATGGCGGAGTTGCTATCCCCAGTAGTGAGAACTACCGCAGCAGCAATTACTAAGCTAGTAATTAAAACTTGAAGAGTTACAAGGCCAAATACATAGCGCCTCATAGCTTTCAATCTTTCAATAGATAGTTCAAGACCAATTGCAAAAAGCAGGAATACTACACCAAGTTCTCCAAGAAATGATGTCTGGTCATATGTTACAACTTTTAAGCCATGATCACCGATAACCGCACCGGCCACTAAGTATCCTAAAACTGGGCTTAATTTTAATTTCTTAAATATTGCCACAACAAATACTGCCGCTGCAATCAAAGTTATAACAATAACTAGAACGTTATTTCCCATAATTTCTCACTTCTAAGTGATACCAATTAAACCAATAAACAAATTACCTTTTTAATTGCTATAACGTTAAACAATACCCATCCTCCTCTTAAATGAAATTTGGTATCACTACCTCTTTTCCCAGAGTTCTTCAATTTTAAATTTGTCTCGTGCTTCAGGATGAAATAAATGTACAATTACATCTCCCGCATCGAGCAAAATCCAGTCTGATCCAGCTATTCCTTCAACACTAGCGTTCCATTTAAGCTCGTGCTTTAACTCAAGAGCTACATGCTCTGCAATTGCCTTAATATTCTTTACAGACCGCCCACTAGCAAAAATCATATAATCCGCTATTGGAACTTCTCCTCTTAAAGAAATACAAGAAATATTCTCTGCTTTCATTTCTTCTAGGCGCTTTAATATAAAGTCTTTTATATCTTCACTATTATTATTCATTAAAATGCAACTCCTTCAATCTCTTAATTGTGTGGATGACAGATCACACAATTTTCCCCTGTGAACCATTATATTGTTGTTTTCTGTTTTAGCAAGGTTTGCTTTTGGTTTTAAGCCTATTGTGGCTGCATTAATCAAGCGCGTATTGCATGGACGATCAAAAATCAAAATATCGCATAATTTCATTAAATCCTCCCTTCGATACCATTTTCTGAAACTATTGGCAAGATCCATACCCATTAACCAAGTAAATTTAACTGTTTTATATCTCTGAAGTAGCAAGAGTATAGCATCATAACTGTAGAAACTATTTAAATCATATTCGGCAGTTGAAACGATAATCTTCGGATGCGTTGCTACTTTAAGAGCATTTTCTGCTCTGATGAATATATCTCTCTGCATCGGAGGCTTTGTTGGGTTCTGATTAGCAACCAGCCAAATGACAAAATTAAAATGGTAAAAATTTAATGCTTGCTCAGAAATAATCAAATGCCCCGCATGCGCAGGATCAAATGTACCACCTAGTACGCCTACCCTTAGAGGTAAGCCATGCATAAAATTTAATGCTTGCAAGTTAGCTATTTTATGCTTAAATTTCATATCAAAACAATTTTATCTTTAAAGCTATATGGCAATTCCCGAGTCTAAACTCCGATCTATTCTACAGAATAGTTTTCCAAATGCGAAAATAAAAATCACTGACACTGCTGGAGATCAAGATCATTATGTTCTAGAAATTACTAGCGATGCTTTTAAAGGCCTGTCACTGATCAAACAACACAGGCTGGTTAAAGAAGCTTTAGCTGAAGTTTTAGTAAAGGAATTACATGCTATTAGCATTAAAACAAAAGTAGAAGGGCTGAATTAACGGCTCTGTTGCAAATTTAGAAAGAGGATAAAATGATCTGTAAATACAGGATTTTGAAGCTTAGAATTCGCTACTTTTAGTCATAGATATAGAACAATCTTTTAACAAATTGTACTTGTTCTAAAATAGAAAGTCTTAAATAATGAGTTTCCTTTTTAATAATCATAGCCATAGCTTCTATACCAAAGATACATCTTCTTGCTGTGTTAAATGTTTTAAAACCCGACATAGGGTTTATTCTTCTTTTTATTCTCCTCTGATCTGACTCTATAATGTTATTAAGATACTTGCACTGCCTATGAAGAAGAAGGTAAAGCATGAAATCTAGAGTAGAGCCATATTTATCTGCCGCTCTATACAAGTATTTCCATTTACCTTTTACTTTAATATAAGTCTCATCAACTCTCCACGAGGTAGAATAAGGCTTAGAGTAGTAACGTATACGCTTAGCTAATTCAACAGAATAAGCTTGCACCCATCTGTATAAAGTAGTGTGATAAACCTCAATTCCTCTCTCAATCATCATTTCTTCTAAATTACGATAGCTGATTGGATATCTTAAGTACCATCTTAAGCATTGTAATATTACTTCGGGTAAAAAATGTCGATAATGGAAATCTTTGTGCTTCATAACGTGATGCTATATTGTTAGGTTCTAACTAGAATAATAGTAGATCCTTAAATTTGCAACATGTATCTTAAAGTTGCAAGCGAAGTTAGAGCTTGCAAAAATGCCTTCAGAGGAGTTAGCTTACTTCTGAAGGCAGAAAGAGGTGACTCTGTATTTGCAACTAGATACCAAATCTGTGGCGCTGATTAGAGCCCTCT
>CAMDSB010000040.1 GCA_945907105.1 Rickettsia typhi | reverse complement strand
ATTTTTTTCAAGTCCAGGGATTACAAATAGGCTAAAAACTTTTATATCATGTGCCCCAAACCTAGACATCATAACACCACTAATTGGCATTAAAAGCATAAAAATATATAGCAATAAATGTCCTGATTTACTAGCAAGTTTCATTATGTTTGGTAGGTCTGCTGGTGGTAGCACCACCTTATTAGATAATCTCCAAATGATTCTTAAAACTACGAGGGATAATACAATTACGCCGAAAGCTTTATGCATGCCATATAATTCAAATTTTTCTGGTGACGGTTCCATAGTGCTCATAAAAAAACCTACAAATATCAGTCCAATTATTGAAAAAGCTATTATCCAGTGCAGAATTCTGGCAATCAAACCATACGAATTTTCAGTATTTCTTAGCATAACTTATCTTTTGATTTCATTTTATATACTACTAAAGCACGCACTAGCTTCGAATTAAATGAGACTAATGTGAATTTCAAATAAGATTCGAACTAGTATTAATTAGAGTATATTTTTTTTGCGTAAGCAATAGATTTAAGGCGGCTGCAGACTTTTTCAAAAGTAGGGCGTGGTAAAATTTCTTCACTATCTATCTCAAGATAGTAATTTTTTGATTTAATAGAAAAAGATGGCGACCTGAAACTGGGACCATCAATTTCTTCGGCTATTTGTAAGAAATGGCCAATAATTTGACTTCTTGCATAATCTTCTTTGGTGAGTAACTTCTTCGAAATTTTAACTAGCTCGTTATCTGGTTTATAATTAGATGCATATGCAAGAGCTAGAGCAAGCATCAGCCGAACTTGATGTGTAAATGGAATCTCTGAAGATAGTATAAATTCAGTAAGAGCAGTCGGAGGAAGTGTGTTATCAAATTTACGCTTTAAACTCATAAGCATGATGGCAAATTTTAGGATCGTCATACTAATGTCACTTTTCCCTGCTATGGATTCTAAAATATCATGATAGCTTTTAAAGTCTGTTTTAGTACTATCGTAGTTACAAGTATATTTTACTTTTTCTTCAACAATATCCTTATGTTTATCTGCCTCGCTTAATAATTCTACTCTTACCCCTTCTTTAAGTCCAAAGGTAGAAACAATGATTTTTTCTGGTTTAAACACTTCAATCATTGCTTCAGCTACCAACAAGGCGTTGCTGTTAATTTTTCGTTTACCTAGTTTGCTTTTTGTATTGCTGGAGGAGAACCTTAGTTTTTTTAGATAGCTCGAAAATTCCTCAGATAGTATCTCGAGATTATGCAGGTTTTTTATAGGATATTCTGTAAAATCTATATATAACCTGCCGATAAATCGTAGAGCTCCTCCTATAAGATAAAGGTTTTTATAAGTCTGGTTACCAAATCTTTCTAAGATTATTTGGATTATTTCATTTTTATTCGTAATGTTACGCGTAGTAATGATTTTAGTTCCAAGCTCAAGTGATTGGAGCTTTCCTATTTGACCGTGTTCGACTTCCACTAGTTCTAAGCTACCGCCGCCAAGATCAGCTGCAATACCTACGCTATCTGGTATACCGTTGATTAACCCTTGCGCAGTTAACTTGGCTTCCTCTTCCCCAGTGATTATTCTGATATCAAAGTGATATTTCTTTTTTATAAACGAGATAAACTCATTGGCTCTAGGGTGATCTCTGAGAACAGCTGTAGCAACACAATTAATATCTGTAACTTCTAGCTTTTTGAAGACATGTAAGAGATATTGAATAGAAAGATATGATTGATGTTTTATATCAAATGATTCATTTGATAGTAGGGTAAGAATATCATTCTTGAATTTATTATTGAATATCTCTGGGGCACCAAGTGTGTTGTTTTCATAAACAACAGCTCTTATGGCATTGTAGCCAATATCCATTATTGCACAGCGCATGTGTATTTCTTTTTTTTAATAAGCTAGGAAAGATCCAAGTCCTCCTGCCACAAATCTACGCCTGTTCTTCAGCCTATTTAGCTTCGTTGGCTTTCGCACCTTTTGGGTCGAACGGCGTTTGTGTTGGTATAAATGTAGGGGGTAAAAGTCTTTTTGTAAAGAACTTATCTTCAAAGTACTTAATTTTTTGTGATCTAATTGGAGGAAAAGATTCAATTAGTACGATTTGTTCATCACGATCTAATTGAATAACTTCTTGTGGAAGTAATAATGCTCGTGACACGTTTGAAACATTTTGGGTGCGTGTTGAAACGTTCAAGTCAAAGAATAAGGGCTTGTTATATGAAGTTTGTTCTACTGTTTTATTGCCGCACAACTGTGAAATTAGATTGGCAGTTTCATAGTTATTGGCTGCGAAAGTAATACGGAAGGTTGAATTTGACAAGAATGAGTTCATTCCGGCTTCTTCGTAAGCCCCTTTAAGCTGCTGAGTATCTTGAATAATTAAGAACAAGCGGACTCTGTAGCCCCTAAAATAAGCGATACCAGCTTTTATTTGCTCCATTTTACCAAGCGTTGGAAATTCATCTAGTAAAAACATTACCCCATACGGTTCTTCTTTTATATCGGGCATCTTACGACTTAAGAATTCACTGGCTTGTTGATAAAAGATTTGCATCAATTTCTGCAATCTTTGAATGTTATCTGGAGTTAAGCCAACAAATACAGTGGTTTTTTTCTTTTTAAATTCCATGATATTAAAATCTGAAGAAGCTGTTGCAGCATCGATCAAGGGATTGGCCCATAACTCAAGGGAAGAGTTCATTGTTGAAATTACACCAGAACGTTCCTTATCAGCTTTTTGTAAAAACGCGGCGATATTCATATAAGCAACAGGATGCATAACTTCACCTAGTACATCCAAAGCTACAGCAAGGTTATAAACCACATCGTCACTACGCATAGTTCTTACAACTTCACCAAATGATTTAACCTTAGTTTCATCAGCAATAAGATAAAGTACTACACCTAAAAATAGACTTCTTGCTTCATTTTCCCAAAACTCTTGCTTGGGTAATATTAGATTAGCAATTTTTTGTACGTCATCTACCATCTGTCCAGGTTTACTACTTACCCAATCAATAGGGTTATAACAATTAGTAACTCCATCAGGATTGGAAGGTTCCCATACATAAACTTCTTGACCATTTTGAGCTCTCCACCCACTAGTTAAGAGGTGGTTTTCAAGCTTGATATCATGCACAATTACCGAATGATCCCAAAAGAGTAAATTTGGAATTACAAACCCGACCCCCTTTCCCGAACCTGTAGGAGCGAATAACAAAGCGTGCTGAAATCCATCAGCGCAAAAATAGCCAATAGGGTCTTTCCCTAGAAGCATACCATGTGCTGCTCTTAAATTAGCTCTTTCTATGTCTGCCTGGTTTGCCCAGTCAGCTGAACCGTATACAGCTTCTTTTGGTAAGAAAAACTCAAGGGTTTTTATCCTGGTAAAATTCTTCATATAGAACAAAGCAACAAACGATAAAGGAGCTATTAATGCTAGCACTAGCTTTATTTTTATGTAATCATAAGCTTCAAAACTTAGCTTTGTCCAGGAGTGTAGAAGCCAAGATGCCCATTTATAAGCTATTGCAACTGCATTTAAATCTAAGCCTATTGCTCTGTATTCATTAGTGATAAATGATATTATAAGGCCGCTTGTCCATAATGTGCAAATGAGCACAAATGGATGGATTACCATATGACCAAAGATTGTTCTAGCTTTTTTTAAAATCTTATTAAACACTAATTTTCTCCTTTCATTCCTTTGAAGTATATCTCAGAAACAAATCGTTTGCCCCCAGTACCACGTTTTAGCTGAACAACAATATCCACCACAGCTAAAATGTATTTCTTAATTTCATCTGGCGGCATTCCAAGGCCAGCCTGCATAACCATTAGCTTCAACTGCTCTAAAGCCATTGAAGGAGCATCTGCGTGCAATGTCGATATAGAGCCAGGGTGACCCGTATTAATTGCTCTTAAAAAGCTGAACGCTTCTGATCCTCGAAGCTCACCGACGATTATTCTATCTGGACGCAAACGCAAACAAGCTTCAATAAGATCTTGAGTTGTTACTTTTGCTCTTCCTTGACCACCTTTAGAAGCTAATAAATGGACTTTGTTTGGATGGTTGTGTAACTGAACTTCTCTAGCATCCTCAACTGTAATTAGTCTTTCATGAGTCGGAATTTCACCAAGTGCAGCATTAGTAAAGGTAGTTTTACCTGTAGATGTACCCCCACTAATTACTATATTCTTTTTACAAAGTACAGCATGTCTTATAAATTCTTTGATTTTCTTTTCTTTTAAGTAGTTACATAATATTGCATTATTTTCATCGACCATTTCTTCTGTAGAAGTATTATCGAATGCTCCCATTTTAGCGTATGCATCAAGAGAAAGGTGCATAGTAGAACCTTTACGTATGGCAAAAGCTGCTAAATTTGGTTCCACAGCTGGTGGGAATACTATCTGAATTCGATAGCCATTAGGTAGAGTTGCTGAAAGCAATGGATTTTCTTCAGAAATTTTCTGATCGGTAGATTGAGCGACCAACCTTCCTAAACCAAGTAAATGATCAATATCAACTTCTGGTATTAATTCTAATCGTTGATCTCCTTTTTTCTCAACCCACGCCTCCCCAGGCTTGTTAATCATCAACTCATTAACACCTTCTTCAGCGAAGATATTTTTAAACGGCAGAAGATAAGTCTCTAGTGCAGCAAAACTCATTTTGTTGACCTCGATTTGCTAATAGCAGCTTTTGGAAATTTATAATCTTTATTTACATAGATCTGTACAACCGTTCCTTGGTCTATGGTTATAGTAGGCTTAAACTCCTGCTCTTCAAGAAGTTCTTTCACTGTATCTGAGATATCCGTAAAGGCTTGCTTGGAAGACTCTTGGGCTTTGCTTTGTTCAACATTAGCAGTTGTATTTTGTATCAGACCGTCAGAAGAAGCATTAATAGTGCTCATAAGAGAAGTAAGTTTTGCTGTATCAGTAGCTGTTGCATCAGCGGCCAACGTGTTACAAGCTGTATTAACTTGTGTAAATGTGGCTGAAGTTTTATCTTCTATCGCAGTAAGTACAGCCGCACAAATCTGAACTCTTTTTTGACCATCAGTTAGGATTGCTGTAGTAGGTTGTGTAAAAATCCCATTCGCTATGTTTTTCACATTAGAAGCTGTAAGATTACGGTTGGCAGCAGCTTGAGAGTTTATTTGTGGCTTAACCAGCGAATCAATAGTCTTTGCTAAAACAACGTTGAATGCAGATCTTAAAACCGCATTAGAAAACCTCTCTCTGAATTTATTATCTACCCGGCCTTGGTTGCCTTTTCTTCCAAGATGATCTATTCCTGCGCCGCTTAAGTTCAAAGTATAACCAGTTGTAAGGTCTATTCTTGTCCACTCAATGGAAATTCGTCCATATGAACCATCAATTCCTGTCGCGTAACTACCAAAAACTCTAGAGCCTTTTGGCAGCAAAATATTTTTACCCCATTCTGAATATATATCTTTAGTAATTATTGCGCGTATTTCTCCACCAAGATCCGTGTTAAGTGCTGTTTCAACAATTGCATCAATGATTTTGCCACGCCCTAAAACCAGATTCATATCTCCGCGATGAACAAAATCAGTTTCCTGCTGAAGTTGTTCAGCAGACTTAGTTTGGGGGGTGCCGGCCACTAGTACTATGGCAGATTTTCGTTTTGCTTCTAGCTTTTTTTGTGAGTCATCATCACGTACTTTGCCAAATGGAAGAGTAGGGGATGATGGTACATCGGGTGTTGGCAATACTTCCGAGCTAGCAGATGGTAAAGAAGGTAATGCTTCTCCCGCTAAAGGCAAAGCCTCAACATCCGATGGAGGCGGAGGCGGAGGCGTAGGATCCTCTAAACGGGGAGGAGCTGGTAATGTCGGAATTGATGGGATATCACTATCAGCTGCTACTTGAATTGGTTTAGCTACCTCAGTTGGAGTTGGAGTATTATCTTTATTTTTATCTACATCTGATGAGTTAATAAATAAGTTAAAAAACAGATAAGCAAACACGGCAATAACGCCAACCAGTATTAATATACTTTGTTTTGGATTAGTAGCAACTTGCGATAGCTCTTGATCAACTTCGGGTGATCCTTTATTGCTATCATCAATTTGTCCCGGCACGTTGTCTTTTGACATAAATTACCTAGATTTTTTGGGGTACTGAAACCTAATGACATACACTAAATCTTTTTCTTCACCATCTTCAAGTTCTTTGGAAACAATGTCGAATTGATATGTTCTCTTGTCAGTAATGATCGTCATATTGGTTCTAATGTCACGTTCCATAGGTTTTATAAATAATCTATTCCCTAAAGGCGTTATCTTCCATGCGTAAGAGTCGCCTAAAGTAATGGTTTCAATAGTCTCGCCTTTACCGAACTCAATATGCGATTGAAATCCATAATGAAGAACAAGAAGATAAACTTCATTAGGACTATAAAAATATGTTTTTATTCTGCTGTCAGTTGTTAAAGAACTGTCATCTCCTAACGCAATCCTATTTGAGCAAGTGAAAATTAACAACATGGCTAAAAATATTCTAACTACTATCATCGTCCATCCTATATCCGGTTACTTGAAAACCTACTGGATTGACATCTTTGTCATTTTCTGTCAATTCCATAGGCAAATACTGAAATTCAACCACTGCTATTTTGTTAAAAACCTTCATCGCTCCAGCAGTTTCATTTATTGAGAATCGCATAATATACTTTTGGTCAGCTAATTTTGACCATGACTTAACTACCAAATATGTTGTGTTTTTCTGACCATATTTAATGGTGGGGTCAACTGCCTCATTTTTTAAATAGCCTCTATAGTCCCAGTAAATTGAGTTTGCCGAAAGTAATCTAACCACTCTTTTTGCTTCTGTGCTAAAATCAACAGGATTATAGGTTTCTCTTGCTATGATATATTTTTTGATAAAATACTGAGCAAGGGCTTCGTTTCCACTTAGTACAGTAGATGTAAGTGGATTTACAACCTTTGCTATTCCCGTTGTGTCGTCAATTTGTATAACGAAGGGATCAAATCTTTTTGTATTTATCACGTAAGCTACTACGCCAATCGACACTATTGACAAACAAAGTAAAACTAACAGCAATAAAAACAACAAATTTCGCTGCACTGTTATGTTATCATGACGTTCCTCATACCAGTTTTTTAGTTGCTTTATCTCTTGATGCCCAGTTTCTCCGCCAGCTTCTCCGTTGGTAGAAACGGTTGCTGTGTTCGGCTCAGTTTTTTTGAACTTATTAAGTAGATCAGTAATTTTGATCATAGCTAACCAAATACACCCAAATATATATTACGTTACTAAATTTTGTACATCACTATTATGTAGCAGCTATAGCCGTAAAATAAATAAAAAGATCGTATAGGAATGAATTCGCAATACTTTTTTTATCTCGAGTTGCTTTTAGAGCGCGCAGAGATGAATAAATAGTATTTATACTGCCATAGATTTAACTCATCTCTTGCTAAAGATATAACAAGTGAAAAATTATACTGGCTGCATTAGAGGCATTTAGGCTCTCTACTTTATCTGAGATTGGTATTTTCGTAAGGAAATCACATGAGTCAGAGGTAAGTTTGCGCATCCCCTTTCCCTCTGAGCCTATAATTACAGCTACTTTATCAATGTCTACTATTTCTTTTAAGCTATTTTGGCCATCAGAGTCGAGTCCCACAATCCAGAAGCCTTTGTTTTTTAGAGCCTCTATTGTATGTTTTATGTTTGTTACTTTTGCTATTTGAACCAACTCTAGGCAGCCCGAAGCGGCTTTTGCAATAGAAGCATTCTCATCTGGGGCATTATCTTTGGGCAATATTACTTTGTCTATATTAAAAGCTGCTGCGCTTCTGATAATTGCTCCAATGTTTTGAGGGTCAGATATTTGATCTAATATAACGACCCTGTCTTTAGTTGGATAGAACTTTAATTCATCTATATTGTTCTTAAAAATAGTAGTAACAAGCGCGATTACTCCTTGGTGTGGTTGATCTTTACCAATCTTTTTTATAATAAAGTCGTTTTGTACTATTTCTATATTGTGATTTTTTAGCTTATTTTTATATTCATCTGCAAATTTCTGTAGACAAAATATTTTCTCTACTGGGCGATTACTATTTTTTATAGCCGCTAAAACAGCATGAATACCATACATATAGTATTGGGATCTATTTAAAACGTTCGTTTTCTTCTTAATACGCATAATACCTAAGTTTTTACTCAAAAATGTTCTTGACATAAACTACTATTTATTATAGAAACTTACAACTAAACATTTTCGATATACCGCCCTGAAGGGTATAAAAAAGCTTGAGATCGACGCTTTTTAAATCAGCACTTAGAATTAGTGCTTGCGTTTAATGCTCGAGTGGTTTATTTTGCTGTAGGTTTTATCAGGAGGGGTGGCCGAGTGGTCAATGGCAGCAGACTGTAAATCTGCCCGCGTATGCGTTCGAAGGTTCAAATCCTTCTCCCTCCACCACTTGTTACTTGTGGTCTAGGTGAGTATTGCGGGTGTAGCTCAATGGTAGAGTCCCAGCCTTCCAAGCTGGCTGCGTGGGTTCGATTCCCATCACCCGCTCCATAGCTGCAAGATAGCTTCGGAGTTTAAGTTGATGATGTTAAAAGGTGAGTTAAAGTAATTTTTAGTTGTTGAACTTTATTATATATTTTTAGGAGAAACTTTATGGCAAAAGCAAAGTTTGAGCGGAATAAACCGCACTGTAACATAGGAACTATTGGTCACGTTGATCATGGTAAAACTTCTCTTACAGCGGCGATCACTAAAGTTCTGGCGAAAAAAGGTCAGGCAAAAGAATCAAAATATGATGAAATAGATGGTGCTCCGGAAGAAAAAGCTAGGGGTATTACGATCTCAACGGCGCACGTTGAATATGAAACAGATAATAGACACTATGCTCACGTAGATTGTCCCGGACACGCTGATTATGTAAAAAACATGATCACTGGTGCTGCTCAAATGGATGGAGCAATACTCGTTGTATCAGCTGCTGATGGTCCAATGCCGCAAACTAGAGAGCACATTCTTTTAGCTCGTCAGGTTGGTGTACCTTCGCTTGTTGTATTCTTAAACAAAGTTGATCAAGTAGACGATGAAGAGCTTTTGGAATTGGTAGAAATGGAAGTAAGAGAACTTCTTTCTCTTTATGAATATCCAGGTGATGACATTCCAGTTATCAGAGGTTCTGCACTTAATGTTCTTAATGGTACCGATGAAAAATGTATTGAAGAGCTTATGAACGCTGTTGATTCTTATATCCCTCAGCCAGTGCGTGAACTGGATAAGCCGTTTTTGATGCCGATAGAAGATGTATTCTCTATTTCAGGTCGTGGCACAGTTGTTACTGGTAGAATTGAGCAGGGTGTAGTTAAAGTTGGGGAAGAGCTTGAAATAGTTGGTATTAAAGCTACTGAAAAAACTATTTGTACTGGTGTAGAGATGTTTAGAAAACTTCTTGATTCTGGTCAAGCTGGAGATAATGTTGGGGTGCTTCTTCGTGGTACAAAAAGAGAAGACGTGTACAGAGGTCAGGTTTTAGCTAAGCCTGGTTCAATTACTCCGCACACTGAGTTTGAAGCTGAAATCTATGTTCTTAATAAGGAAGAGGGTGGTCGTCACACTCCATTCTTTAAGAATTATCGTCCACAGTTCTATTTTAGAACTACTGACGTTACTGGTGAAATCGAATTGCCAGCAGGTAAGGAAATGGTGATGCCAGGCGATAACACGAGAATTACTGTTAAAATGATTTCGCCGGTTGCTATGGATGAAGGTTTGCGTTTTGCGATTCGTGAAGGTGGTAGAACTGTTGGTGCTGGTGTTGTATCAAAAATTCTAAAGTAAATATATAGGCGCCCTAGCTTTTGGGCGCTAAATATTTGGAGTTGGTGTCTCGTTTTGAGGCTTATACTTGGGCTGTTTTAAATAAAGGATAATATGAATAATCAGAGAATAAAAATCAAACTAAAGTCTTTTGATCATCGTTCACTTGAACATGCGACGAGCGAGATTGTTAGTGCGGTTAAGCGTACTGGCGCGGATGTTAGTGGTCCAATTCCTCTTCCTCGGCATATTGAAAGATTTACAGTTATAAGAGGACCTCACATTGATAAGAAATCTAGAGAGCAGTTTGAGATTAGGACTCAAAAAAGGTTAGTGATTATTAATTACCCTACTCCGCAAACTGTCGAGGCTTTGAGAAAGGTCGACTTACCAGCTGGTGTTGATGTTGAAATTAAATTGGTGGGTGCTTAAAGATGAGAACAGGTTTGGTCGCAAAAAAATTGGGCATGAGCTCAATGTTCACCGAGCAAGGTGAAAGAATTACACTTACATTTTTACAGCTTGAGGATTGTCAAGTGGTTGGTCAAAAGACCGACTCTAGGGACGGTT
>CAMDSB010000039.1 GCA_945907105.1 Rickettsia typhi | reverse complement strand
TATTTGACACTGCACAAGGCCGGGTGGCTTTGTCAAATTAATTTATCGAATAATAGTGGTAAAAAATATGGTTAAATCAAGATTACTTGCTACAGCATTTGCAGTAGCTGCTCTTTCATTCACTAGTGCACAAGCAGCTGATGTTGCTAAAGAAGGCATGATGGAAAAATGTAAAGTTGGTGCTAAACACACTGAAGTTATGGTTCCTAAAGGCGAATGCGATAAAGTAATGAAAGGCGACATGAGTGGCCTTACTGAAGAAGTTAAAGCAGAAGTTGAAGCTGCTTCAAAGTAATTCTATTTAGATTTTAATGGAATAATTAAACGATAACACCCATATTTATTTTAAATCAAGTATTGGCGTTGTCTAAAGACCCGGAACTTTTGTGCAAACTGAGTTTCGGGTTAATTTTTAACTAGTTCATCAACAAAATAATGGTAAAAAATATGGAAAAATCAAAATTACTTGCTACTGCCTTTGCAGTAGCTGCTCTTTCATTTACTAGTGCGCAAGCGGCAGATGCCCCAGAAGGAATGGAGAAATGTAAAGCTGTTGACGCTGAAGGTAAGAGCATAATTCTAGAGCATAAAGGTGATTGTTCTAGTAAGTCAGGATCATGTGCTGGTCACAACAAAGCTGGTGATTCAGAAGCTTGGATTATGGTTCCAAAGGGCGAATGTGATAAAATCAACAAAGGCGACATGAGTGGCGTTTCTGATGAAATTAAAGCTAAGCTTATTACTGAAGACGCTGCGGAATAATACATTAAAGATTCGTAGCAATCAAAAAAGATATCCTGAATTTTGATTCAGGATATCTGCTAATATAAAAGCGTTGGAAACCTTCTTGAATTGCTTTTATTAAGTAGCCGTCAAATCTTTTAAATGCAGTTGAATAACTCAACTAAAACTACTAACATGTCAAGAAACGAACCTTTTTCAAAGCAAACATCTTCGACACAGGAATTTGAAGAGAAGTCTAATGCAGTCGGAATTGGCCTAAGATATCCTCATTTGAGAGAATTTTCTGCCCAAGAGCCTGTCCAAATAGGTTGGGTTGAGGTGCATAGTGAGAATTTTTATTCGCTAGGCGGGCCTGATTTTGATTATTTATATAAAATAAGAGAGAAATATCCAGTTAGTTTACATGGAATTGGAATGTCACTTGGTTCTGCCCAAGGTCTTGATACAAGGCATATAGGCTTAGTAAAAGGATTAATGGATGTAATAGATCCATTTCTTATGTCAGATCATTTGTCATGGAATACTATTTCTAACAAATTTTTACCCGATTTATTGCCAACCCCATTTAATAAAGAATCGCTTGATGTTTTTGCTGATAATATTTCTTTTGTGCAAGATAAGTTACAGAGAAGAATATTGATTGAAAACCCGTCGACCTATTTTGAGTATATAAACTCAACTTACTCTGAGCCTGAATTTCTGAACGCTTTGATGCAAAGAACTGGTGCTGGAATTGTGCTTGACGTTAACAACATTTATATTTCTGGTTTAAATAATGGTTGGTCGTCTAGTGATTATATTGATGCAATTAATCCATTTTTTGTTGAAGAAATGCATGTTTCTGGTCATTCGCAGAAAAAGATCTTAGATAATGAATACCTATATATTGATTCTCATGACAATATCGTATGTAAGGAGGTTTGGCATTTATTTGAATACGCCCTAAAAAAATGTGGCAAAGTGCCAACTTTAGTTGAGTGGGACGCTAATATCCCTGAACTTAAGGTATTGTTAGGCGAGGCTGCAAAGATCGATTATTACTTGGCTCAAGTAAGCAAAAGGGAAAATATACATGCTTAGTTTAGAAACGATACAAGAGAGCCTGCTTGACTCAATTTTTGGTGGTAAAGGGAATCTTGCTTTTATCAAAGCAAATGGTTTGATAAAAGCGGAACATCGCCTAAGAGTGCACCAAGATACTGTATTTGAGAATTTTGTTACAGCCTTGAAAATAACGTACCCTGGCATTTGGCGCCTTATTGGACCCGATTGCGCGCGTGGTGTGGCACTTGCTTATAGCCATGAATTTATAAATATAACTGATAGATCAAATATTAGTGGTTTTGGTGAGAGTTTTCCAGGTTTTTTAGAGAAATTTCCTTCAACAAAGCACTTAGATTATTTACCCGATTATGCAAGAATGGAGTGGTTAAGATCTAAGAGTTATGAATCTCCGAATCAGAAACCCATTAGCTTAGAACAATTTAATAAGTCTTTGTCTAATGATCCTGAAGGAGTTCTTTTTGAATTTAGTTGTTCAACATTTTTTCTACAGACAAACTGGTCGCTTGCTAAAATACAGTTACTGCTTGATGGTAAGCACGAGTGTAAAAAAATTGATATGGTACATGAAGAATGTTTCGTTCTCATATGCAGAGTCCGTGGTAGAATAGAGACGTTGTTTCTTAAAAAGGAGCAGTGGCAGTTTTTGTTTGCGCTTAAAAAGAGGAAAAATCTCGGGCAAGCTCTTGAGCAGATGGATATTAGTAACGATTTAGATACAAAGATAGCTAAGATAATTAGCTTGTTGTTAGAAAAGGAGATAATTGTGAACACTAGTTTAAGTGTACCCTTATGATGCAGTGGATTAACAAAATACAGAATAGCTTGTTTGGTAGAGCCTACCTTATTGCTACAGAGTTCTCGAATAAATATTTATTTTCACTACTTGTATTGTTTATAAGAATATGGATGGCTACGGTTTTTTGGTACTCAGGTCTTACAAAAATAAGTAGTTGGCAAACAACCCTTTATTTATTCCAGTATGAATATAAAGTACCAATTATCCCCACTGAAATTGCCGCCTCTCTTGCAACTGCCACGGAGCTTATCATGCCATTTTTCTTGGTGATAGGTTTTTTAACTAGGTTTTCAGCCATACCTTTAATTTGTATGGTAGCTGTTATTCAATTCACATATCTTGATTTAATTGAGCATGTATATTGGGCAATTTTGCTAGCCACAATAGTTTTTTATGGCCCAGGGAGGTACTCTATTGATTCTTTGATTTGTGGTGGATGGTCTAAAAAATAGTTTGCTTAAGGCGTAAAGAGCATTATGATATAATCGATGCAGCTATGATAATTTGTGGAGGTTATAAGTGCAAGTAGCCACATTTTCCTGTAGACAAAAAAGGAAGAAAAACGAATTCTCTATAAAACAAAAAGCTGCTAAACCTGTGTTCGAAGTTTAGCAGCTTTTAAAAAATACTAAGATAAATTAATCTCTAAGTTCGTTTTCTAAGAGTTTTTCCAATTTTTCACTGGTGTAAGACTTTTCTTTAATGATAATTTCATTATCAAAAATAGCTTTAACACCTTTCGTTTCAAGAATAGGGCCTTTCAAATTTTCAAGAGCATTGTTATTCTTTTTATAAAACTCGACAACCATTTGTTCTTGACCAGGATAATTCTTAGCATGTTCCATAATTGCCTGACGCACGTCTGCTTCTGTTATAGTCAAGTTCTTTTGTTTTACATATTCTGCTAGCATTAAACCAATACGTACTCTTCTTGCTGCGAGTTCATCAAAATATTTGTCCTTTTCTTTATCGGACATGTTTTTTAGTTCAACATCGTCTGCAAGCTGAGGGGTCTGGCCTTTTAAAATCTCTTTTTCTCTTTTAAGTAAAGAAGCTGGAATATCAAATTTAAGCAGATCTTCTAGCTTATCGAATAATTTCATTTTCATTAAGACAAGAATAGATTCATCGTAATTGGATCGGATGTTTGCAGCTATTTGCTCTCTAAGTTGCTCTACATTATCGCATTTGAATTTTTTTGCAAATTCATCATCTATTTTTGGAACATTCTCGTGATGTACAGCTAGAACTTTTACCTTAAATTCAGAAGGTTTTCCAGCTAGGTCTTTTGAGTGGTAGTCCTTAGGAAAATCAACCTTAACGGACACATCGTCGCCAGCCTTGCTACCAATTAGTTGATCTTCAAAGCCTGGAATAAAGGATTTACTTCCTAAAACCAACTTATGAGAGTTTAATTTTCCGCCATCAAATGCTTTTTCATCAACATAACCAATCGCATCTATCGTGACTTGATCGCCTGACTTTGCCTTTGATTTTGTTTCTTTGTCATATGATTTTGAAAAGCTTAATATCTTATCTAGGTTTTCATCGATATCTTTTTGTGAAACCTCCAATACTGGCTTTTCAATAGATATTTTCTTAAAGTCCGGCAAAGTAACGAGTGGCAGGAGCTCAAACTTTAGAACAAATTCAAGATCTTGGTTATCTTCGTTTCTAAAATCTTCAATCGCTGGGTCAAAGGCAATATTAAGATTATTGTCTTTCACGATTTTTTTAATAGCTGCGTCTATCTTATCGCGCGCGATATTGCTTCTAAGTGTAGGTACGTATTTTTTACGTAAAACAGATAATGGAACTTTTCCAGCTCGAAATCCATCCATTTTTGCAGTTTTTGCAACGCTAGCTAACTCAACTTCTATTTGTTTTGAGATTTCCTGAACTGGAATTATAACTTTTACGTGAAATTCAGTCTTATCCTTTTTTAGCTCTGATATAATCATAAATTTTTGCACTTTAACATGTTATACCGAATTTTGGGATACTTTTAACCCTAAATTCGTATCGTTGAGATCACCTGACCAATCTGTGTAATTTAAATCCTTAATTGGTACGGATGGAGGGACTTGAACCCCCACGCCTCGCGGCACTAGAACCTAAATCTAGGGCGTCTACCAGTTCCGCCACACCCGCAAAAAATCGTCCTTAAGCCCTTATAAAAGCTTAACTAACGAGCTATAATACACGTTATAGAGTGTTTGTAAATCACAAATTTTAGTATGCTCATCGATTTTGTGGGCAAGATCGCAATTTAATCCAAACTCAACAACTTGGGTATATTTATGGATAAATCTTGCATCCGAAGTGCCTCCACCTGTATCGATTTTAGGCTGTATCCCACATGTATCATAAACTATATCAGCGAAATGTTGCATCTCTTTAGAGTAAGTTTGAACAAAAGGTAAGGAGGTGCAAGAATATTGTAGGTCGTAATCATCTGAGTATTTAGAAATAATATGAACTATTTTAGTAGCGAGTTCACTTGGAATATGCTTTTCATTGAATCTAATATTAAATTTTGCATTTACGAGAGCTGGTATAACGTTGCGTACTATATTCTGTCCTTCGATTGAAGTAACCTCAAGATTAGATTTTTGAAAAAATTCTGATCCAGAATCAAGTTGCGCTTCAACTAGATCTTTTAAAATAGAAATGAGGATAGGCATTGGGTTTATAGCTTTTTCAGGGTATGCAACATGTCCTTGCTTGCCTTTTACTGTTAAGTCAAAATTTATACTGCCTCGTCTGCCGATTTTGATTGTGTCTCCAACTTCATGTCTAGTAGTAGGTTCTCCTAGGATACAAAAATCAATTTTTGGTGTAATATCTTGGATATATTCAAGCATTTCTTTTAAACCATGAGTCCCATCGCCTTCTTCATCGGTAGTTAAAAGAAAACTAATCGTTCCATTATGGTTTTTATTTTCACTAAGAAATTTGCTAACCGCAACAAGCGAGCAAGCTATAGCCCCCTTCATGTCTACAGCCCCCCTGCCAAAAACAAGGTCATCTTTTACCCGCATTTGAAAAGGGTCTGATTCCCATAGACTAGTTTCTCCTGGAGGAACTACGTCAATATGCCCAGCAAAGCAGATATTAGGCATTTCGTCACCGAGAGCTGCATAAAGATTAGTTACTTTTTGTTCCTTTGGACCAAATGTTTTTATCAAGCATTTAAAGCCTAGTTTTTGTAAATAATCAGCAACAAATTTAATTGCATCATCGCCTTTTGGTGTAACTGATTTAAAGCTAATTAGCTTTTCTAGAACGCTAAGTATTTCATCTATCATAAACTTCTATTTTAATTTTTATTTTCTCGAGCACATAATCATAATTTATTTTCTACAATTTTTCTCTAAAAGCGTGTATATTGACTTACTGAAATGTGATCTTTTAATAGTAAGAGGTGTTTAAGTAATGTTCAAGAATTTAACTCAAATATACTGTTTAATTGTATGTTTAGTAGCTTCTATCGTAATGATGGTAACTATTGGTATTATGCTTAACAGTGGAACAGACTTGGTCTTTACAGAATACAAATATATCAGCGAGCTAAATAAATTTAGTAGTGATGAAAAGTATATTGACCATAAGAAGGAGGTTTCTTCTAATGACAAAGAGCATCAAAAAATGATTAAACCTGAGCTAGTAAAGGAAAAAAGAATCGCTGATAGAGGAGATTATATAAAAGGAGTCCAGGGTAATGCTATTAGTAGTATCATTAGCTGCAGTAGTTGGCTTATTACAGGCTTACTCTTCTTCATTCTTCACTGGAAAATGTATAGATGCTCAGCGTCGAACAAGGTATAAGATGAAAAAAATTCCTTTTGTAAAGATGCATGGTTTAGGTAATGATTTTGTGATTATTGCCGAAGAAAGCTTACCCTCTGCTATGAATATGAAGGATTTTGCAAAAGCTATTTCGAATAGAAGGTTAGGTATTGGTTGTGATCAATTCATTATTTACAAAGAGAAGCAAGATTTTGTTCAGATGAGTATATTTAATCAAGATGGTTCATCAGCAAGAGCTTGTGGCAATGCTTCGAGGTGTTTATCTAGACTAATCTTTGAGAAGAATGGAAAACGAAATATTACCCTTGATGTTAATGGTAGAAAAGTGTTGTGTGAATATATTAGTGCGAGTCAAATTAAAGTTGATTTGGGTGTCGCCAGCTTCGAAGAATCATGGATGCCTAAAAAGGAGCTTCTATGGGACTTGGCTATTAGTAGGCACTTAATTGAGCCAAAAGAGATGATTTGCGTTGACGTTGCCAATCCGCATCTAGTAATTTTTTCAAAGTTATCTGACCAAGATAGAGAGGTGATTGGAGAAAATTTTCAGAACATCGATTTATTTAAAGAAGGAATAAACATCAATTTTGCCGAAGTTAAAGACGATAAAATCTACCTAAAAGTATGGGAAAGAGGAACTGGTTTTACATGCGCATGCGGTAGTGGTGCTATAGCTACTTTTGCTGCTGCAAATAATCTTGGTTTTGTTTCTGATAAGGCTGAAGTTATATTTGAGCTGGGAAGCTTAGAAATGGAAAAAACTGGCGCTAATATAAGTATGTGTGGCCCAGCAAGCTTTGTCTTCGATGGAGAATATTCGTATGAATGAAACTCATGAAGTCATAACCTTCGGATGTCGCTTGAATACGTATGAAAGTGAGATAATAAAAGAAAATCTTGTAAAAAGTGGTATACAGAATGTTGCTGTATTTAATACTTGTGCCGTGACAAAAGAGGCAGAAAAACAAGCCAGGCAAGCAATTCGTAAACTTAAAAAACAAGATCCAACAAAGAAAATTATCGTTACTGGCTGTGCTGCTCAAAACACGCCTCAGATGTTTGCAAATATGCCAGAGGTTGATAAAGTTATTGGTAATGAAGAAAAACTTTCGCCTTTGCATTATACGTTGGAGACAGAAAGAGTAATTGTGAATGACATAATGTCGATAAAGGAAACAGCAAATCATTTAGTACGAAGTTTTGAAGGAAAAGCTAGAGCTTTCATTCAGGTGCAGAATGGTTGTGATCATCGGTGTACTTTTTGTATGATTCCATTTGGCAGGGGTAATAGTAGGTCAGTACCGATTGGAGTTATTGTTCAGCAAGTTAGAGCGCTTACTGACGATGGTTTTAAAGAAATCGTTCTTACAGGCGTAGACGTCACTGCGTATGGGAGTGATTTACCTGGCATGCCAACGTTCGCTCAGATGATTAAAAGGCTGCTTTCTTTAGTGCCAGAGCTAGATAGGTTAAGGCTATCTTCAATTGATGTAGCTGAGATTGATGATGATCTATTTAACTTGATGGCTTATGAAAAAAGGCTTATGCCGCATTTTCATATCAGTCTGCAAGCAGGAGATAACATGATTTTAAAGCGGATGAAAAGACGGCACAATCGTGAGCAAGTGATAGAATTTTGTAAATCTCTACGCCTTATTCGTCCAGAAGTATCCTTCGGAGCCGACATTATTGCTGGTTTTCCAACTGAAACTGACGAAATGTTTGAGAATACTAGAAGGTTGATTTCTGAAGCTAATATACAATATCTACATGTATTTCCATATTCCGAGCGTGAAGGGACGCCGGCAGCAAGAATGCCTCAAGTTCCTCTGCATATTAGGAAGAAGAGAGCTTTAATACTAAGGGAAGAAGGGCAAAAAGAGATTGAGAAGTTCTTTAAGCAGAATTTAGGAAAAAAAACTACATTGCTGGTTGAAAAAAATAACATGGCTCATGCCGAGAATTTTATTCCAGTTAAGCTGGATGGAGAGTTTGCTTCAGGCCAGTTAATCGATGTTCAGTTAACAGAATTTAATGACAAGCACATGCTGGCAAAGGTAGCATAATGAAAAGACTGAAAAGCTTCGCAGTTATTGGTGGGGGGAGCTGGGGCACGGCTCTAGCTTGCATAGTCGCGAGGGTGTATGGCAGTGTGTTGATATACACTCCGGAAGGAAATATTGCAGCAGAGATAAATAACCATCATAAAAATAGTAAATATCTTGATGATACTATTTTGCCCTCTGGGATTACCGCAACCACAAATTTACTAGATCTAGCAGGCTATGACGTTATAGTTTTGGCTGTTCCTTCACATGCTTTTGAGATTGTGATTCAAGAATTAAAGCAAATGGGTGTGTCGTCGCAAACTATTTTTTTGATTGCAACAAAGGGAATGTGCCAAGAACCGTTGCAGTTGTTTTCGAGTAAAATGGAACAGGAGTTTGATAATTCGTATGCATTTATTTCTGGCCCTAATTTTGCCAAAGAAGTTGCTATTGGAAATTTTGCGTCAATAACCATTACCTCTAAAGATCAATCTTTAGCTAGTTATATAGCCGATGACCTTAGTTCAGAGCAACTAGATGTTTCTATATCTACAGATATTATAACTGTTCAAATTGCAGGAATTGTTAAAAATATTATTGCAATAAAAAGTGGAATTTTAATGGCTCAAGGTTATGGTGAAAACGCCAGGGCTTGGCTTGTAAGCAAAGGACTTGAGGAGATATCTATTATTTCAAAAGCTCTTGGAGGCAGTCAAGAGTCATTAACTTTGCCTGCGGTGATAGGAGATCTTGTTTTAACAAGTTATTCAACTACTTCAAGGAATACTAAATTTGGTTATGAATTTCACCAAAATAATTATTCAAAAGAATTTCTTGCAAGCTACCCTATGTTAGTTGAAGGAGCCTCGGCAGCAAAATTACTTCATAGATTCATAGACAAGTATAATCTAAACTTGCCGATGACCTCGTCCATAGCAAAATTGGTATCATAGTCTCCTCTTAATAAAGATTCCTGAGGAGGTGAGTAGCTTCCTTTAGTAGCTAAATTCCAAATTTATGGTAATTTTATCGCATCTAGTAAGTATGAGAACTCGCTTAAATCGCCTCCCGCGTCACACGCTATGGATAGTCTTGATTCTATGGGGAGTTTTGTCAATAACTCTAACTTGTGATCAAAGGCGATTTTATTGCCGCCACCTCCTGTAAAAATCTCTATTTTTTCTCCTGTCTGAGGAATAAAATAATAGCTCATGTTTTCTATAATTCCCCAGATTGGTACATGAAATTTCTTATATAAACTAATTGCTCTGCTGACGTCAATTTCTGATATTTTCTGAGGAGTGGTAACCATGATCACTTGGTCTATAATATAATTTTGTAAAATACTTAAGTGAATATCTCCAGTCCCAGGTGGCGAATCTATAATTAAGTAATCAAGGCTTCCCCATTTCGTTAAAGAAAGTAATTGATATATTGCCTTACTTGCCATAGGACCTCGCCAACTAATCGAAGCTGACGGTTCCGTCAGAAAGCCGATTGAGTTAACAACGATGCCATAATTCTCCAGTGGAACCATCTTGTTATCGTCAAGTTCGGGTTTTCCTTTTAGAGAAAAGAGATGAGGTATCGATGGGCCATAAATATCAGCGTCAACGACACCTACTTTTTTACCATCGCTTTTCAACTTATGCGCAAGCAAAGCAGCAATCGTAGATTTACCAACTCCGCCTTTGCCTGAGGCTATGAGCAAAATCTTACCAACCCCCTCGATCTGTATTTTGGGTTTTTCAGCCGGCGTGTTTTGACTTTTGCGAGTGCTTGTTAATACTATGCTAATTTTTTCAAAATCGGTAGTTTCTTGTATCTTTTTAATAATTTGTTCTCGGATTGACTCTGCTTCGGCCAATTCAATGCCAGTAATATCTAGAGAAAAGCCGATTTTTGAACCGTTGGCAACGATTTCGGAAGCTCTAGATTGCACAGAGGAGCCATCTGATAAAAACAACTTGGACTGTATCTCTTTAATTCTATCGGGCTTAGTGATTGTCATGCTTGCAAATTTTTCTAACTACAATATATTAATACAGGTTGGTTTGAGTTTTTCAAAATACTAAATTACAGTTTTGTAAATGATAAATAAAATATACGGACAAATTTTTAAAAAATCTCCTTGGGATAATTTTGATCAA
>CAMDSB010000038.1 GCA_945907105.1 Rickettsia typhi | reverse complement strand
TCCAGCACGAATTTTTGTACCGCGTTGGCGAACAATGATATTACCAGAAATTACTGGTTGGCCATCACCTTTTTTTGCACCAAGTCTTCGACCAGCCGAATCACGACCGTTTTTGGAACTACCACCAGCTTTTTTGGTTGCCATTTTTTTCTACCTTATTTTTTTACTATATCTAATATTTTCAATTCAGTCAGAGATTGTCTGTGACCGTTTTTACGACGATAATGTTGGCGTCTTTTCTTTTTGAAAATAATGATTTTATCATCTCTAAACTGACTGATAATCTCTGCTGTCACGCTCGCACCCTTAACTATTGGAGTACCTATGAACGAAGCTTTAGACGCTTCACCAAGCATTAGGATTTGATCCAACTCGATCTTGCTACCAGGAATTCCTTCAATTTTTTCGACTTTAATTATGCTGTTTTTTGCAACTTTATATTGCTTACCACCTGTTTTTACAACTGCAAACATATCGGCAAATTCTCACGTAAAGATTAAAATAATCGATATGCAGTATATATCTAATTCAACTCAAGTCAATAATAATTATAGCCATTTGTTAAAAATACCACTAAATATCTCATGCTCCTACAAAAGCAGATTTTGAGATCTCACCGGTAATAAATTGGCGCAAATTATCATTATCTGTGCTATCAATTTCACTCATTTTCCCTGACCAAACAATTTTGCCTTCAAACAAAAAAGCTACTTCTTTGCCAATTTTCCTTGCGCTCTGCATATCGTGGGTAATAGTAACTGTCGTCGCACCAAGTTCCTCTCTGATCTTAATTATCAAATCATTTATAACGTTAGACATTATAGGGTCTAAACCCGTCGTTGGCTCGTCAAAAAATATTACCTTTGGATCAATGCAAATAGCCCTTGCTAGCGACACTCTTTTTTGCATCCCACCTGATAGCTCAGATGGATGAAGATCTAGAATTTTATTTGATAAGCCAACAGACTGTAATTTCCTACTGGCTAGATCTCTCGTGTCTTTTTTAGTAAGTGAATGTAATTTTTCTGCAAAAAATGTAATATTTTGTTGAACAGTCAAAGAGTCGAATAAGGCACCAGCCTGAAATAAATAACCGCAATTCTCTAACATCTTCAAACGATCTTTATAAGACATACCAAGAGACTCCTTGCCCTCGTATAAAATGCTACCAGAATCGGCTGTGATTAGCCCTACCATTAACTTAATCAAAACCGATTTACCCGAACCAGAACCACCCAGAATTATCAAAGAGCTACCTTTAATTACATCTAGATCAATACCTCTAAGCACGTGGTTGTTTCCAAATGCTTTATTCAGTGATCTTATTTTAAATTTCAGTTCATCGTTCATCAATTAAAAAATAACTCCGTAATTAAATAGTTGCTTATGAGAATAAGAATCGAGGAACTAGCAACCGCTGCAGTAGTCGCGGCACCTACTCCCCTTGCTCCTTTATCTGAAAAATAGCCATGATAGCAACTCATGATAGCTATAATAAAACCAAATGCAGCTGCCTTTACCAAACCAGAGATAACATCCATTGATTCCAAATACTCCACTGTGTTGATAATATAGCTAGTACTGTTAAATCCAAGCTTATAAGTGCTTACAAGATAACCGCCTAAAACCCCAATACTATCCCCCACTAGCACTAAGCATGGTAATGTAATAACAGCAGCAATGACTCTAGGACAAACAAGATACTTTATTGGATCCGTAGACAGAGTGAATAGCGCATCAATTTGCTCGGTGACCCTCATAGTAGCAATTTCGGCAGCTATAGAGGCACCCACTCTTCCAGCGACCATCAACCCAGCCAAAACTGGGCCAAGCTCCCTTGTGATGGACAAGACAACAACGGTGGCAATAGAGCTTTCCGCTGAAAACCTAGAAAAGCCTGTATAGCTTTGTAGGGCAAGCACAGCCCCAGAAAAAACAGCAGTCATCGCAACAACTGGTAATGAATAGTATCCGATAATCATTAGCTGCCTTCCTATCAAGCCTATATAAAAAGGTCTTTTACCGAACCCAACAAAAGTCTTAGCTATAAATATCGCCAGAACGCCAATTGTCCGAGTGGAATTTATTGTTTTACTACCTAACTGTTGAACTGCTGCAAACATATTTAATTTATATTAATGATATTTTCTTAAGTATATATTCTATCGAAGCGATCGCCAAGGCTTGTTAAAATTTCATGGGCATTTGTTTGCGCTATCTGCGACATTGCATCTGGAGTACAATAGTTACCAAGTACCTCCACTTTTTGCCCCAGAAACACGTCTTTTTCTGGAACCAAGGACACGTCAATAATGACTAGATCCATAGAAACTCTGCCAATGATAGGTGCCTTATGACCGTTTATATAAAAAACAAATTTATTGCTTAAACAACGCAAAAACCCATCCGCATACCCAATCGGAATAGTGACAATTGAGCAACTCTCTTTGGTTGAATTAGTATAAGTACTGTTATAACCAGTCGACTCTCCAGGCCTCAATTGGTGCATTTGTATAATAGGTGCAAATACTTGCACTGGGTTTTGTATCATCGATTCATTGCTTGGGTTAATGCCATATAAAGCTGCGCCAGGTCTTACCAAATCAAGTTGATACTTATGCCCTAGAAAAATACCACTTGAATTTGCCAAACTTCTTTTAGCATTTGGAAATTTATTCGCTAATTTAGTAAATTTTTCTAGCTGCATTTTGTTATACAAATTATCCCGCTCTTCAGAGCTCACTAAGTGACTCATAACACATCGCACATCGAGTCCAGCAGTATCTGTTTGCACTAAATGGGCAGATTCTGTTTCAGGCATCCCCAGTCTATTCATCCCTGTATCAAAGTGAATAAAGCAAGGCAGAACTTGGTTAAGTTTGACCGCAAATTCTTGCCAAACCTTAATTTGCGCTAAATGATTTAAGACCGGAACTAAACCATGTTCTTTAAAAATTTCAGTCTCACCAAAAAACACTCCGTTCAAAACATAGATATTTACATCAGTCCCTAATATCTTTCTTAAACTCACCCCTTCATCGATATTGGCTACAAAAAAATGTTTACAACCTGATTGTTTCAGTACTGGAGAAATTTGCTTTGCGCCAAGGCCATAGCAATTAGCCTTTACTGCAGCCCCAGTTTCAGAATTAGGGCATGCGGCGCTAAGAGCTAGGTAATTCCCTTTTATTATACTTAAACTTACTTGTAGGGTGCATTTTGAACTACTCATAACCTAAGATTTACTCCGGTAGTACTGAACTAATCTATCTTTGATTTCTGGTATTACAAAAGAAGAAATATCCCCACCTAAACTCACTATTTCCTTTACTAATTTAGAAGAGATAAATTGATTTTTCTCCGACGCTGGAAGAAAAATCGTTTCTATCGTCTCGTCTAATCTTGAATTCATACAAGCCATCTGAAATTCATACTCAAAATCTGATACCGCTCTAAGTCCCCTGATTATAAAATGAGCACCTACTTTGCTTGCAAAATTTACTAACAGACCATCAAAGTGCATTACCTTAACATTTGAAGCTATTCCGTATTTTTCCAGATAAAGCGTGGCCATCTGACATCTTTCTTCTATTGCAAACATCGGATTTTTAGATACTGAAGACGATATCGCCAAAACTAATTCATCACAAATTCTACTTGCCCTGGAAATGATATCAGCATGCCCGTTTGTAATTGGATCAAAAGTCCCAGGATAGATTCCTATTATTTTATTGGCCATAAATTATAATTATTCTAGTGTAATACAAATTATATTTTGCTTTCCAAAATACAACGAAACTTAATTTACAGGATTAATACAATTTCAACATCAAAGCAATAATATTTTGTCCTAATTTTCTAAAACATTCTTCTAAAATACAAGGATTTTATTTTCCTTATAACGCTAGTTTCTCAAACAAACTATTAAGTCTCTTGGAAAAAGCACTAACATCATAAACTGGCTCACCCTCAATGATACAAGCTTGATCGTAAAGCAAGTGAATAAGGTCTTTGTTCTGAGCATCTTTATCCTTATCCTTAATCTCTAGGCTAATTTTTTTGATTATGTGGTGATTAGGATTGATTTCCAAAATTTTAGCACTTGCGCCAACGAGTTGTTTTTGTTCAATCAAATATCTTTCCATACGTATATCCATCGATCCGTCTGCGACCGCTAAGCACGCAGGAGTAGATGCTAGTTTTTTAGAAATTATTACGTCTTTTACAAGGGGGCCCAAAGACTCTTTGAAATATTTCACAAGAGCTTCGTGTCCCTTTTCTACTGGTTTCTTGGAATCTTTATCTTCATTAACATCCGTTGCATTATTAAGATCGATATCACTCCTAGTAACCGATTTTATTTCAACCTCTTTATAGTTCCCGTTAACGTTTACCCAAAAATCGTCAACAGTATCAGTAAACAAGAGCACATCGATATTTTTACTTAAAAACCCTTCTATTTGAGGATTATTACGCAGCTTTTCTGGATTATCCCCACTTAAATAATAAATAGTTTTATCCTCACCTTCGCAAGAAGCAAGATAGTCATCAAGGCTTATCATCTTATCATGTAATGCACTTCTAAAAATGCATACTTCCAAAAGCTTTTCATGATCACTAGTAACTTCACATAGACCTTCTTTTAAAGCTCCACCAAAATTATTCCAGAATTCTTGATACTTATCAAAATTAGTTTCTTTTTGTTTTTTCAGCTCAGCTAACACTTTTTTGGTAATAGACTTTTTTATCTTATCTATCGTTGCATTATGCTGCAAGGTTTCGCGACTAACGTTAAGTGGCAGATCGTCAGAATCAACCACCCCCCTTAAAAACCTTAAATATTGTGGAATGAGATCTATGTTTTCGTCACCAATAAACACTCTTTTGATATAAAGCTTTACTCTACATTTACGATCTGGATGGAATAAATCAAAAGTTTTTGAACTTGGAATGAATAATAAATTAGTAAACTCGACCGCCCCTTCATTATGATTGTGTATAGTCAACCATGGATCGTCAGGAGCATGAGAAACACTTTTATAAAATTCCTTATATTGCTCATCTGATATTTCGGATTTGAGCCGAGTCCAGATCGCTGATGAAGAATTAACCTGATTTTCGTGCCCATTTTGATCAACAAAATAAATAGGTACCGCAACATGGTCAGAGTAGCTTTTAATGATGTGTTTGATTCTAAAATGATCCACAAAACTTTCTTCCTCTGCCTTTACATGCAGTACTACTTCGGTACCTCTAGCAAATTCTCTATCTGTATCCGACACAGTATACTCACCTTGCCCATCAGAATGCCAAGTATACGCCTTATCTTCTCCAGCCTTTCGTGAGGTAACAGTAATTTCATCAGCCACCATAAAAGATGAATAAAACCCGACTCCAAATTGCCCTATCAAATTGCTATCTTTTTTATTATCTCCAGAAAGCTGATCAATAAAGCGCTGAGTTCCAGATCTTGCTATGGTACCCAAATTTTCGTTTAAATCATCACGATTCATTCCTATCCCAGTATCTCTAACCGTAAGAGTTCTAGCGTCTTTATCTACTGAAACTACTATTTTGAATTCGCTATTACTATCTAAGAGGCGACTATCTGTTTGGCTTAAATACCGCAGCTTGTCACAGGCATCCGAGCTATTAGAAATAAGCTCACGCATAAAAATCTCTTTGTTAGTGTAAAGAGAATGGATCATCAAATTTAGTACTTTGCCAATTTCGGCATCAAATTTTCTTTTTTCTTGGGTCATGTTATCCTCTAAATATAAAATATTATTTGAAAGTTATATAGTACTTCGGTTATAACTTTTAAATAGTTATGATTGAATTTAATATAAAAAAATAAGATGTTATGAACAATTTACTTTTAGCTATGATCTCTTCTCTTGCACTTGCGGGTTGTACTGGAACAAACATGGAAATTTTTGAAAATAAAAAATCAAAGCACGAACAAAAACTAGAGAAGCTACATCAAGAGGCCCACAAGACGGAAACTATTATTCAAAATAATAATAGAAAACAAAATCCATCTCGTTATTACGATAGAACGAATGTTAAATATCCTTATTGAAAAAACAGCGTCACGGTTTTAAATTGGGATGTTTGGCCTCGGGCAATCGTTATAGCTGACTTTGGCAGATCCAACTCTTTTGCCAGATAATCTATAATCGCTTTATTAGCTTTGCCTTTTTCAGGGGGAGACTTAATCGATAATTTCAAATACTCTTTATCATCTATTACTATCCATCCATCAACCGAGTTCTGCTTTGCTCCGGCTCTCACTTTGAGCAGAAATCTATTCGGCTTTTTAGCTTTAATGCTCTCAAATATTTCTTTCACTAGAGGTATAATAGTTGCAAATTTATATTTACTATACTATAATTTTTATTTTTGTTAATAAATTTATTTTGCTACTAAAAATGAAGCAAAGAACGAGAATTTTGATACTGATATCTCTTACGCTCTGTTCAATGTCAGCATTCGCAGCAGACCGAGAGATAATGGAATCAAAGAAATGCTCTAGCATGTTTTCTTATTTTGAAAATAGATATAACTTGCCAAAAGATATTTTACATTCAATTTCTTTACAAGAAACTAGAAAACCTCATTCACGGCACCAAATTGGTGTGGTTTGGCCTTGGACAATAAATGTCGAAGGCAAGGGATTCCATTTTAGGACAAAAAAAGATGCAATTCGATTCGTAAAAAATCAGCTAAAAGAAGGTAAGACAAGCATTGATATTGGTTGTATGCAGATTAATTTAAAATATCATCCAGATGCTTTTACATCTCTTGATCAAGCATTCTCACCAAGAAGAAATATTGCCTATGCTGCTCAATTGCTCCAGAGTCATTATAAAAGGCTCAGAAGTTGGGACAAAGCTGTAGGTCAGTACCATTCAAGTACGCATGACAGAGCTAGTAATTATCAGGCAAGTGTTAATAGGATAAACAATAAAATGGTAACCTACAAGCAGGACCTTAATCGCTATACGCACGAGAGAAATTATAGAGAATCACTTTATTCTACTAACAGCACAAATAAAAATATGAGAACAAAATATCCAGGTATGAGTAAAGTTGAGCTGCGAGTAAGCGGAATTAAGAACAACGACTTGTTCCGTAAGGTTCAATACTAACTATGTTTAATCACGACACGGTAAAACGTAACCACAAAAACTCTAGAAAAAACTTGCCTCAGTCCGCTTTTCATAAATTTATATGCGAAGATTTACTCGACCGCCTTGAGCCAATAGACTGCCCATTTAATAATATATTACTTATTTATCCACTGCCAGAATATGTCTTTGTCCATAGTCTCAACATAAAATATCCTGATCATAAATTAACTATTATAGAATCAGCGGAGCAAATAGGCGCAATTGAACAAAATTTTGATTTAATAATTTTTCCTTTTGGTTTGCACTGGATATCAGATACACAGAGTTTTTTAAAACAAATATGTGAGATACTTGAGCCTCATGGAATCTTTATTTGTAATTTTCCCGGCGGTGGTACATTGGCCAATTTACGCCGAAAATTGGTAGAGCTTGAGTCTCAAACCTCAGGACGGCATGTTCCTCATATTTCGCCCTTTATTCAATTTGAGCATATGACACCTTTGCTTGGACAAGCAGGTTTTGTAGAAAATATTATAGATATGGAGTCTATTGAATTTGAATATAAGACTCCATTATTGCTTATGAAAGCCCTTAAAAATGCTGGTCAATCTAATAGCCTTAAGGATGGCATTTCCTACTCCATAACAAAGAAAATGTTCCAAAAACTTCAAATCTCTCATGATAAACCATTTATAGATTACGTTAATTTAATAAGTTTTATCTCCACCAAAACTAAACGAAGTATAAAGCTATTAAAAAAACATTTTAATCCTATTGACATCAAAATCTGAAGAATTATATAACTAATATTAGTAGGTATACTGGATTATTGCTAGTAATTCTATATCTAGTTCTAACCAGCCTATTATGTGACCAATCTAACTATGAATATTTAGGTACTTAATATGAAAAACATTATTAAAAATCAAAATAATTATTTAGAGCTTTTGCAGAAAAAACGTGCTATTTGGGCGATAGGAATCATAAGTACAATTCTACTTTTTAATACCACCGCTTTTTCTAAAGAACAGGATGGAAAAATCAAAGATACTAAGACTAATTCTGATCAACAGGTAATGAATAGTTCAAACGATAATTACTTTGATGATTATAGAAAGCAAGTCTATAATATGTTCCACGGGATGGACAGAATTCATAACAAACTTTTTTTTAGAGATTGGAGTGATCTAGATGAAGCATTTACCATTAGTTACCAAAACAAAACTAATATATCAACGGATGATAAGCAATATATTCTAAATATTGATTACCCTGGTTTTGATAAAAACGAGTTGGCAGTAGAGATACTAGGGGACTATTTGATAATAAATGGCAAAAAACCTTCGGAAAACAAGGCTAATAAGGAAAAATCAGTCTCTGATCAAGGATATCGCAGTTCATTTCAACATAAATTGTTAATCCCAAAAGATGTTGAGATTAACTCTATTACATCCAGTTTGAAAAATGGAGTATTGACAGTGGTTCTACCAAGAAGTGCAGATAAGAAAATAGAACCTAAACAAATTCCGATAAATTAGGGTTTGTACGTGTGATGCTAAAAGCTCTTGCCGCATGGCTTGTTGATCAAATTAAACTTGCTTTTTGTTGTCATTGAATTATTTCATGTGTTATCATTTGCGGGTTGAATTTATAAACTATATAAGAAATTTAGTTATGCAAGAGTTTGATTTAGTGGTTATTGGCGCAGGTCCTGGGGGCTATACTGGAGCAATAAGAGCTGCGCAACTTGGAATGAAAGTAGCATGCATAGAAAAGCGTACAACTCTAGGAGGTACATGCTTGAATGTTGGTTGTATACCGTCAAAAGCATTACTGAGTTTCTCAGAAAAATATGAGTACGCTAGAGAACATTTTACAGATATAGGCATCAACACAAGTGTAAAACTTGATTTAGAGAAGATGCTATCAAAGAAAACTAAGGTTGTAGATGATCTATGCAAAGGCATTGAATCACTTTTTGTCAAAAATAAAATTACTAAATTTATTGGTGCTGGCAAAATTCTTGACCAAAATACTGTTGAAATTAGTAGCGAATCTAGTGTTGAAAAAATCAAAGCAAAAAATATTTTAATTGCTACCGGTTCAGAAATTATTGATATCGATGGTGTAGATGTTGATGAGAAATCAATAGTCTCTTCAACGGGAGCTTTATCATTACAAAAAGTACCAAAAGAACTTGTGGTAATTGGTGGTGGGTACATAGGGTTAGAACTCGGGTCAGTTTGGAGAAGATTAGGGAGCAAAGTGACTATTGTAGAATTCGCTGATCGTATTGTTCCAGCACTTGATACTGAAATTGGCAAATCATTCCACAAAATTTTAGAGAAACAGGGCTTTAACTTCATACTAAATACGAAGGTACTCAAAGCAGAAAAAAAAGATAATCGTGTCACCATAACCCTAAGCGGAGTTAGTGAGTCAAAAACATCTCAAATATCTTGTGATGTAGTGCTTGTGTCTGTAGGGAGAAGACCCAACACTGATGGTCTTGGGTTGAAAGAGGCCGGCATCGTTTTGGACGAGCGTGGAAGAATTAATGTGAATGATCATTTTCAAACTAATATTTCACACATATATGCTATTGGTGATGTGATTAAGGGACCTATGCTAGCACACAAAGCTGAAGAAGAAGCTATAGCTGCTGTTGAGATTATGAATGGACAAGCTGGGCACGTAAATTACAAACTCATACCTGGTGTGGTCTATACTCATCCCGAAGTAGCTTCAGTCGGAGAAACAGAAGAAGATCTGAAAAAGAAAGGGGTAGATTATAAAGTTGGGAAATTCCCATTTTTAGCGAACTCCCGAGCTAGAAGTGTAGGTGATACTGACGGTATGGTTAAACTTTTAGCTTGCGCAAAAACTGATCGCATCCTTGGAGCTCATATTATTGGACCAGATGCTGGGACCCTAATTGGCGAGGTTGTAGCTTATATGGAATTTGGCGGCGCCTCTGAAGATATAGCACGGACTTGCCATGCACACCCAACTTTGAATGAAGCAATCAAAGAAGCGGCACTTGCGATTGATAAAAGAACGATCAATTTATAGCTTGTATGACCGTACAAAAACTTATTATGACGTTAACTGTATTTGGAATATTGGCAATAAATAAGTTATGGCTTCTGGAATAATTTCGCATGACACTGATGCAAATCAAATTTTTGACCTAAGTTTTTACCAAAAACAGCTTAAATAAAAAAATAATTTGTTGATCTCTTTTGAGGAAGAGAATGAGCTACTAAGACAATTATCTGAATTTGAACTTGGTCGCTTTCTTTTGAAAAACAAAGGGCTAAATGGGTATGATATAATCACAAGCAATGGCCTAAATATATACCAACCTAACGATGAAAAACTCATAGATCTATACAAGAAATTTTATCAAGCACTGAAACCAGGCGGTATCTTAATTACCAGTTTCTTAACTCCTCCCCCTTCCATATCAACTGAATCTACCTGGAAAAATTTTGATCTATCCGATGCTCTCAAGCAGAAAGTTTTATTTTCTGATATTATTCAAGTCAATTGGTAAACTTTCCGTACTGAAGCACAAACTAGATTACAATTGGCAAAAGCTGGTTTTAAAACTATTGAATTTATAAACGATTCATGCTCTATTTTTCCTACCGTTACCGCAATAAAATAAATTTCCACAAAAATTTCTATTTGGAATTCTTTCTTTACATATGTTAGCTAATTAACCCAAACTATGGATAAGATAAATATTAGATTTAGTTATGGCCGGCAAGAAACACAGTCATACAGGTCTTGACCCGGTATCTTCTGATCTACTGTCATGTTGAACTC
>CAMDSB010000037.1 GCA_945907105.1 Rickettsia typhi | reverse complement strand
TTATAATTGTGGATTAGGATCATGCTAGAATTACACAATATTACTAAATTTTTTCTTCAAAATACCGAGCCAACATTAAAAAGTATAAATCTAAAGGTAGGCGAAGGTGAGTACTGCGTTATTTTAGGCAGTAATGGGTCTGGAAAATCAACTTTGCTAAAAGTGATTTCCGGTGAATATCAAGCCGATTCAGGCGTGGTTATACTCAATGGAAAAAATGTAACAAAACACCCATTGCATGCCAGAGCAAAAGAAATAGGCAGTGTAGCACAAGATGTCAACAAAGGTACCATCGACGACATGACTTTGCTTGAAAATATTTCTTTAAGCAAAATGAGGGGAAGAAGTGCTAAATATAAATTTTTTACCAATAAAACTGATGAGATCGTAAAAGATATAAAGTTACTTGGTCTTGATTTAGAAAAATATATAAACACTAATATATCTTCCCTTTCAGGGGGCCAAAGGCAATCCATCGCCTCTTTAATGGCAATGTCTCCAAAACCTAAGCTATTGCTTCTTGATGAACATACAAGTGCTCTTGACCCAAGAAGCAAAGAGAAGATTATGAACTTTACTGATAGCTACATTAAAAATCATAATATCACAACCATAATGATCACACATAGTATTGCCGATGCAATACGTTACGGCAAAAGGTTAATAGTCATGCATCATGGAGTAATAGAATACGATGTGAGTGGCGCAGAGAAATCTAAGCTAAATGAACAAGCTATTATGGATATATTACATAAAATTGGTGGGCCATTATGATTAATATTCTAATAGAAATCGCTCCAAGCGGCTTAATGCAAGGCTTAATTCTGTCAATTCTGGTAACTGGTGTTATGGTTCCATTTCGTTTACTTAATTTTCCAGATCTTACAGCTGAAGGTTCTTATCCCCTTGGTGGAGCTGTATGCGCATCTTTAATCGTGGTTGGCCTAAACCCATTACTTTCACTTACTATAGCAACCAGTGCTGCTGGAATAATTGGTATTTGCACCGCACTTATTCACATCAGATATAAGGTAAATACTCTACTTGCAGGTATAATACTCAGCACAATGGTATATAGTATAAATCTGCGTGCTATGGGAAAACCAAATATTGCTTTATTTGAGCTACCTAATTTATTTCAGAATATAGCACACGGAATCTCCTCGCAAATTATTGCTTTACTTATAATAAATTTGGTCATAATGGGAGCACTATATTTATTCCTTAACACTGAAAAAGGTCTGCAATTCAGAGCTACTGGATTAAACCCAAAAGTTGCTGAAAAATTTGGAGTAAACTTAAATAGAAATATTATCGCTGGTCTATTTATCGGCAATGCCTTTTCTGGCCTAGCAGGAGGTCTTCTTGTTCAAATTCAAGGCTATGCAGATATTGGAATCGGCGTTGGTATAGTTATTCATGCCTTAGCTGCAATGATGATCGGCGAGAAATTGATTGGAACAAATTCTATTTTAAAACTTACAATTGCACCGTTTATTGGCTCAATCATTTATCAACAAATACAAGGCGTAGCACTTGCTGTTGGACTTGCTCCATCAGACCTAAAACTCCTGACTGGCGCGATTGTCCTTGGCATAATTGCCCTAAGGTAGCAAGGATTTATGTTCTAGTATTTTTCGTCAAGCTAAGAAATTAGGCATAGTTATTAGTGCTCTCTAAATATATCTCATCATTCTACCCTTGACCATTTAGCAAACTTATATACAATTTTAGACGGAAACTTTATATTTAGAACAAATTCACGATATATAATTGATGGATAGAGAACCAAAATTTTGGATAGGTGTCGCTTGCAAAGAACATGTGCTAAATGGGGTAGACCTTAATATTTGTCAATTTTGTCATGGTAAATCTTCGCCTGCACGACGCCTTTCTAAAGGTGATTTTGTTATTTATTATTCATCTAAAGTGAGTATGGAAAGGTCAGAGCTTTACCAGAAATTTACCGCGATTGGTATTGTGGTAGACGATGAAGCCTATCAAATTGATTTGGGTAATTACTTTAAACCATTTAGGCGCAATATTGAATACTTCGATGCCAAACATTTGGATATTAGACCATTGATCCCATTATTACCTTTTATTAAAAATAAAAAATCTTGGGGATACGTCTTTCGTTATGGGTTTCTGGAAATTGACCAGAAATCATTTGAAGTCATAGCACATGGTATGCTTGGATTGAATCCGTTAAATCCAAGCACGTAGCTATATAAAAATAAACTAGAAAAGGCATTTACTATAACTTTAAAAACTCTTCTAGTTTACCTAGGGCCTCCGGCATATTTTTTCGACCAAAGCCTATACGAAAATAATTGCTTTCATGATCATAAACAGATGCTGGCATCAAGAGGACACCATTTTCTTTGACAAGCCTTTCTGAGAAGCTTTCGATGGATTCTTGTCCTTTATATTTTACAAATCCTACGCATCCCCCTTGCGGCCTGACCCACTCAAATAAATTCCTATACACTTCTATGAATTCATCAAGCAATTTTAAATTTTCTGCAACGATCAAATTGTTTCGCGAAAGAATTCTATCTTTATTCCTCAATGCAATAAGACTGATAATCTCTGAAGGAGCACTATTACAAATAGAAGTATAGTGCTTCATATATTCTATTTTCTTAAGCAATTGCTTGTCTTGGCAGGCAATCCAACCAATGCGAAGACCAGGCATCCCAAAAGCTTTACTCATAACACCAAGTGATAGTGCTTTTGGATAAATTTCTGCAGCAGGGGCAGCCCAACTTTCCTTTGGGCTACCTAATAAGCGATATACTTCGTCTGAAAAGAGCCATAAACCGTGAGCATCACATATGGTTACTAGATCATCTAACTCTGATGGAGTTATTACCTGACCAGTTGGATTATGTGGAAAATTAATTATAATACACTTCGTGTTTTGCTTTATTGCTTTCTTTATCTCATCTAAATCTATGCACCATTTATTCTGTGCAAGAAGAGGAATACTAGTTATTTCCGCTCCATTTAATTTCGCTATTTCTATTAATGATTGGTAGCATGGAGTTAAGACAATAACATGGTCTCCTTGTTCACATAAGGTGTGAAGCGCACAAAATATACCATCTTCTGCACCTGCAAAACAAAGTATATTGCCCACTTTTAAGGTTGGGTATAAGCTACTTGCAATTTGGATGCGTAAAATTGGTAAGCCCGAGCCTTCTGTATACCCAAGTCTCAAATTATTCCATAATTCTTTTTCATTATCGTCAGCATATTCTATGATTTCCTGCATAGAGAAGCTTTCAGCATCTGAACAACATAATAAATACGGAGCTGAAAATTCATACTTAGCAAGATATTCTTCTAATTTAAAAACATTAATGCCCATTATTATTCCTCCATTCCTTCAAATATTTAAATATAGTCGCACGCCCTAAGCCCAAAATATTGGCTACATAATCAGCAGCGTTTTTTTCTGCAAATGCACCAAGTTCGAATAAATATTTTGTAAGCATTTTTTTCTGAAACTGATTTAATTCATCAAATTTTAAACCTTGGTCTTTAAGAAAATCATGTATAGCAACATGCAATTTTTCTTGCCAATCGTTTTTAAATAAACTTTCTGGCTTACTTTCCTTCATGGTATTCAAAAATACCTCCCCTAAACTTTTCATTTGACTAAAAACTGAAGCATCTGCATTGATACATATCAACCATTTATTATCAACTGGCACAGAAATTGACTTAATCAATCGACCATCAAAATTAATCTTAGGATAAGTTATTTGATCTATATTTTTTTCAAATTCACTAGGTTCAAGCAAGGATAGATCACCTACTTTGCGTTTTGAAAGGCCGCCGTTGATATAATAAATTTCGCCCGAGACAAGATCATGAACTATTACTTCAATCAGGGGAGCCATAAGCAAAACAATCGAGTTACAAAGGGGGATATATTGCGAAATATTCATATTTAGTACTTTTTAGTATGTTTATTACTAAAATATAGACTATAAAGTATGTAATATCAAGTGGGTTTTTACTCTAAACCGCTGCACCAGCAATGAGTTATATAAAAGGGGGAGAATGAAAGCGAAAAATGGGAATCAGGTCTAAGCCTTAGGAAGCGAGTTTAGGACAAAAATATTCTCCTGTCCTAAACTCGCAAATTTAATTATTTAGCAGCTTCATTCTGCTCTAGTTTTTTATAGTATTCTTTGCCAAGACCTTTTACAGCTAATAGCCATAAAATTACTACTACGAAGAATATACCAGCAAAGTATGGCGTAGCCTCTGTAAACGTAAATGCTGGCATCAAAATAAAGAATGTTGATTGGATAATACCACCACCAGATTTACCAAATCTACCACCTATAACGTCAACAGCAGCCTTACCTTTAGTCTTCATTTCATCATCAAGCGGGATATAAGCCATCTCTTTTGTTGAATCAAATAAAGAATATTTTGTTGCTTTACTAAGTACGTTCTGAGCCGTGCCTACCATAACTGCCAGAGCAAGAGGTCCTGTGCCAAAGAAAGCAGCTAACTGGAGGCCAATCCCTTGATCAAAAAATATAAATGAAAAGAAGGCAAGACCGGTTACAAGAATCATAATTGGCGTAAATATTGCCGCAGTCGACCATGATACTCTTCGAAGAATATTACTTCCAACTAACATAAAGAATATGGCAGCCACTCCTTGGTAAGCCTGAAATGTTCCCATGTATGAAGTATAAGCCTCAACGGTAGGATATAATTCTTTGAGTTTAGCTTTCCAAACACCTTCAACCAGATTCATAGAAATTCCATACGCAATGATAAGAAGAACAAGTAAGCCAAGATATCTAGATGTAATAATCATCTTAAAACTTTCCCCAAGAGATAATTTAGCTTTTTTCTTCTTTGCGGAACCAGGTGCCCCTGCATCATATAATCTTAGATCAGTTAAAACATTTCGGTTAATCCAAGCATATAAAAATACTACCACTAAACCGCTCAAGATAGTCACACAAAGCACTGGGATAAGTTTTACGTTCTCAGGAACAATGTGTACATCAGCACTTAGAAGGAGGTGGAAAGTCACAGCAACCAGCGGAAGAGCAACATTGCCAAGCAAACCAAACATAGAGTAAAAACGCTTAGCCTCGTCCGTCTTAGTTATTTGGTTAGCAAAACTCCAAAATAATAGCGTCAGCATCATACTGCCCCACATTTCCGCCATCATGTAAAATGAAGCAAAACTCCAACTGCCACCAATTCTAATAAACCATTTAAAGTTTGGATATTGATCAGCTAATGAAGATATAGCTTCTTTTGAAGGATGGAATACATCAGGATTAGGGTAGAGGACAAATGTAAATACTGCGAAGTAAATTATGAAGAACATTGTTACTGTATAAAAAACTTTCTGCTGACTCATCATGTTGCAGAGTTTTGCATATAAAATCATAAAGATTACAGCGGAAGGAAGAACAACATAAGTTTTTAAGAAACTTATTGCCTCAGGGCCTATATGGGTGACGACTAAACCATCTTTTATTGACCTAACCGTTGCATAGTTAAAAAGAATACAAGCCATCATCAAAGCCATTGGAATGAATTTCTTATTTTCATGCCACTCAATAGGCCAAAACACTCTTCTTAGCTCGGTTAAGAAATTGCCTTTCTCAGACTTATCCATAGTTATTTACCTTATGCCTTAGTTAATATTATTTTAAATTACCGACATGATTGTAGAAGCAAATATACAAAAAGTCAATAATTTTGGTTAATTACTCTTAGGTTGAAGCATTACCATCATCCACCTATCCTTTTCCAAATCATTTAGCACCGAAAAGCCAGAGACACCATAAGCTTCAACTACCTCTGCTACCTGATAATCTAGAAAGCCAGATAAAATTACTATAGTATTTTCATGGGCAAGATTTCTAATTATTTTTGACATCGAAATAAGTGGTGAAGCAAGGATATTACTAACTATTAAATCAAATTTTTTATCCCATTCTCGAGGAACATTTAAATCCTGTTCTGAATTTTGATAAAAATAAGCATTTGAATTGTTACAAACCACATTCTCTTTAGCAATCTTTATTGACACTTCTTCTATATCACAGGCTAATATTTTAGCAGTTGGCCAAATTTTCTCAGCAACAAAGCTTAGTATGCCACTCCCGGTACCTATATCAAACACAGTTTTTATTGGATAATCTTCAATAGAGTTCATAGCGTCAATGCACAAAGAGGTTGTGGCGTGATCGCCAGTTCCAAAAGCTCGTGAAGCTTCAATATATATAGGTACCTTATTTTTGGGGCATCTGACATTCATTGTAGTTGAAGTGATAAAAAATCTACCAATTTCTATAGGCTTTAATTGTTTTTGATATTCAGCAACCCAATCTTTATCTTCAACTCGTTGCATAGTGACCTCCGAATGGAAATCGATGTCATGAACTTGAGCGTAATTTTCCAAGTCTATTACCAAAGACTTAAGCTCAAGGGGTTTATCTACTAAGACCTCCATTGCCCATAAATCATTATCTTGTGAGTCAATTGTTAAAGATTCAACTTCGTAAGTACATATTCCAAGAACATCTTCAGGAAAGAACCTCTCAAAGACATCAATATCTTTATATTTTAAGATAAAGCATATCTTATAAATGAGTTTTGGTTGACTAAATGGGTTATTCATAGTTTTATAATGAAAATAGCTTTATTAGATCTGGTGTATACCAACTAATTGTTTAGATTTCAATGCTTTTATATTTGATAGAGGATTTGCATGAATAAGATAAAAATTTTTACTGTGTATTTATTAATTGTTTTATTTGCGGGCGTTACTATAGCAGCAGAAGAAGGAGAGATCACTAAACCAAAGGCAAAGCTACGCGATCCTGCCGAGTTTCAAAAAGTTATTGATGAATACAAAGATTATGTTGCAAAAATTCCAGCTGAGATTAGAGAAGAAATTATCAGCTATAGAAAGGAGGTTGCTAAAATAAACAAACATAAAAAGGTCCTTTATACAAAACTCTCACAAGCAAGCCAAAATTACTTAAAAAAAGAACAACAATACAAGAAAAAACTCCCTCTAAATCGTAAAAGCTTAATTTCGATTGACCCACAAGTTGCTGAGACTACAAAAGAGGAAAAATAAAGAGTAGTTATATAATAGCTAGTGAGACTAATAGTTAATTTTTCTTAACTCTCTACAATATCGTCAATATTACTCGTCCCATGCGGAGTCTTATTCCATTTGAATGGCGATAAGGTCGTTTCCCAAAGAGCTCTGTAGCTCGCAATAGTATGCAGGACAAAATATAACGGCCAGAATATCAATACTAAAATATCTGATATAGACCTAAGAGTTACCGGAGAAGTTCCATTTGACACTACTATATAGGCGATAGTATACATATAAGATATAGAAAAAAAACTGTTTATCAGCCATAGGTAATAAATTACGGGATGTAAATCGAGATACATCAGTAATATCAGCCACGGCAGAAAGAAAAAGCTATAGGTAGATAGCCCAACAAAAATATATACTGCAGCAATTTTTAATAATCCTAGCTTTGTATAATCTTTTTTAGCTTGTATAAAAACATAGATTGTTTGAATGAACCCTTTAATCCATCTCGCTCTTTGACCTATCCAGTCACTTATATTGTTTGGGGCTTCTTCCAAAGTTGTCGAATCAATCATACTCACTTTATAGCCCTTTAAATAAAGCCTAATACCCAAATCTGCATCCTCTGTCACATTGTAGGCATCCCATAATCCAACCTCTCTCAATTTATCTACTTTAAAATGATTACTAGTTCCGCCCAAAGTCAGAGGCAGATCAAATAGACTTAAACCACGAAGTAAATATTCAAACCAAATGCTATATTCAATACTAAAACACCTAGTAAGAAAATTTTCATTTGCATTATAGAAATTCAGCTTCGACTGCAAACAAACGTAATTTTCTGGTAATGTAGAGAAAGCCGCGACTGCTTTTAGAAGCTGGTTTGGATCTGGCTCATCCTCTGCATCATAAACAGTCAAATACTCACCCAAAACAAAAGACATTGCATAATTCAAAGCTTTAGGCTTTGTCCTGGGAAGGCTATATGGCACTTTTATAACATGAATATAACTTGGAATAGACAATCCAGCCAAAGCGCGTATGGTCATTTGATCGTCTGCTTCGATAATAAATTTCACATCTAATCTTCTTTTAGGATAATTTAGTTTTTCAATGGCAAGGAGGATTGAGTAGACCTTTAGCTCTTCTTTGTAAAGAGGAATCAAAATAGAATAAATAGGTAAATTATCCCTAAGATCATTTGGTGCAACAACCTTTATTATTTCTACTTCTTCAGAGGAGTTACGTTGCGACAGACTTCGGCCAAATAAGACTGCTTTAAGCAAATTTTGTACAAAATAAAGTATATTATTTAATAGGCTAAAATAATTAAGTGCCAAAAGCACAGTTGCAAAAAATATAGTCAAAAATCCCATCACCATTTTAGGATAATTTATACTTTTAGCTGAAGCTTTGGGATTAATATTAGTCAAGCACTCTATAGCATTAAAAGTATTATCTATGGCAAAATCACGTTCTAATATGTTATAAAAATCAACTTTTCTTACCAAGAATATCTTGGTATTTTGAAGAAAATTAGAAATCTTTTTTTTAATGATGGAGATATCATTTATCGCACAACATCTATTTCCTTTAATATCTTCAAATATAAAGTAACCATTCTGGCAATAATCGTTTATCTTTTCAAAATCAACGGCTTTTATAGCTTCTGAGTTTAAATTAATATGGGGAATTTTATATCTTTTAATTAGCAATTCCACAGCATTTTCATTATCCAATAATTCAACTTTTCGAAGATAGTGAAAAATATTTCTATGTTCAGTGGCCAGTTCAATTTTAGTCATTTTATTTATTATATATTAAGCCATATAGAAAAAATTGGACCAGACACAGTATAAAAGCGATCTACCAAACTTCCTTTCCAAAAATAACCTACCTGAACGGTGAGGCAATCAAGCCTTAAGTTATCAAATGCTAGCTCCTTTGCAATGGAAATTTGATCATATATTGTGCGCCTGTATAAAATATTTATAAATTTTGCTTTTTCATACTCCGTATAATTACTTAGTATAAAACCATTACTAAATTTTATACCTTCTTGTACACTAAGCACATAGCTAATACTATGATCACTAACCCTGTCATAGTACTTGCGCATGGTTATACCGCATTCAAGGTACGTGCTGTATTTATTCTTAATTCTTGAATAACCTATTAACAGGTCAAAATCAGTGTAACTAATGCTTTTTTGCTTATTGTGAGTGGAAAAATTAATTTTAGGACGAATAGTAGCCACCCAGCTCCCATGATCAAAAATCTTATACTTATAAAAAATATCAATTTCTTGACCTGACTTTGTTACAAATGTTTTGCCAGAGTTTATATCAGCAAATTTATCTGTTTTATATACTAGTTTTGTACCTAAACTGTGAGAATCTGCTAATCCATACTCTAATTCGAAATAAGACGAGCTCTCATCACTGAATGACAAAAGCTCAGCAGATTCTTGTTCCAACAAGGCTATATCCTTCTCTATTTGTTCAATGTTTCTAAGCTCAGAGTTAAGTAACTCTCTTCCCCTATCAACTGCTTCCTTACGAATCATAGCTCGGACCTTACTAAGTTCCAAAATATCATTTTGTATATTAATGAAATTTTCTTTCCGCATATTCCTTATCTTACGAGAACGTGCATCAATATATGAATGACCTGAGTATAAATTATAAGTATCAGCTTCTGGAAGCCAAGCTGTCGCATAAGATTGAGTAGCGCTCAAAACAAATATTAGAAATCCGATGATACTGCACTTGCCAGGGTCAATTTTAAAGACCTGGGTTCTATAGAAAATTGCGTTTGTATTTTTAATTTCTGGCTTGAGTATTATATGTTTTCTTTCAGCCATAACACAGTCCTTTTAAACCACCCATAATCTTCAAATTGGCCAGTTCCATAGGAATTTTTTTGACTTTTTAGCGACTTAGATTTTATCATACCAATAGCGGTTGAATGTATATAGGTGCTATAATTTTCTACAAACCCTAAGATAATTTCTGGCTTAGCTACTCTGACTTGTTTATGAAATATTTCTGCCACAAACGTTCTTACACTACCAAGAGCTGCACCTCCACCAGTTATAACAACTTGCCTAGCAAGAAGATGGTCCATCGACATACTATCACACTGCTTCTTTATTACTTCAGCAATTTCTTTGATCTTTGGATGTATAATTTTAGCCAACTGACTTGCTGTAATTGTATGTTCACCATTATCAAGCTTTATTACTGAGTCTTTTAATAATAAGCCCGGGTCAGCAACCCCATATAAAATTTTGAGCTTCTCCGCTTCTTTAATACTGATTGAAAAAGTTTTTGCAATATCAATTGTTATGTCCATACCGCCAATTGGCACATGATTAACATAGACAATCTTGCCGTCTAGAAAAATTCCATAGCTTGTTGTATTCGCTCCGAAATCAATAATAATAGACCCTAGAGCTCTTTCATCCGCTGTCAACACAGCAAGTCCTGCAGCATATATTGAAACTATTATGTCGCTAACTTCAATATGACATTTTGCGAGACATTTAGTAAGATTCATAATCATCGTTGAATCAGCCGCAATTATATGAAATTGACCTGATAGTTCTTTTGCATAAAGACCTATTGGGTTTTCTACTGCTTGATTTCCGTCTACCATGAACTCAATAGGAAAATAATGAATAATCTCCATTCCTTTGACTTTAAAATCAGACAAAGCCTTGTTAGTTAGTTTCTTTACATCTGATTGAGTAATTGGCTGATTACCTAATTTAATACTATGATTGACGTAATAGGATTTAACCCCAGCACCAGAAAGTGATACAGCAATCTCTTTTATACTTTTATCACAATCTTTTTCTAACGAATAAATAGCTCCAATTAAACTGTTTTCAGCCATTCCCATATTAATAATGGTACCAGACTTAAATCCTTCCGAATGCTGCAATAGCTGAGCATTAACTCTAGCTTCTCCTTGTTTTCCAATATAGGCTGCCATCGCAGATATTTTACTGCTTCCTATATCCAGTGCAATAAAGTTTGATGAAATTCCCTTCATAACCAATTAGTTTTCTATGAAAAAAGTCATTTTGCCTATACAAAAAATACTTTTTCCTGATTAATATATAAAATTTTTGCCTTCAAGCCTGCTCTTGGCAAAAAGCAAATATACTATATGTTCTAGAATATTGATATTTTTATCTTGAAATAGTTAGCAGAATCTGTTATCAAGGGTATCACAAATGGACAGGTGTCCGAGTGGTTTAAGGATCTAGTCTTGAAAACTAGCGTGCGGGTAACCGTACCGTGAGTTCGAATCTCACCCTGTCCGCCACCTTTATATTTAATACCATTTCCTATTTTTAAATGTACAAGCATTTTGTTTATTTCTCTCCTCTGATATAAATATTACCCTGCGCAAGATTCTCCTGAAATTTATTTGTTAAATTTCATCTCAAAAATGGTCTAACAACACCAGTCAATAGAATAAAGCTGCTTTCGATTACTTCCTATTTAAGGAATTTAGAACTAAGGCAAGTAATTATTAATTACTTCTAGTAGAAATACTTTACATATAATTATATTGTTGATAGCATTGAGTATAATTAATTTAATGAAGAAAATTATGCCTCATACACCAAATTTAAATGATCTAAAAAGGGAAGCGATTTACAAAGCACAACAAGCTAAACATACAC
>CAMDSB010000036.1 GCA_945907105.1 Rickettsia typhi | reverse complement strand
TTCCTTCTCGCAAAACCTTAGCTTTACCAATTGCAATTGGTTCAATAATATCTGGAACTTCAAAGCTCTGACCATACATTATCTCATTTTCTAAGAAAATTACCGGATTATCATCTCGAATTGCGCTAATAAGCAACGCTTTGCTATCTTCAGCACTGTAAGGAGCAATAACTTTTAAACCAGGAATATGTGCATATAATGCTGCATAATTCTGGCTGTGCTGTGCCCCCACTCTTGCTGCAGCCCCATTAGGCCCACGAAATACTATCGGGCACCCAAGTTGCCCACCAGACATATAGTTTGTTTTCGCTGCTGAATTTACAATTTGATCGAATGCTTGCATAGAAAAATTAAAGGTCATGAATTCAACAATAGGCCGAAGTCCACCGAATGCGGCCCCAATCGCAAGCCCAGTAAATCCATGCTCCGTAATTGGAGTATCTATAACCCTATTTGGTCCGAACTCTTCTAGCAAACCTTGTGTTATTTTATACGCTCCCTGATACTCCGCCACTTCTTCGCCCATAACAAAAACCCTTTTGTCTCTGTGCATTTCTTCCCTCATGGCTTGCCCTAGGGCCTCTCTAACTGTTATCTCTGCCATACTCCCCTTACTTAAAAATATCTGTAAAAAGCTCGTCTTCGCTTGGAAGAGCTTCCGTTGTTGCAAATTCAGCTACTTCAGCTATTATTTTTTTTACCCTATTTTCAATTTCCTTCAACTGATCTTCGCTTGCATAGGCGTTATCTGTAATTATCTGCCTAACCGCGGCTACTGGATCATAAGTCTTTTTTTCTTCTACCTCATCTTTCGTCCTATATTTTGCAGGATCCGACATTGAGTGCCCACGATAGCGATAAGTTTTAGCCTCAATAATTACAGGACCATTTCCACTACGAACATATTCTACAGCTTGCATAGTTGCATTATAAATAGAATCAATATCCATACCATCTGCTTGGAAGCCTGGTATACCAAAAGACTCTCCTTTCCTATGCAAACTTGTCATAGCAGTTGATCTTGCAACAGATGTGCCCATTGAGTACTCATTATTCTCTATAACATAGATTACAGGTAACTTCCAAAGCGCAGCCATATTAAAGGCTTCATATACTTGCCCTTGATTTACAGCCCCATCTCCAAGAAAAGTAAAGCACAATTTATTCGTATTATTATATTTCTCGGCGAAAGCCAAGCCAGTTCCAATAGGTACCTGAGCTCCTACAATTCCATGTCCACCGTAGAACTTTCCTTCGCTATTAAACATATGCATTGATCCGCCTTTGCCTTTTGAGCACCCAGAAGCCCTACCGGTAAGTTCAGCCATAACGTATTTAGGGTCAATGCCAGAAGCAATTATATGACCGTGATCCCTGTAACTAGTTATAGTACTATCACCTTTATCCTTTGCCAAATCAATGCCGGCAATTACTGCTTCTTGACCAATATACAGGTGACAAAATCCTCCTATTAAGCCCATACCATAGAGCTGACCACATTTTTCTTCAAAACGCCTTATCAATAACATTTTCTCATATGAGTCAACATATTGCTTAAGAGTTAGCTTATATTTTCCTAATTCAAACATACCGATCAATTTTAAAAATAAATTGTGACCATAATACGGAGCTTTCGCCTTGTCAACAAGCTCTTATTAATCTCAACTGACTTAGTAGTATAAATTTTTTCATAGCAATTCCCAAGTCTTAACATAAAAAATCAGAATATATTTTAGAAACACACTACATTTACTACAGTTTTTCTTGCAAATTATGTCAAATAACATTATAGTGTTGTTAAGAGCCTGTTTAAATAATCTTTAGTTTTAATTATTATGTCTGCAAATAAACCTCAACAAAAATTAGTTTCCTTTACTGATAATCAAGTTGAATTAGATAAAATTTCTGAAGATATCAAAAATGGTTGGTCAGTAATTAGTTTAGTAAAAAACGGAAGTTATTACGTCGGAATTATGGAACTTAATTCAAATTTCAACGAAACAAAGCAAACCATGTTTATCCCGCCTAGAAAAAGAATCAAAATCTCTAAGTGTTAGAATTCATCTAAATAGTGTCAGTAAACTGCATTGATATAGGCGTCATAAACTCCTTAGCTCTTAGCTTCTAACTTTTCCAATTATAGCATTACTTACCTATTACGCTCAGAATTACTAGCTTTTGGAGGGATAATTCTAACGCTGGTTTTTAAATTAGCTTCTAGAGTTTGTTTAAGTTTAGGGTGCTGAGCAACGATTTCCTTGACTGAATTAGTCCTTTGCCCAACAAGGCTGCCAACAACATCGGATACTTTATCTTTAAATCTTTCCCAAGACTGACTCCAACTCATGCTTTTTCCAACATCTGCAGCACATTGTCTGACCAACTTTGCTGCATTTTTTTCTAATGCCACTACTTCATTCTTATTTTTACAAATAGGAGTAAGAATCGAAACAACTGCTTCTTGCATTTTGCCAACCATTGCATCATTTAAATTAGTTGACTTCTGTTCTTTTAAGAACCCATCTAAATGCTCCATGGCAAACTGTTTTCTGAGCTCTGGATTTTTTTCTGCTCTACAATAAAGTTCTATAGCTCTTTGATGCGATTTTGGATCTTGGGAATGAACCGATAGAGTTTTATCTTCTTCTAATTGTAATATAATAGCTTCAGCTCTAACCAAAGGATCTTCTATTTTTCCTATACTCGAAAATATTTCATTTGTTTTATACACGGTAACTAATTGATCCCGCTGCTCCTTGTTGTCAACTAAATGTGTTAGCAAACCTCCGGCTCTTTCAGCATTTGGAGTACCATTAACCATGGCATATAAATTTGCTTCAATACCAAGTGATTTAATTTTTTCAGCTAGTCTTAATTGATCTGGTACCCCTTGTGTTTTTAAACCCTCTGGCAAATTAAATGCAATATCCGGCGCAAGGTTGGTTAATTGAATTTCAATCTTTGGCTCTGAAGTAGCACAACCTGGTATAAATGTATCCGCCTTCATAGCCGTTATATCTACCGTCGTTGCTCCTTCTACATAATCAACTTTTTTAGGATCTTCTGGATTAGTCATATCCATTAGCTTAGTAACCACACGGTTGTGTATTTTTACTCCATCTGACGCATCAATAAAAATTTGTGTACGATTTGCTGAGTCAGAGGGGAATACGCTTCTACCATCATCACCACGCATGGAGGCAAGACCAGAAAGCCAGCCACTTTCAAAAGAACCTTGCTGCCACGACGTCAAAATAAACTCTCGTTGTTCGCCAGTCAAACCGAGCTTTTCAGAGCTTTTTACCTCCTCAAGTGTGACGTCCCGTACTACCCCATCTTTATCTTTGAATCCAATTATTGCTCTATTGTGATCTTTAAGAGTTTGGTCTCCATATTCCTTTTTATATGTATCAAGATTTTTTGTTAAATTCTCTTTTATATTACCAAGAGACAATTCTGAGTGATCAAGATCTAGCAAAGCTTTGGCAGAAACAGCTTCTATGGCATGCTTTGACGCTTCAAGCTTAGAATATTTTGTTACAAACTCTCTATATTCTTCTGATCTTTCAGCCGGAGGAAGGCTCAATTCATCGTAAAATTCTTTCTTAAACTTAGGCAACTTCCGCGCCTCAGAATTATTTTCATGTCTTTTTGACACTAGCTCTAAATCACTAAGTAATTTTATTGAATATTCAGCTCTAATATCCTCTATTGACGCAACAGGTTCTTTATTTAAAGCATCGCGAAACGATTTTAACCCATTAACCTGCAACTGAGATTTTAGAGACATCCAATCGGTGATAGGATTGGGCGGGGATTTGTCATTTGTACTTCGGACGTAGCTCTCAAGTTCTGATATATCTAAGCTTACAGTACTATTATTTTTCATAGCTATTTTCCAAATTATATTTGATATAAAAATACTCTACTAAGCCCACCATGAAAAATCAATGTACTAGACTATATTGAAATTTTTTGTCGGGTATTTTTTATAAATACATCATAGATAAATAACATTACTGCCCAAAATGATGTTTATTGGCAATAATTATGTCTTACACTTATTCAAATTATATCTTGAAAGAGAAACTAAATAGCCTTAAGTTTGTTTCTTTTTCAAGAAGGCTACAGTCTATTCAAATTCAATTAGCAACTGCCCACCGGATACATTTTCTAGGGGTACAACGTTGATTTTAGCAATCTTCCCTGAACGCTCTGCAGTAATAATATTTTCCATCTTCATTGCCGTGAGCACAATCAATTCTTGACCGAGAGCTACCACATCTCCAACAGCAACACTAATTCCTACAATTTGTCCAGATAGCGGAGCTAGTAGTTCCAACATCCCCTCTACATCGTCTCTTTTAATCATTAATGACTCAAGTTCCGACATTCTTGGTGATCTTACGTAGGTTTCTACCGATATCCCAGAATATGTCAGCCTATATCCAGTCACTATCTTTTCAACTTTTATATTTACTTTTTGCCCATTTATAACAGCCGTAATCAGGGGGCTTCCTATATTCCAATTACTACTGATAGTAATTCTATTTGAGCCATGTCTTATATTATAGCCATTCTCAACTGGTTTTATCATTACTGGGAATTGGCCACCATCGATCGACACGATCCAACGAGTACCAATCTTATTGGACTGGTCAGACATTTGATGCTCTAATGAAGAAGCCCTTTTTTGTTCGGTAAGAAAAGCAAAAATAGCCGTGGATACAAAGACCTCGTTTATCTCAGAAGTTAACTTCGCTCCAGAAAAGCCATCTGGGTACTCTTCATCAATAAAGCCAGTATTAATATCACCATCCATGAATCTCTGATGATGAATTAAGGCTTCCAAAAAGCTTATATTATGAGAAATTCCTTGAATTATAAAGGAGCTCAAGGATTTTTTCATTTGTTCAATCGCTTCTTCCCTAGTCTTAGCATAAGTGCATAATTTAGCGATCATCGCGTCGTAATACATACTAACTTCGCCACCTGGCCCGACACCGCTATCTACCCTAACATTAGCGCTCTTAGGCGGTTCATGATATTCCAAAATTCGACCACTTGAAGGCAAAAAACCACGAGAAGGATCTTCAGCACAAATCCTGGACTCAATTGCCCAACCATCTAGATTAACATCATCTTGATTAAACGACAACTTCTCACCAGCCGCAACTCTGATCATCTGTTCCACAAGATCAATACCAGTAATAAGCTCTGTAACTGGATGCTCTACTTGCAGCCTAGTATTCATTTCAAGAAAATAGTAATTTTTATTCTGATCCATCATAAATTCAACAGTTCCTGCTGAATAATATCCTACCTTTTGAGCCAGAGCCACAACCTCTGAATACATTTTTTCTCTAGTTTCGGTGTCCACAAAGGAGCTTGGAGCCTCTTCAATAACTTTCTGATGGTATCTTTGAATTGAACACTCTCGTTCACCCAAACATACTGCATTACCAAATTGGTCAGCCAAGAGTTGGATCTCGATATGTCTTGGAGATTTAATCAACTTCTCAATAAACACCCTACCATCACTAAAGCAGTTCTCGGCCTCAAGCTTTGCCGAACTATACGCTTTTTCCATCTCTTTCACGTCATTAACAACGCGCATCCCTCGGCCACCTCCACCGGCTGCAGCTTTGATTATGATAGGAAAGCCTATTCCTTGAGCAATTTCGATCGCTTGTTCTAGACTCTGAATTATCCCCATATAACCAGGCACGGTACTAACACCAGAATCTATGGCAACTTTCTTTGCTTCTATTTTATCACCCATTTGCTTGATAACTTTGGCACTAGGGCCAATCAAAGTTATCCCTTCACGTTTTAAAATATTAGCAAATTGAGCGTTCTCCGCCAAAAATCCATAACCAGGGTGAACCGCCGTCGCTCCGCTTATTCTAATTGCATTAACTATATTTTTGATCGATAAGTAACTTTCTGTAGCAGGCGAATTACCAACATAATAAGCTTCGTCAGCGTATTGCACATGGTTTGAGTTTGTGTCTGCTTCAGAATATATAGCTACAGAGGTAATACCCATCTTACGCAAAGTCCTCATTATACGTAAGGCGATTTCACCCCTGTTTGCTACTAATACTTTTTCAAATAATGGTTTGCTCATACAATTTTCAAACTAGCTTTACAATGGTAAGTTATCATGTTTTTTCCAAGGTGTTTCAATCTTCTTGGCTCGTAAATAATTGAGTGATTTACAAATACGCCAACGGGTATTTTGAGGTCGGATAATATCATCAAGATAGCCCCTAGAAGCAGCAATAAAGGGAGAAGTTATATTTTCTTTATATTCTTCTATTATTTTTTGTTTAGCGATTGGATCCTTACATTCTTCCCTAAAAATAATTTCAGCAGCTCCTTCTGCCCCCATCACTGCGATTTCTGAGTTTACCCAAGCATAATTAACATCTCCGCGCAAGTGCTTCGAATTCATAACAATATAAGCGCCGCCATAAGCCTTTCTAGTAATAACAGTAATTTTAGGAACAGTAGCCTCCGCATAAGCATAAAGCAGCTTAGCTCCATGCTTTATAATTCCGTTATATTCTTGCTCAACGCCGGGCAAAAATCCAGGAACATCAACAAGTGTAACCAAAGGGATACTGAAGGCGTCACAAAATCTAATAAATCGTGCAGCCTTACGAGAAGCATCAATGTCCAAACATCCAGCCAAATGCAGCGGCTGATTTGCTACAAAACCAACCGGCGCACCTTCCATATAACCAAAGCCAATTATTATATTTTTGGCATAGTCAGGCTGCAACTCAAAAAACTCTCCTTCATCAACAATGCGAGCTATCAACTCCTTCATATCATATGATTTATTAGCAATCGTTGGTACCAGAGTATTAAGCGACATATCGACCCGATCAGCTGGATCTCTTGTGGATCTGGTTGGCAACGGGCCTCTATTTGAAAGAGGCAAAAAATTAAAAAAGCGCCTCGTTTCAAGCAGCGTCTCAATATCATTCTTGAAAGCTAAATCCGCGACCCCAGACTTAGTAGTATGAACTCTTGCTCCTCCAAGCTTTTCTTGGGTGACTTCTTCTCCCGTAACTGTCTTGACTACCTCCGGTCCCGTTACAAACATGTACGACGAACCTTTTACCATGAAGATAAAATCTGTAAGAGCAGGTGAATATACTGCCCCACCGGCACACGGGCCCATTACTAGAGTAATCTGAGGAATAACTCCGGATGCTTTAACATTTCTTTGAAATAACTCTCCATATCCACCAAGCGCATCAACACCTTCTTGAATCCTAGCGCCGCCTGAATCATTTATCCCGATTACTGGCGCTCCAATTTCAATAGCAGAATCAATAAGACTACAAATTTTCTTTGCATGATATTCTCCCAGAGACCCACCAAGAACCGTAAAGTCCTGACTATAGACAAAAACCAATCTACCGTTAATGGTTCCATGTCCGGTAACAACTCCATCTCCGGGAAATTTCTTGTCACTCATCCCAAAATTATCACAACGATGCTCTACAAACATTCCTGTTTCTTCAAAACTATCAGGATCAAGCAGAACCTCTAAGCGTTCTCTGGCAGTCAGCTTTCCTTTCTCATGCTGAACTGCTATTCGTTTGATTCCACCACCAAGACGTGCAGTACTCCTCTTGTTCTCAAGTTCCTGCTGATGTAAAGCTTGTTTAGTCATATCATAAATTTTTAATGATTGATCCTAGCGATTATAGTAAATTTTTTGAGAAAGGATAGAAGAAAGTTTTACTACAATCTTATCGTTCTCTTTGTATATCGCAACGCCTATAGATGCATGAAAAAATTATTGATTATAATAATTATAGCAAAGAGATCTGAATTGTAATATGTTAATTTCAAAATGAAGTTCACGAATCCTTGTTTTATAGGTAAGCAAACTTAAAACCTTACATAATTTGTCTTATTACTTAGTGGGAGCTGTCAAAGCTATAAATTAAATGCACGACAATCAAGAGAGGCTAAACGAGCCACAACTACTTGCAACAAGGCACACAGAGGGCCCGATTCTTATTCTAGCCGGCGCTGGTACAGGAAAAACGAAAGTGCTTACACATCGTATCGTCCATATTATAGAGCAAAATCTTGCGCAACCTTATGAAGTTTTAGCTGTAACATTTACCAATAAAGCTGCCAAGGAGATGCAAGACAGAATAACTAATATTATTCCTAATGATGGCCTTAATATTGGGACTTTTCACTCGATTGCCGCAAGAATACTGAGAGCTCACATTAGTTTTCTAGGTAAGGATTTAACCAGTAACTTCACCATCATTAATCAAGATGATCAGATCAGACTCGTCAAGAATATTGCGCTTGAGCTAAATATAGATGTGAAGCAATATCCAGCTAAAATGATTCACATTATTATTTCCAAATGGAAAGACCAGGGGCTACCACCTGATAAAATAGGCGAGTCGGATTTTATTGCACCTGCTCATAAACTTGCTAAACTGGTTTATTTTGAATATCAAAAGCAAATGCATGCATCAAATGCCGTCGATTTTGGCGACCTACTGCTTTATTGTAATCAGCTATTGATTAACAACGCTGATATTCTTGAATATTATCAAAATAAATTTAAGTACATATTAGTTGACGAGTACCAGGATACAAATGCTGTACAATATGTTTGGGTAAGAATGCTTGCCAGTAAGCATAAAAATATTTGCTGCGTTGGCGATGATGACCAATCCATATACAGCTGGAGAGGAGCTGAAGTTAAAAATATACTTCGGTTTGAACAAGATTTTCCAAGTGCTGTAGTGGTCAAACTTGAACAGAATTATCGCTCAACACCTTATATTTTAAGCGCGGCATCCCAAATTATCAGCCACAATAAACACCGCCACAGTAAAAAGCTATGGACCGATCAAAAAGACGGAGAGAAAATTAAAATTATTTCGTGCTGGAACGACAAAGAAGAAGCGCGGTTTGTTACCACTGAAATAGCAAAATTTATAAATAATAACAAGTATACAACAAATCAGATCGCAATTCTTGTAAGAGCTGGTTTCCAAACAAGATCTTTTGAGGAGGCATTTATCAGCAACGCTCTACCATACCAAATTATCGGCGGTCTAAGGTTTTATGAGAGAATGGAAATTCGTGACTTGCTTGCATATATTCGTCTTAGCATTAATCATAATGATACCCTAGCTCTTGAGCGCATTATCAACGTACCAAGGCGATCCATCGGTAATGTTACACTAAAAAAAATCAAAGACTTTGCCACTGACCAGGAAATATCTGTATTTGAAGCACTAAAACTGATGACTCAGCAAAATATTTTAAAAGGTAAAACGAAAGAGAGCCTTGAAGAGTTTACTGACTTAATTAGCCTATGTGGCCAGAAATACCAATATGAATCAGCCTTCGAAGTGACGAAATTTATTCTAGAAAACTCTGGTTACCTCTCCGCATTAAAAGAAGAAAAAACAGATGAATCCAGAGCGAGGATTGAAAATATCAACGAAATGCTAAGAGCAATTGATGAATTTAATAACATTACTGAATTTGTCGAACATTCAAGCTTAGTAATGGATAATGAATCACTTGAGTCTGAGTTTGGTGGTACAGTTAAAATCATGACCCTTCACGCCGCAAAAGGACTGGAATTTGATTTGGTATTTTTGCCCGGATGGGAAGAGAATATTTTCCCTCACCAAAAAGCCATTGCTGAAGAAGGCGAAAAAGGGCTTGAAGAAGAACGGCGTATTGCATATGTCGGCATTACGCGCGCTAAAAAAGAACTTTACATCACGTACGCTGAAAGTCGAAGGATGTTTGCTGAATTCGTCAAATCTATGCCATCAAGGTTTTTAAGTGAAATATCATCCCAATTATGCACCATTACTTCTTCTGCTAACAAGCTCAATTATTTAGGCTCCAGGCATAATTTTTCGCTACAACAAAATAGTCAAAAACCAAATAATATTGATACTACACCAACTAAAAAGCCCGGCAGCAGAATAAGGCACTCTAAATTTGGTACTGGTATAATTATCCGAAGAAGTGGGGATAGCTTAGAAATAGCATTTGAAAAAATCGGTCTTAAAACAATAAAAGAAGACTACGTCGAATTGATCTAATCTTCTTTAGTGCCTAATATATTTCTTATTGAAATATATTCAATATTTCAGTATAGTGCTGTTCATTTTAAAGTTTGGAAAACTTACATGTATGTCTAATAAAATAGGGTTTTGGGCAGTATTTGCTTTTGTAACCGGAAGTCAGATCGGCTCAGGTGTGTTTATGCTGCCCGCAAATTTAGCAGGATATGGCATTTTTAGTTTGGTAGGCTGGGGAATATCTGGAATAGGAGCGATTGCTCTCTGCTTAGTCTTTGCATCACTTTGCGCAAAATTTCCTGAAACAGGAGGGCCCCACACATACGTAAAGCATACTTTTGGCCTAACAGCAGCTTTCTTTACCGGATGGACTTATTGGGTTATTTCTTGGGTCAGCACTACAGCAGTGATTGTTACAGCAATAGGATCACTAAGTGTGTTCATAGGCCAGCGCTCCCCATTGGTATATTTAGCTCTAGAAATTATATTACTTTTACTTGTTACACTTTTGAATCTCAGAGGTGTTAAAGCAGCGGGGAAAGCTGAGCTCTTTTTAACTTTACTGAAATTCATTCCTCTATTAATTATGCCACTAATAGCTTTATGCTTTTTTGATAGTAATAATTTCGTTATTGATCAAAGCATCTCAAACATGTCGACTACATCAATCCTTGCTAAAGTTACATTATTAACTTTATGGGGTTTTATTGGTTTAGAATCTGCAACCACACCAGCTGGCTCTGTAGAAAACCCTTCTAAAACTATTCCTAAAGCAATCATTTCTGGAACTTTATGCGTAGCTTTGCTTTATTTTATTAATAGCGTAGGAATAATGGGTTTAATACCAGGTCAAGCTCTAATGTACTCCAAAGCTCCTTATGTTGACGCGGCTCAAATTATTTTTGGTGGTCAATGGTATTTAGCTATAGCATGCATTGCAGCAATTATTTGCGTAGGAACCCTTAATGCGTGGATACTAGCCAGTGGACAAGTAGCACTCGGCCTTGCAGAGGATGGTTTAATGCCCAAAATATTTGCTCAGAAAAATAAGCATAACGCGCCTCTGTGGAGTATTCTAACAAGTTGCGCAGGTATCATTCCTTTATTATTTCTTACTGCCAACGAAAGCCTAGCCGAGCAAATAAACGCTATAATTGACTTTTCTGTAATGGCGTTTCTTTTTGTATATTTAATGTGCTGCCTTGCCTTCTTGAAATTATTAATTCAAAAGAAGGTAGAGAACTCGCTTATACAATGGATATTTGGTCTCGTTGCTAGCGGTTTCTGTATATGGATAATGTATGAAACGCCCATTAAAACCTTAGCTATTGCAAGCCTATTCATACTTAGCGGTCTCCCCCTATATCTGTTTTGGTACCTCAGAACTAAGCATCACCCCTTGCGTGATAGGGCAAGTACTGAGTTTTAACCATAAAAGCTCGGCGTCATATATACCTGACCATTGGAACTTAATCTGAATTTACTCCTCTCTGCCGACGCCGGAGCAGTTCTTAAAATAGATATTACCAACCAAAGAAGATACTAGCTATTTAGTTTAATTAACAAGATAAGAAAAAGCTATAAGATGATGCATCCGCAACAGGATGATCCTGGCGCCTCTGGCTGTTCCCCCGCGAGTGCTAATTGATTGCTATGATCCTCTTGTGCAGGTTGGATAGCCGTAAGTGGTAGTTCATGGCTTTGTTGTATGAATAAAATTCTTCAATTTCAATAACATAATGTGGTATAGAGTATTTTTCGCTATTCTAGAATTTTAAAACTATTCTTGTATAAACATGCCAAATACTTTCTCCTCAAAATCGAAACGCAAATACCATATTATCAA
>CAMDSB010000035.1 GCA_945907105.1 Rickettsia typhi | reverse complement strand
AAAAACGGTCGTGATTCGGCTGGTCGAAGACTTGGTGCAAAAAAAGGTGATGGCCAACCAGTAATTTCTGGTAATATCATTGTTCGCCAACGCGGTACAAAAATTCGTGCTGGAAAAAACGTAGGAATGGGTAAAGATCATACTTTATTTGCTACGATGGAAGGCAAGGTTGAATTTGTTACAAAGAAAAATTTTAAACTAGTGAATGTTATCTAATAACATTTTTATAGCTTAGTACCATTTGGTCAATTGGTATGATCGTTTAGCTTGACCACCGCCTCTACTCTTTTAGTTATACCGGTTGGAAGCGGCTAAATTAGTGCCAAATATATTGCGCTAATCACCGAACGCTCATACAGAAGAATTTACAAGGATCTATGCTCTCCACCTATAAATATAAGTTAAGCATGGTCACTACTAGTTCCTTTGTACAAAAACCATTAATTTAGTGTATTAGCTACTGCTTATTCACTAAAAAGTTTTATCTGCACCCGTAGCTCAATTGGATAGAGTATTTGACTACGAATCAAAAGGTTAGGGGTTCGACTCCCTTCGGGTGCACCATCCTGAGTTTTTAATATTTAGCTAAAGCGTGCGGTGAGTAAGAAGGCTCTTTTAATGGTGTCATATTCTTATATATGTGTTATTTCGGTCTGAGTAATATTTAGAGATTTGCCTCTTCGTTGATTCTTGGCCGACTATACCACGCTTATCTCTGCCCATAAGCTTTTTCTATGGTTAATAATTTCCATTACTTTATGTTATTATACTTCTTTTTAAGAACTATTTATTAGTATTTATTAAATTTAACTTGAATAATTACAATTTATTAACTATAATTGATATTCTATAAGTCTAAAAAGTTTATACCTTTTAATATATTTGATCGTTGCAATGAAAAAAAAAGTTCTTGTCTTAAATGAAGGTGAACCAACTAAAGAATTTCGCCCTGCAAAAGGAGAATATCGAAAACAGCTTAAAGATTTTGAAACTCAAGGGTATGAAATAATTCAAAAGAATATAAAGGATCCTGAAACAGAAATTCCATCAATATTGGCAGCTGTGGAAGATGAGTCTTTAGCATTTGTGTGGCCAAGAATGCATGGCACTCCTAAATCTATGACAGCAGCCATGGGTAAAGACATTACTTCCGAAAACTTACCAAAGATCTTTGCTCTTTTACCAAAAAAATTGACGAGTGATGCTATTATTTTTTTAGAGTCATGTAAAACTGGAAATTTAACAAAGGATTTTTATGATAATATCCAATTCACTTTTGCTAAGTTAACTCTCGAATTACCTGATGTGCAAATTATTGCACCATCGGAATTACTGGCTATGTATCGATTTTCATTTAATGAAGGAATATTTAGATGTAATATGGCATCTAATTCTAGCAGATCTCAAGATATTTCAATAACAATAGGAGCTAAAACAAAACAAGCTTTTGAAATCATTAGAATTATAAATGACAAAACATCTCTAGATGTTTCAACAGCAGCCATAGGAGCTAAAACAAAAGAGCTTATTAAGCTCATCAAAATTATAGGTGAATTTCATGGAGGGGACTGTGAGGAAGTAGTTATGAAGTATGTGATGGAATCACTACTATTAGACTCCGTTATAAAAAATAAAGAATATTATGCGCCCAGTGCTTATTATTCAATTAATCAAGTCGTTGTATTAGATTCTCAATATGATACTAGTAAGATGTTACAAGCGTTTATAAAAAAAATAGATTTTCAATCTGTTAACACTTTAGTAGAGAAATATGTGGTTCCCGTAAACTCTGAAGATAGTTCGGTAGGATATTGGCAGGAGCAAACGCCACTTGCCTATGCTTTTTACCAAATTAAATGCGCTAGTTCTCAGAAAGATCAAGAATCTTTGATAAATATAGCAAAATATTTAATAAGCAAAGGTGCTGATCTATTGTTAGGATTAAGTGATGTCAGACCTGATAGCCAACAAATAACTAATCTTCTATATAAATTTGCAATAAATGATAATATGCCAAGGGAGATATTAGAAGCCTGTGCTGAAGTGTTATTGCACCAAAAAAATAGGCTAGATTCAGTTGTTGTTCTAGACCAAAATGGTACTGCACTTAACATAATTAAAGAATATTTATTTGGAGATTTTTTTGGAGAAGTGGAGCAATATGGAATAACACAACAAATGGCTACATTGCCATCAGAATTAGTAGGGCAAGAATCAGATGATGATACTCCATTGGTGTGGGGGTTGTAGTTAACTTGTACTAGTTAAGATGAGATGTTTATAATGGGCACCAAACTATATTGCTCATCAAAAGCGTTGCCATGAGTTTTGGCAATCTGAGGAATATTGCCATATGATAATATTCCTTGCCGTATAGAATCCAATATGGCAAAAATTACCTCTGCTGGATCCGCATTGGCAGCAGCTAATCTGTGTTCCAGTCGCCTTGGTAATGAATCAGGAATTCGTATCAATACGCTTCGGTTATTTCCACCCCATGAAATATGAGTTGGAGCCATAAATTTACTATCCAAACGTTGGTAATCATCGGATTTGGGTAAAAAATATTGTATGTATTGAGGTAAATAATAACATAATATTTGTACATATTTTTCAATGTTATTATCCTCAAGAAAATTTAAATGTATGTGCATACTATTGCCATAATCATTAGCAAATGGTTTGGAGGAGAAATCAGCACTACCCCCCATTTGCTTGGCAAATAGACTAATATCTTTTCTTGCGGATTCAATAGCTTTCGTTAAGGTTACTAAATCATGAGTAGGAGGCAGATCAATCTCATATTGATTTTTTCCCTTTTCTAGTTTTATATTATGATCTATTTTACTGGCTAATTCTCTGACATCGATATTTTCTGAAAGATAAAACTCAATTTCTGCTCCAATAATCGGTGTTAAGTTATAATTTAATTGCAAATCCTTTTGCAAGGAAGTTAATCGATTGTATCTCTCATGGACTTCTGATAGTTTATGACGATATTGATTAATACTATTTACCATGGAAATCGAATTCATAAAAAATAAAGTTTATTATAAGATCATTGATAGAACCTATACAAATTCTAGTGGTGTTTATAGCGTGCATAAGTGCACAGATGCTGTAAAATTAGCCCAAGTGCAGAAAAATATTGAGAGTATCAAAACAGGGCTTAATGCTGAGAATCTTTTCATAATGAACCAAGTGCATGGTAATGATGTTATTATCGCGGATAATATAGACTTAAAAAAGCAGCCCCAAGCTGATGCTTCCATAACGACACGACCAAACGTGGCACTTGGCGTACTTACTGCGGATTGTGTACCTGTTTTATTCGCAAGTGATGATGGGGCGGTTATTGGTGCAGCGCATTGCGGTTGGAAGAGTGCAAAGTCAAATATCATTACTAACGTTCGAAAAATGATGCAAGATAGAGGAGCAAATAAGATAAAAGCAATTATTGGCCCAGCAATTGCTCAGAAATCATACGAAGTTGATACTAAGTATTATCATGATTTCATTAGCGAGGGTGATGAAATTAAAGAGTTATTTAAGCCATCAAACAAAGCAAATCATTTTATGTTTGACCTAGTTGGTTTTGTTATCAAGAAACTTCAAAAAGAAAACATAGAGTTATTTCATAATATGAAAGCAGATACCTATTCCATGCCAGAAAAATACCCAAGTTACCGTAGATCATGTCATAACGGAGAACAATACTCACAAAATATATTATCAACAATCATAATTAGATAATGTTAAAATTGTTAACACCAAATTTGTTCCTAAAAATGGAAGCTATGTTTATTCCAGTATTAGCTGTCGTATTGCCTATGGTCCTTGGGGTAGGGTTATATTTGGCTCTCTTTTCCTCGCCACCAGATTACCAACAAGGAGAAATGGTGCGGGTGATGTATGTTCACGTGCCATCCGCATGGATGAGTTTAGGAATTTATTCTTTTATAGCTGTGTGTAGTTTTTCCGCTTTAGTTTGGAAAACTAGGCTTTCATATTTTTTAGCTGTGGCGGCCGCGCCAATTGGTGCTTCATTTGCCCTAATTACTCTGGTTACAGGCTCATTATGGGGTAAGCCCATATGGGGGACTTGGTGGGTTTGGGACGCTAGGCTTACTTCGATGTTAGTATTGTTTCTGCTCTATATAAGCTATATAACAATTGTAAATAGTGGTTCTAATATATTAAGAGCAGAGAAGCCAGCTTCAGTAATGGCATTAATTGGTTTTATCAATATCCCTATTGTAAAATTCTCTGTTGATATTTGGTACAGCTTGCATCAGCCAGCTAGCATATTAAGGATTGGCGGCCCATCAATTCATAGCTCCATGTTATTACCGTTAATGATAATGTTTACAAGTTTTATACTATATTTTATACTTGTACTGTTAGTGCGCACTAAGATATTGCTTAATAGGCAAAAACAAAATAATGGAAGGTTAAATTGACTTACGTTGTAACTGATGAATGCGTCAAATGTAAATATACCGATTGCGTGGAAGTGTGTCCGGTGGATTGTTTTTACGAAGGAGAATTTATGCTTGTAATAAACCCAGAAGAATGTATCGACTGCGGTGTATGTGTACCTGAATGTCCTGTAGATGCAATAAAAGAAGAATCGCCTGACTTGATCAAGTGGATAGAGATTAATAAGGAACTCGCGAGTAAATGGGATAACATTACCGTCAAAAAAGATCCTCTACCTGATGCTGATAAATTCAAGAACGAAAAAAATAAATTCGATAAATACATTCAGATTCTATAAATTATTGAAACAGATATTCTTTAATTTTGACTTTGGTATATTCCTAATAGTGCATTCTGATCAACGCCAATCTCAACAAATCTATATCGCCATAAAATTGACTTGGCTGCTATCTCTGATAAACCTGGAAGGTCATTTTTTGCGGCTAGCATAATTCGTGATGTATTGAAAATCAAATTATAGTATTTACCGAAGTTATGCTTGAACAGATTTGATTCAAGTTCATAACTCTTACTGACAGTGAAAGTATTGATCCCAACAATACCTTTTGGGGTTAGCATCTTTTTGATATCTTGCATGAATTCATCAGTTAAAAGTTGTGGTGGAATGTAATCGGCGTTAAATGCATCAATGAGGATAATATCATATATATTGGCTTCAGCTTCTTTGGCAAATATTGCACCATCTTCTATAAATATTTTATTACGATAATCTTCTTTATAGCCAAAATATTGATCAACGATTTTCGGTAATACCCCATTGATCTCAACTGTATCAATTTGTGTTCTCGGGAGTAATATATTTAATGCATTATGAATGCTTGCTCCACCAAGGCCAATTAGTAATATCCTTTGTGGATTGTCATTAAAGAACAAAGTACTAAGTAATAATTGTGCATAGCTATGAAGAACTATTTTAGGATTCTGGATTAAGTAACAGCTCTGAACTATTGGTGTAGGTGGCTCAATAAAACTCATACATCTTTTGCCGGTTTTCTCAAAAATCCACACAGGTCCAAAGTCACTTTCTTCTTTAATTAGTACCTTAGATCCATCGTTATTTTTTATAACAACAAGTACAGTAATGAATAAAATAATAGCAAAAGCAAAAAGCGAAAATCTTTTTATTAGTTTTTTATTATTTAAGAAAGAAAAGAGTGAGTTCACGATTTAGCCATCCTAATTCTATCGACAATCTCATGGCGAAAATGCTTAATCAATCCTTGTATGGGCCAAGCGGCAGCATCACCAAGTGCGCATATAGTATGCCCCTCAACTTGTTTAGTTACATCTAGCAGCTCATCTATTTCTTCTTCCCTTGCCTCGCCGCGAACTAAACGCATCATCACTCGCCACATCCATCCAGTTCCTTCTCGGCACGGGGTGCACTGGCCACAAGACTCGTGCATATAGAATTTGCTAAGCCGTGCAATAGCATAAATGATGTCCGTCGATTGATCCATAACGATCAGTCCTCCAGTGCCAAGTCCGGAACCAACGCTCCTCAGCGAGTCAAAATCCATAGAAACAGTTTCACATATATCTTTTGGAATCATTGGTACAGAGGACCCGCCTGGGATTATTGCTTTTAAGTTATCCCAGCCTCCACGTATACCGCCAGCGTGTTTTTCAATGAGTTCTCTGAGAGGTATACCCATTTCTTCTTCAACATTACATGGTTTATTAACATGACCAGAGATACAAAATAATTTAGTCCCAGTATTATTTGGTTTACCAAGACCAGCAAACCAGGCTGCACCTCGGCGTAGTATAGTTGGGACAACTGCAATAGATTCAACATTGTTAATAGTTGTAGGGCAGCCATATAAGCCAGCGCCAGCGGGGAAAGGCGGTTTTAGTCTAGGTTGACCTTTTTTACCTTCTAAGCTTTCTAGTAGCGCCGTTTCTTCTCCGCAAATATATGCTCCGGCTCCTCGGTGCAAGTATATGTCAATATCGTATCCTCCTCCGCAAGCATTTTTACCAATTAATTTGGCATCATATGCTTCATCTATTGCTTTTTGGAGGATGACGGCCTCATTATAAAATTCTCCACGAATATATATATAGCAAGTATGCGCGCCAATTCCAACAGATGCAATAACGCATCCTTCAATCAATTTATGGGGCTCATACCGCAGAATATCACGATCTTTACACGTGCCAGGTTCTGACTCATCCGCATTGACGACTAGATACGAAGGCTTGAGGTGATCTTTTGGCATAAAGGACCACTTCATACCAGTTGAAAAACCGGCACCACCACGCCCGCGCAGCCCAGAAGCTTTTACTTGTTCAATAATCCATTCACGTCCTTTTTGAATTAGAGACTTTGTATTATCCCAATCGCCACGTTTTTTTGCAGCATTGAGGTCAGCTGACTCGCTGCCGTTAATATTGGACAAAATTTTGTCTTTATTCGTTATCATGATCGTCTCTCTGTATTAAAAAATATTGAGGGATTTTTATTTCTACGATTTTATTAAGTGTTGAGCTAGAGTTAAATACGAGAAACCACTCATTATTCTTGATATAAAATTGTATATCTCTCTTTTCAATTTTTTCTAAAAATTGTTCCCAGTTGCAATTTAAACTTAAATGACCTTCTGAGAGCTTTGTCAATTCGCTAAATAGATTATTACTATGAATGTTGAATAGATTATCTGGAGTTAGCATAGCACCATTTTCTGCATTAAAATTCAACGTATCAATACGCCATAGCTTATCATCTTTTTTGGTAAGCCAGAGAATGCTAAAGAAATCTTTTGTTCCCGAATTTGGCACATCATAATTTACTGAAAAATGGTTTTTTTCTCCACTATTACAAACGCTGTAAAGCTCTGCAAAATCATGAATTTCATCATTGATTCTCATAAAAAGCTCTTCATCTTCGTTTGTTAATTTGGGATAGGGCACTGTTCCGTGGCACTTGCCAGACCGAATTGTTTTATCGAAATTGAGATGTTTATCAACTATAAAAAAACCATTACTTATATAGTCAGCCATTGTGACTAAGGGAGTAATAATAAATAGTAATATCAATAGTTTTTTCACTTGTTTTCTGATAGCATAAATTATTATTGTGTTTTGTTCTTTTTTCTTAGAGATTCTACTATCTCGGCAACTTTTTTTGCAGTTAGGTCTTCATAAAAATCATCGTTAATTTGTATTACAGGAGCATTCCTGCACGCTCCTAAACATTCGACTTCCGAAATTGTAAAAAGGTTATCGTCAGAAGTCTCTCCACATTTTGTCTTAGCATGTTCCTCGCATGCTCTCATTATTTCATCAGAACCCATCAGCCAGCAAGGTGTTGTCCCGCATAGTTGGATATGGTATTTGCCTACAGGTTTTAGATTAAACATCGTATAAAAAGTTGCAACTTCATAAGCACGCATGAATGGTTCTGATATATATGTTGCTACGCATTCAATTGCTGCAGTAGATAGCCATCCCCCGTTCTGTCTTTGGGCTAATTCAAGTAGTGGAAGCATAGCGCTTTTTTGGCGACTAGCTGGATATTTAGCTATAATCTCTTCAGCTTTTTCTATGCTGTTTTTGTTGAAAGTAAAAACTTCTTTTATTTTGCTCATCGATCTATTTCTCCAAATACAACATCAAGACTAGAAATAACTGATACTACATCTGCAAGTAAGTGACCACGTGTCATAAAATCCAGTCCTTGTAAGTGGGCAAACCCAGGTGCTTTTATTCTGCAGCGATAAGGTTTATTTGTACCATCAGAGTATAAATATACACCAAATTCACCCTTAGGGGCTTCGACATATCCATAAGCCTCACCTTTTGGCACATTGTATCCTTCCGTATATAGCTTAAAGTGATGAATCATGGCCTCCATTGACTCTTTCATAAGGCTTCGTTTTGGTGGAATCATTTTTGCATCAAGGGAATGTACCTCGCCTTTTGGTATTTCTTTGATACATTGCTCAATAATTTTTACCGATTGATACATTTCTTCAACGCGCACTAAGTAGCGGTCATAACAATCACCATTCTTTCCAATTGGTATATCAAAGTCCATTTTATTATAAACCTCATAAGGATTGCTTTTGCGTAAATCCCATTCTATGCCTGAGCCTCTTAACATTGGGCCTGAAAACCCCCAATCCATTGCTTGTTTTTGGCTTACCACACCTATGCCAACTAGCCTTTGTTTCCATATTCTGTTATTTGTTAGCAAAGTTTCAGTATCGCCTAGAATGTTTAAAAACTGACTGTTGAATATTGCTATGTCATCTAAAAGTCCATCTGGCAAATCTGAGGCTACTCCTCCTGGTCTAAAATAGTTTGAGTGCATGCGTGATCCGGACACTCTTTCATAAAACTCCATGATTTTTTCGCGTTCCTCGAATAGCCATAAAAGAGGAGTGGTTGCTCCAAGATCTACAGCTTGAGTTCCTATATTCATAGTGTGATTAAGTATTCTGGTAAGCTCCGAAAATAAAACACGAATATATTGCGCGCGCAGTGGCACTTCACAGCCCATAAGCTGTTCTACAGCTAGAGCATAAGCATGTTCCTGGCACATAGGAGATACATAGTCAAGACGGTCAAAATAGGGTACTGCTTGAGCATAGGTTTTATGTTCAATTAATTTTTCGGTACCACGATGCAAAAGACCAATATGAGGGTCTGATTTGTTAATTACTTCCCCATCCATTTCTAGAATTAAGCGAAGCACTCCATGAGCTGCTGGATGTTGCGGACCAAAGTTGATGGTAGTAGTCTTTTTTTGAGTTTCCAGTACCAAGGGTTTCCGTGTCTTATCTTCAATATGCGTGCCAGAATCTTCCCTATTAAGTACTGCATCTGGTGTTTCTTCATTTCTCACTAATACCTGTTTTCTGCTAGCAGGTCTCGAAGTCAATGGAGTTGCTTTTTTACGTTTTGTCATAATTTTGTTGCCTTCTCATCTCCAGGAAGTTTTTGTTCTTCCTTCCCTTGCCAAGGCGAAGAAAAGTCAAAATTTCTAAATTCTTGTTCAAGAGATACTGGTTCATAAATAACCTTTTCTAGCTTTTCATCGTATCTGACTTGGACATGACCAGTTAGCGGAAAATCTTTGCGCAAAGGATGTCCAACAAAGCCATAATCAGTAAGGATTCGGCGGGTATCAGGGCAATTTTCAAACTCTATACCATACATATCAAAAGCTTCTCTCTCATACCAACACGCTGCCCTAAAAATAGTTGTAACAGAAGGGGGTGATTGATTTTCTTCAAGATTAATCTTGAGTAATAACCTCTTGTTTAATTTTAAGCTAAGAAGGCTATAGACCAGCTCAAAACGCTCCGGTCGATCGGGAAAATCTGCACCAAATAAATCTGTGAGTATTGTAAAGCGTAGATCTTCGTGCTCTTTTACAAACTGTAGCACTGAAAAGATATTTTCCTTACTAATTATGTAAGCGGTGAAGCCATCTATGCTAAGTGGAATAAACTGAAATTTATTATCTTTGGCAAATTTATTAATAATATGTAAAAAATCCATACCCTAACCCTTAAATTTGCTTGTTCTTCGGATTTTGCGTTGTAACTGCATCAATCCGTAAATTAGAGCTTCTGCCGTAGGGGGGCATCCTGGAACGTATACATCCACAGGAACTATTCGATCGCAGCCTCTAACTACCGAGTATGAATAATGATAATATCCACCGCCATTAGCGCAACTTCCCATTGAAATAACATATTTAGGCTCAGCCATTTGATCGTAAACCCTTCGCATTGCTGGGGCCATCTTATTGGTAAGAGTTCCGGCAACTATCATTAAATCGGCTTGTCTTGGGCTAGGTCTAAATAAAAACCCAAATCTATCCATGTCATATCTACTAGCAGCGGCTTGCATCATTTCTACCGCGCAGCAAGCAAGGCCAAACGTCATCGGCCAAAGAGAGTTTGATCTTGCCCAACCGACTAAATCATCAACTTTAGTCAACACATAACCACGATCTGACAATTCTTGCTCAAAGAAACTATCTTGATTAATCAATTCTTTTGTCATAAAAATACACTTATTCAGTTCAAACGACTATACTTCTATTCCCACTCAAGGGCGCCTTTTTTCCATTCGTAAATAAAACCAAATGTTAATACTAATAAAAATACCATCATTGACCAAAAACCAAATTGACCAATAGCTTTTAAGTTAATTGCCCATGGTATTAGAAAGGCTATTTCTAAATCAAAAATAATGAATAATATCGCCACTAAGTAAAAGCGAATATCAAATTTTCCTCTAGCATCCTCAAATGCCTCAAACCCGCATTCATAACTGGATAGCTTGATTTCACTTGGCTTTTCAGTTGCCAGAATTTTAGGTAAGATAATAACTACAATAGATACTAATGTTGCTATTCCAAAGAAAACAACGATTGGTAAATATTCGCTTAAAAACTGGGAACTTGGCTGCATAATATTCATCAATTTATTGCCATATTAGTATAGTAGCTACACTATATATCACTTTATATCAATGGTAATCTGATATAAAGTAGATAAACCAGTTAGCCGGTGTATATTTTGTAACAATAATCGTGCATAAACTTTATAACTAAATTGCTAGATTTATCAACTATAATTATAGCAGGTTCTGATGCTGCAAAGTAGGTAATTGCTCAACAAAGTTGTTTTTTAGCAAAAATGCACAAATTGAAGGATAATTTTTGCCAGTTTCTTGACTTCAGGACTGGTTTTTATGGATCAGAAGAATCACTAATGATAGAATCATCCTTAGTGTAAAAGTAAAGATGGTTTTAGGTATGTCTTCTAGTTTCAATATTTTGCTCCTTTTAGTAGTATCTGTTGTGGCGTTTATTCTTATAAAAAGAATACGTTCTGGTGGTAAAAAAAATGTGTATCTATCGGTTAAAGATCAACATTCTCAGGAGCTATACGATCAAGCTAGGCATAAAGAAGATGAAGATAAAAGCCTAACTCTTCAAGAAAAAATAGAACTTTCTTGGGCATTTTTGACAAATATTACAGAGCAAGTGATGAGTCGCTTTTCTGCTCAAGATCAGCAAAAAGTTGAAGATGCTGGCCAAACTTTAACCAAAAATGGAGCAAAATATCAACATAACGTTAATCGGGAAGCTGATATTGTTAAAGCCGTGATCAAAACAAGAGTTAAAGAACAAAACAAAGATCAGTCATTGTCTAGATAGTCGGAAATGTGTAATAACTACTCCTAATTATTTTTGTATCATTTCCTAAATGCAATAATACAAATCAGGTTTATTGCTATGTTGCGGAGAGTATCTTTGCCTCTCTGTTAACATTTCAGAGTTTTGACGCAGGAATTAAGTAACGTCTGATTCCTTTATTATGCGCATAAAAACATTATCTTTCCTGATAAAATGGTGATAGAAAGCTGCTCCGATATGCATTAATATCATTGCTATAAATCCCCAGATGGCTGTTACGTGTATTGTATGAAAAAGAG
>CAMDSB010000034.1 GCA_945907105.1 Rickettsia typhi | reverse complement strand
GTAGGTTCTTTCGATACCTTCAATAGTCTTACTAACGATCCGCTTGCAGAATCAAGCCAATTTGATGGAGCCATAGTAACATCCTCTGCGCTCAAGGTCCTTGCTGCAAGATATAAATCGGCCGAGCTGCCAGATGATGGAACAAGTTGATATATTTTTTCTAGGAATGATATACAGTCTTCTGGTCTAAATTGCTTAGTGTTTGCTCTGTCGCCGCCAAGAGAATATCCAGAGTATGGAACAGTTAGTTGCCAAACAGAGCCTGGTTTATGAAGATAGCTACATTCTAGAACTGTGCTAGGGTTATAACTAGCAGGCAAATCAAATGTATAAAAAATACTGGACTCATCTGAGCTTGACCCGGAACCAAATTTTTCTTTTGTTACGGTATAATAGGCTGCTCTAAGTAAAGTAGTAATAGCTGTTGGTTGTGAAGTTCCCCAATATGCTTCTTCAGCTCCAAGAATAGGAAGAATTCCTTTTTCTATTGAGTTATCGTAACCAGGCGGGAGTAATCCGCCCAATATTCGGCCAATATTTTCTTCAGTTGTTAACGGCAATGCTAGGTTTAATGCTTCGGCTATTTTATTAGTTTTTATACCGTAACAGTAGGAGAAAATCTCCGCCTGGGCCTTTGCCGCTTCATTAAAAGAGGCAATACCAACTAAATCATTTGTGAGGGTTTTTACAGATTCTTTTCCTAAGTTATCAAAAGTGAAATCTTTGTATGATTCAGGCAATAATGTAAGTAATTTCAAAAGATCATATTGATTATCTTGAATTTTCCATTGATTAGATCGAACTGAGTAAATAGCGGAATATACAATATCGCCGTTAGTATTTTTTTCTTTTGCCATATATTTTTCCTAATTAATTTAAAATGCCTGCTAATTTGCCTTCTTTTTCAAGAGCATAAAGATCATCGCATCCACCAACGTGGACAGAACCAATAAAAATTTGTGGCACAGTACGTCTTCCACCAGCTTTTATGACCATTTTGTCGCGTTCTTGTTGCTCTTCAACGTTAATTTCTTCGTAAGTTAAGCCCTTGCGGTCAAATAGCGCTTTTGCACGAACGCAGTAAGGGCAGATGCTTGTTGTATAAATTGTAATTTTTTTCATAGTCATTTGCTTCTAAAAAGTTATACTGACAGTTTAAATCATTATTTAATTGGTTGTCAATGAGCGGTTTTAAGATTAAGTCAGGTTATCAACCAAGTGGAGACCAACCAAAAGCGATCAAAAAGCTATTAGATGGCCTTGCAGCGGGCGAAAAGTCTCAGATGCTTTTGGGCATTACAGGTTCTGGCAAGACATTCACTATGGCTAATGTCATTGAAAAAACAGGCCGTCCAGCACTTATTATGGCGCATAATAAGACTTTGGCGGCTCAGCTTTATTCCGAAATGAAAGAGTTATTTCCTGAAAATGCAGTGGAGTACTTTGTTTCCTATTATGATTATTATCAGCCCGAAGCATATATTTCAAGAACCGATACATTTATCGAGAAAGAGTCATCTATTAATGAACAAATCGATTTATTAAGGCATTCGGCCACTAGATCTTTGATGGAGAGAAGGGATGTTATAGTGGTATCTTCTGTTTCTTGTATTTATGGCCTTGGATCTCCTGAATTATATTATGAAATGACACTGAAGCTGGAATCGGGCAACGAATATAAAAGAAAGGATTTTTTAGTTCAGCTTGTAGATTTACAGTATCAGCGAAATGATATAGCTTTTGAAAGAGGATCATTTCGTGTTGTGGGCGAGAATATCGATGTGTTCCCTTCACACTATGCTACAAGAGCTTGGAGATTATCATTTTTTGGTGATGAACTTGAGTATATAACTGAGTTTGATCCGTTAACTGGTGAGAAATTTCGAAAGTTTGATAATGTAACCCTTTATGCTAATTCGCATTTTGTAACCCCTGAATCTATTATAAAAAAAGCTATTATTGGCATTCAGCACGAGCTAGAAGAACATTTAATTTTCTTAAAAGAAAATGATAAACTTTTAGAGGCGTCAAGGTTAAATCAACGTACACAGTATGATCTTGAAATGCTGCAGGCAATGGGATCTTGCAAAGGTATTGAAAATTACTCAAGATTTTTAACTGGTCGCGCCGCCGGTATGCCGCCACCAACCTTATTTGAGTATTTACCCAAGGATGCATTATTGTTTGTGGATGAGTCTCATGTGATGGTACCACAAATTAGAGCTATGTATAATGGTGATAGAGCTAGGAAAACTTCGCTTGTAGAATATGGTTTTAGGCTTCCATCAGCTCTTGATAATCGCCCGCTTAAGTTTGAAGAATGGTTAGATCTAAGGCCACAGACTATATTTGTCTCGGCCACGCCATCTGCGTTTGAACTGGAGCAAACAGGAGGGGAAATAGTCGAACTTATTATTAGACCAACAGGCTTGCTTGATCCGGTATGCATAGTAAGGCCAGCTTCAACCCAGGTAGAAGATTTAATAGGAGAGATAAAGAAGACGATAGAGCAAGGATTCCGTATTCTGGTAACTACGTTAACAAAAAAGATGGCAGAAGACCTTAGCAATTATTTATCAGAGCTTGGACACAAGGTATCGTATTTGCATTCAGCGATACTAACTTTAGAGAGAATAGAGATTATAAGAAGTCTGCGTCTGGGTGAAATTGATGTTATCGTTGGGGTAAATTTACTCAGGGAGGGGCTAGATATCCCTGAATGTAGTCTTGTTGCAATTCTTGATGCAGATAAAGAAGGTTTTTTACGTTCAGAAACTTCTCTTATACAAACAATAGGTAGAGCGGCAAGGAATAGCGAAGGGAGGGTATTGCTATATGCTGATAAAATGACTAAGTCATTAGAAAAAGCTTTATCAGAAACAGAAAGAAGAAGAACAGCTCAAATTGAATATAATGCAAAACATGGAATTATTCCACAGACTATCTCAACAAAAATCCATGCTCTTAATGGGTTACAAAAAGTTACAGAAAAAATAGGTAAAAAAGAAGCTAAAAATCTTATTTCAGACCCAGTAAAACTTGCTAAATACATAGAAAATTTACGCAGAGAAATGAAGCTAGCTGCGAAAAATCTTGAGTTTGAAGAAGCTGCAAAATTTCGGGATCAGATTAATGTGTTAGAAGAAGCTTTACTTGAGCTTATTTAAATTATAGTAAAAGCAGTAAATTAAACGTAGCTAGTGGTTATATATCTAGAGTTTTTGTATTTTATACTTAACTCAGATTTAGATTTACTTCTAGAACCAATTTATAATGTCAGAAATTACACTAGTATGGGAAAAAGCTAGCACTACTTCAATGGCAATTAAAACAACAATGGTTATTTCAAGCCGCGCTGAATGTTTATAATTAAGTTCATTTGATAGTATATTATATAATTCCTGGATAATATCTAGGCGATGATTTAGTATACCTTGCCTTACGCTTATATCTTGGAATTCAGCTGTCATCAGATATAGTGGTTCATAACTTGGTCTGCGCCAGAAAAATTCTGGAGTATCTAGGATATCACTATGAAGATTAATAGAGTATCTTTCGCTAAAAAGCTGACCAATTTGCTTGGATATTTCTTTTTTTGACAAGGATACACTGCCAGTATTAGCTAGCTCTTTTTGAATTGACGAAGTTTTCTCAAGAATTTTACTAACTGAAAGTTCCAGAACCATCAATTTTACAGATTGAGCTAAAGCATGAGAAAGGGATAGTTTTATATATTCAGATCTGTTGCTAAGAATTATCTTATTTCTTTCTTCATCAATAAATGTTTTTGCATGGTCTTTATCAGCATTTTCATCATATTCAAAATTGATTGGATCAGACATAACTTCAGTAAGGCTGTCTATTTCGAACTGCTTAAGTTCATTAAGTAGTAATTTTTCTCTAGCCTCGTCACTTCCCCATACCGTAAAGCAACCATACGGAAAAAGAAAAATATCAAGGTCATCATTATCTTGCATCTTGGCAAAGAGAACATCATCAAAATTTTGTACTACAAAGCCTTTGCTGACCAAATGATTGGCGAGATCAGTCATTACATATTCTGAAGCTGTGCAGTAAGATAAACAACGCATAAAAACCTTTTAATTACTTATATTTACTAGTATCTGGGTAGTTTTTTTGATAAAAAACAATATAATTACATACTCTTGCGTAATTCGTCAAATTTCTTGAGAGTAGAAAGAGTTGTTTCAAGGGAATCCAGTTTCAACATACATGGTCCATCACTTGGGGCCTTATCAGGATCCTGGTGAACTTCTAAAAAAACACCCGCTACTCCGGCGGCAATAGCACACCTGGCAAGTAATTCTACATATTGTCTTTGACCACCGCTGGCGGTACCTATTCCACCTGGTTGTTGTACCGAATGAGTTGCATCAAAGAACACCGGAGCCCCAGTCTCTGCCATTATTGCAAGACCTCTCATATCTGAAACAAGTGTATTATAACCAAAAGAGGTCCCTCTCTCCGTTAAGATAATACCCTTAGCATTAAAACTCACCAGCTTATCGTAAACATTTTTCATATCCCAAGGAGCTAAGAACTGTCCTTTCTTTACTTTTACAACTTTGCCCGTATCTGCTGCGGCTTTCAGCAAGTCAGTTTGTCTGCATAAGAAAGCTGGTATTTGAAGCACGTCAACTACGTCTGCAGCGGGTTTGCACTGCCCTTCATTGTGTACATCGGTTAAAATTGGACAGCCAATTTCAGATTTTACTTTTGCTAAAATGTTAAGTCCTTCATCAATACCAGTGCCCCTTTGTGCTTTCGCAGAAGTACGATTAGCTTTGTCAAAAGATGATTTGTAAATAAAAGAAATTCCAAGTTTATTTGTAATTTTTTTTATACTTTCGGCAACAAATAGAGCGTGATCTAGAGTTTCAATTTGGCAAGGTCCTGCGACTAGAGCAAAAGGTAAATCATTTGAGATCGATATATCGGCTACTTTAACAATATTATTCATTTGCATTCTTCGTAAAATTCCTCATTCATCTGTTATGCAAGAAGCATACTCTAAGAATTACTTGGCAATTGGTAAAGAAATATCATCAGTTGAATTTTCAACAGGTGATGGTTCTGACTTTTCAATCTTGCTAGAAATGCTCTTATGAGATTTTGATGATAAATTAGCTAGCATTAAGGCATTGGCAAAAAATATAACTCCCAAAACGATAGTAGTCCTTGTTAAAAAATTTGCAGCGGATCTTCCGCTCATTAATCCCATATTATTGCCGCCTCCACCAATACCGCTCAAGCCATCTGTGCTAGTTTTCTGTAGTAAAATAACTACAACAAGTAGTAGAGCAATAATTAAGTGTATAAAAAGTAAAGTATTTAACATGATGCTATTATTTTTGATTAAGTATAGACGTCATTTCGCTTTCATCTATGGAAGCGGAGCCCATTAAAACGCCGCTGAGTCCTGGCACTCTTATTATTTCAGCGAAATTTTTGGAGCTTACAGATCCACCATACACCAGCTGAGCATTTTTTGCAACTAGCTCCACTCTAGCACTTTTTTTGATTAATTCAACTATCTCTTGTATTTCTTCCGGTTGCGGAGTTATTCCTGAGCCAATTGCCCACACTGGTTCATATGCAATAATAAGATTATGTGCATTACTTGGAAGCGACGAATTGATTTGTTCAATAAGAAATTCTTTGTAATTTTTATTTTGACGTGATTCAAGAGTTTCACCTATACAAACTATTGGGGCTATTCCAGCTTCAATACAATTCTCAACTTTTTTACGAACAATGCTGTTACTTTCTCTTTGAGTAGTTCGTCTCTCACTATGACCTATTATAGAGTAATGTACTCCGCAGCTTTTAATTATTGTAGCTGAATTTTCTCCCGTATAAGCGCCTAGTTCCTTTATAGAACTAATATCTTGTGCGCATATTTTAGTTTTTACTAATATTTTAGCAAGATAAGCAAGATACGGAGTTGGTGGAGCAAGAAAAAGTTGGCAAGAATGATTGGATGATTCAAATTTTTGAGCAAGAGTAATTGCGTCATTAAATTTTATATTCATCTTCCAATTGGCAATAATGATTGGGTTCATAGGAAATATTTACTTGCAGTTATTGAGTTAGGTCACTATTTTAGTTCTATATACTAAAATAAGTAAATAGAAATTTTTATGATATCAAAATTTAGGAAAGGTGCCGATAGTTTATTAGTTAGGATATTACTTGGTTTGATAGCATTTAGCTTTGTGGGTGTCGGTGGAGCCGCCTTTATCAATGGTAATAGTTCAGGGGATGTAATTTCCTTTAGTGAGACTGATTCGATATCATTTGAAGAATTTCATATTGCAAAAGCAAAAGAAATAGAATCACTTCAAAGACAAAATGGAATTAACTTAACCGAAGAAAATATTGCTGAGCTGGGAATAGATAATTCAGTTTTAAAGAAATTGATTAATGACTCTATGATTAGCTATTTAGCAAAATACTATGAGTTTGACATAAGCGACGAAAAAGTCATTGCTTATGTAAAAAAGACACCCTTTTTTAAAAATTCTAATGGAGATTTTGATCTTAGTATATTTAAAGCGGCATTCAACAATTCTCGAGCAAAAGAGGATGAATACTTAGCTTCTATAAAACACCATTTGATAACTAGCACTATGCTCGGTACATTTATGGATTCCTTCTATTCGCCAAATATGATGACGGAAAGCATTGTTAGCTATATGTCTGAAACTAGAGTTGTAGATGTACTTTCAATTGACCTTGCATTTAAGCCAAGTGAATACAAATCAAATGATATTTCTCCCCAGCAGCTCGAGCAATTTTATCAAGAAAATAAAGCTTCATTTGTAGTACCTGAGCTTAGGAGCTTTGAATATATAAAAGCTGATAGGAAATTTTTGGAAAAAAAATTAAATATCACTGAAAAAGATATAAAAAATTATTATGAAGAATACAAAGATGAGTTTGAGTCAAAAAAATTCTCCGAGGTTAAGGATCAAGTTAAAGAAGCCTTGAGTAATGAAAAAATATCAGAGCTTTCAAACGAGTTGGCTAAGGATTTCGAAGAAGATGTTTCAACCGGTCTTACACTATCTGAAATATCTAACAAATATGGTTTACAAATAAAAAGCGCGAATGATGTTGATTTTTCTCAAATGAGTGATAGCCCAGAAGCTGATTACATAGAGCTTGCTGATAGTGTGTTTGAGATGGCAGAAGGAGAAGTTTCTTATCCCCTGGAGGTGCGAGACAGTTCCGAGATTTTATTAGTGAGTTTAAAATCAGTAACACAAAGCCGAGAACAAGAGTTTAAAGATGTTGAAAAAAATATTAGAGATACGATAGAGCAAAGAGATCTCGCTCTCTATAATTTGAAAGCTTTGAAAGAGACTATAAGCTCATTTGATCCAAATAAAATAAATAAAGATGACTTAAGATCAAAAGGTATTGCTCTGGCTTCAAGTTTGTCTTTTATTAGAGCTGATTTACCAATGGAAAATAAATTACCAGCTGATTTACTAAAGGTGATATTCAGTAGTGAAATTGATAATAAAACAAATGTTATAAACGTTGATAATAAAGCCTATTGGGCCTATCTAAAAAAAGTAAATAGCAGCAAAATGATGGCCGATAAAATTCGTAAAAATGCTGGGGATCACTTTTCAAATGTAATTAAAGAGGGCGTTTTTCAAGATCTTATCGCTCATTTAACGCGTAAAAATAATATGAAGATTAAAACAAATTTTGCTAAAATTGGCTAACGTAGAGTATTCTTCAGTTGCTTATGTAAAACATTGTTATTGGTAATGCATTTAATTTTTTTGCTTTGAGATTAAATAAACCTTCCTAGAGCTCGAATATGTATAAATATTTTTTAATTCTGGCACTAATTATAATATCTTTTTTATATTATTCTTTTTTCTATGCCAAGTACTATAATGGCCAGGTGAGTGATCATTTTGATGGTACTAGGTTTTTTGATCCTGAGCTTAGTGACAATAAGAATTTTTTTGACTTTTTAAAATGGCGATTTACTGCAAAATCATCAAGTTGGCCAAATAAAGTACAGAATAATCAATTAGATATACCGCCAGCTAGGGTTATGGGCTCTGATCTTAGGGTTTCGTATGTAGGACATGTAACTTTTCTTATCCAAACAAATGGAATTAATATACTTACTGATCCAGTGTGGTCTGATAGGGCTAGTCCAGTGAGTTTCGCTGGTCCAAGAAGAGTAAAGGAACCTGGTATCAAATTTATTGATCTTCCTCCTATTGATGTTGTTTGGATTAGTCATAACCATTATGATCACTTAGATTTGGAAACCATTGATTTGTTATGGAAAAAACACAAGCCTAGAATTATTACTCCGCTTGGTAACGACACAATAATAAAAAAGCATAATATCGAGATAGAAGTAGAGGCCTATGACTGGGGTGATAAAGTAGCAATTAATGAGCATATAAATTTCCATATAGAGCCAATGCAGCACTGGTCGGCGAGAGGGTTGTTTGATAAGAACAAAGCTCTTTGGGGAGCTCTTAATATCGAAACTAAATCAGGTAATATATATTTTATAGGTGACTCGGGGTACGGCGAAGGTCGTTATTTTAAAAGAGCTAAGAAAAAATTTGGTGAATTCCGTTTAGCGTTACTTCCCATGGGTGCTTATGAACCAAGATGGTTTATGGAATATGCTCATATGGACCCAAAAGACATGATTAAGGCCCATATTGATTTAGGGAGGCCTTTTACTGTGCCATCTCATTATGATGTATTCAAATTAACTGATGAACCAATGGGCGATGCTATTCTTAACTTAGAAAAAGCAAAAAAAGACGCTTCTATTGGAAAAATGGTGAACTTACTAGAAGTAGGGCAGTATTGGTTTGTGCCGCAGAAATTATAGTCCTAAATAAATACCGTTTACTATAATTCCTTTACAAAACTGGTGGAGATGAAGGGAATCGAACCCCCGACATCCTGCTTGCAAAGCAGGCGCTCTACCCCTGAGCTACATCCCCAATTTGTGTACGTGCTGGATTTTATATACCGCCTTGCCAATATAGTCAATATAGTTTTTATATTAATGTATAAATTTAAGTGATATGAGGTGAAATTTAAGTGCTTAGGATTTTCATAAGCAAAACATTGATCGTGTCGGAGAGTTATAATGTGTATAAAAACAGACTATAGCTTTGCCGTGAATGCTATGTTACTAATTTCTCTAGCTAAAAGGTAGAGAGCTGACTATTTTTCTTTAAATCCCTTAAACATCGCGTCAATTACTGGGTCTAAAAGATATCTCAATAAAGTTCGAGTACCAGTAACTATTTGTACCTCAGCTTGCATACCAGGATGAAGTTCTAGCTTTCTTGAGTTAGCTATTTCTTGAAATTTATCCATGTCTATTTCAATACGAGCTAAGTAATAACCATTCGCTAGTGGATCCCCTGGACCTCTTTGATGATCCATAATTAAGTCTGGAGATAAAGAAATTACTTTGCCTGTAAATGAGGGAGTAGTTCTTGATTTAAAGGCACTAAACCTAATTTTTGAGATAAGTCCGACTGTTATGGAATCTATGCTCTTAGGTTCAATTTTTGCTTCAATCACTAAAAGATCATTTATTGGAGAAATCTCTACAATAGTTTGACCCGGAGGTATAGAGCTACCAATAGTATGAAAATTTAGGTTATTAACCACCCCATCAACGGGTGATTTTAGAATAACCCTGCTCAGGGCTTCTTGAAGGTAAATAAATCTTTCTCTATGACCGGCGAGTTGACTTTGAGTTTCTTTAAGGTCGGTGAGTGTTTGCGATGAAAATTTATTATCTAGGTTTATTAAATCTATATCAGTTTTAGTGATTTCTTGTTCGGCTTTTGCTATTTCGGTGTCGGAAATTGCTAATTCGCTTTGTAGACCGGCTTCTTTTGATTCTAATTCGAGGAGGGCGGATTTTTGAGCGAATCCTTTTGCATTAAGTTTTTTAGTTGCATCTAACCTATCTATAGTTACCTCTAGAGCCTTTTCAAGAGCAATTTTTTTAGCATTATACCCTTCGATTTGTTTCTCAGATTGCTTGTTTCTTTGTTTCAGAGAGTCTCTTTCTGCGACAATGAGTTTATTCTTTGAATGGAATAAGCTGTTTTGAGTTTCAATGATTTTTGCAACATCTGATTCTGATCTGTCTTTAAGTAAGAATTCTGGGTAGATAATCTCTGCGTCGTGATTAATTTCTGCTAGCAATCTACTTTCGGAAGCTAAAAGAGTTCTATATTGATTAAGTACGTTTTCATACTCAGATTTAGTTCTGCTATCGTCCAGTTATATGAGTTTGTCGCCTTTCTTTACGACATCCCCTAATTTTACAAAAACGGCCTTAAGTACACCACCTTCTTGATGGTTAATTATTTTTTTCTGAGTGCTACTAACGACAGTACCCGTAGCAACTGCAGCACTATCAAGAGGAGCTAAGGCAGCCCAAATAGTTCCAAACACAACAAAAAAAACAGTGACAAATACCCCGAATAAGATAGGGGATCTTGCACTTTTGACCACGTCATTTGCATTTCCTCCATCTTCTTTAACCACCAGATTAATAAATTGATCAACAAATTTCACGCTGCTGTTCATACCTTGTATTATGCCAATAACAAGCCCTTTTGGTGTCCACATACTTGGCGGTTTAGGAATAGCCGGAGTTGCTCCAGTTTGTTGATTAGCGGCTCCATTTTTTTGCTGTTGCATCAACATTTGTTGAAGTTGTTGAATTTGTTGCAGCTTCTCAGGTGTTAGTTTGTTATTATTATCTGACATATATTTTATATAATATTTTTACTTATCATTAATATGGATCATACCATTCTTGAGCATTTGGATACGCCCATGCACTTCCTCTTTTGAACCAAAGCTTGCAACTGCTCCATCTTGAATTACCATGATTTTATCAACTTCTGAAAGAATAGAAGGGCGATGAGAAATAACGATTACTGTTATTTTCTTCTTTCTAGCTTCAGCAAGAGCACTAGCTAATGCTAACTCGCCTGCTTCATCTAAGTTAGCATTAGGTTCGTCTAGTACAACTAGTTTTGGGGTGCCGTAAAAAGCTCTGGCTAGCCCTATTCTTTGCCTTTGTCCGCCAGATAAATTAGATCCTCCGGAACCAATATCAGAATCATAACCATCTTGGAATCTTAGTATCATTTCATGGGCACCACACATTTTTGCAGCTTCAATTACTTTTTCTGGACTTAGTTGATCAGACATTCTAGCTATATTTTCTTTGATGCTGCCACTAAATAATTCTATACCTTGAGGCAGATAACCTACATGCTCTCCAAAGTTTTCTCTGTTCCAAGTGTAGACATCGCCACCATCAAGACGTACTGATCCAGATGAAGCCGCCCAAACTCCAACAATTACTTTAGCTAAGGTAGATTTTCCTGCCGCACTCGGCCCAACTATCGCTAAGATTTCACCTGGTTGGATAGCAAATGAAATTCCTTTAAGAATATGTGTTGGCATAGATGGTATTGGTCTACCTGGAGCAACCGGCGATGAATAATATACATTTTCAACGGCCAAATGCCCATCTACGTTAGGTATTGGCATTGCTTGGTCGCGCTCGGTATGTTTAGCAAATGATTCATTAATATTTTTATAAGATTTCATAGCGCTGCTTATGCTTTTCCACATACCGATAGCGTTATCAAATGGTGCCAGTGCCTTGCCCACGATTATGGAGCTGGCAATCATGTAACCTGTTGTCATATCTTGACCATTAGATTTTACAACTACGTAAGCGCCAACACCGGTAACAGCCATGGTCATGATGTTACGAATAAATCTCGAGAAGTTGGAAATAACACCATTTCTGTAGCTAGCTATTGATTGCTTCGCTAGTGAAGCTTCATTAAATTTTGCCCAGTTTCTTTTTACATTCTTAATCATGCCCATAGCTTCAACAGCC
>CAMDSB010000033.1 GCA_945907105.1 Rickettsia typhi | reverse complement strand
GCTTGTGCACTAGTGAATGAAAGAGCAGCTACTGCAAATGCTGTAGCAAGTAATCTTGATTTAACCATATTTTTTACCACTATTATTCGATAAATTAATTTGACAAAGCCACCCGGCCTTGTGCAGTGTCAAATATTAAATCAATATTGGATTTGTAGATACAGATTTTTCTTATCAATTCGTAACATTTTCAAACGCATTCATAAAACTGTGTATTTTTGACACATGTTACCCTATATCGCTTCAAATATTATACATCGAAGGAGGATTGTTTAGCTACTAAGACACGATTATGCCCGGCAATATCTCTTTTAGTGACTACCTCAGTAAAATCATATTCCTTTAAAATATCTAAAACTTTATCACGTTGATTATATCCTATTTCAAAAAAAAGCTTTCCACCAGGCTTTAAATAAGTTGAGATAGACTTTATTATTGCTTTGTAAGCAGACAAACCATTATCATTTGCATATAAAGCGAGATCAGGCTCAAAAAGAATAGTACCACGACTTACAAAGGATTTCTCGTGATATGCTATATATGGGGGGTTACTAACAATGTAATCGTACTTACATTCAGGAATATTCCTAAACCAATCGCTCTGGACAAATGTCATTTTGCTACTAACATTATGCTTATGAGCGTTAATCTGGGCAACGCTAAGAGCACCTTGACTTATATCTATCGCCAGAATCTCAGCCATTAGTATTTCCTTCGCTATAGTAACTGCAATTGCCCCGCTACCAGTGCCAAGCTCTAAGATTTTTATATCCTTACCTAAGTAGTGAGTGTTATAATCTTCTATAATACTCTCAACAAGCAATTCAGTCTCCGGCCGAGGTATTAGAACATTTTTATCAACAACAAAATCCCTACCATAAAATTCCTGTTTACCGACAATATATGCTATAGGTTCCATTGACACCCTTCTCTCCAACAGACTAAAGAACTGCTCCTCTTCTAATTTAGACAATAGATCATTATATTTAATCAGCAGCTGTTCATGAGATAATAATAATATTTTGCATAGAATAACCCTAGCATCAAGATTAGGCGTGGAACTGTTTTGACACTTCTGGGCCGCTATTGTTAAGGCTTGTTTAATCTGCATGTTAATAATCTACGCGTAAAAAATATAAACCTTCTGCTGGCGCGGTGGGTCCAGCAGCTCTTCTGTCTTTTGCTTCTAATACTTCTTTAATTTTTTCTTCTGACCACCGCCCCTTACCTACCATTACTAGGCTTCCAACAATATTTCTTACCATATGATGCAAAAACGATAAAGCTGAAACATGTATGTCAATAAGCTCTCCATGTTTTATAATCTCTATTTTATCAACAGTTTTCATTGGCGATTTTGCTTGGCATTCACTCGCCCTGAATGAACTAAAATCATGACGACCCAAGAGATATTCAGAAGCCCTTTGCATTGCAGCTATATCAAGGTTATCTTTGACCAAACATACTAGCCCTTTGCTCACTATATTGACTTGTTTGCGGTTTAATATTTTATAAACGTAGTGCCTAGATTTTGCCGAAAATCTGGCATTGAATTCTGAGTCAACCAGCTGAGCAGCCACTACTCCAATAGTATGACCAATGCAAAAATGATTAATTGAATGCATCAATCTTTTTGGTTCGAACTCCCTGGAAAGATCAAAGTGCGCTACTTGACCATACGCATTAACTCCAGCGTCAGTCCGGCCGGCAACACTTACCGACACACGCTCTTTACTAAATGCGTAAATAGCATCTTCAACAATTTGTTGCAAAGACACTCCATCTTTCTGCCTTTGCCAACCACAATAACCAGATCCAAGATACTCAAGTGTAATCTTGTATCTATATAAAGCGTTTTCCATTTTAGATGTCTATTTGCCCTTAGCCATTAGTACCTTGATTACCTGAACCACTAAGGAAACTGATCATTTTCTTCGACCTTGTGGGATGCTTCAATTTACGCAGGGCCTTGGCTTCTATCTGACGTATACGCTCCCGCGTTACGTTAAACTGTTGCCCAACTTCTTCAAGTGTATGATCAGTATGAACCCCGATACCAAATCTCATTCTTAGTACCCGCTCTTCTCTTGGAGTCAGAGTCGACAAAATCCTAGTCGTAGTTTCACGTAAATTCGACTGGAAAGCCGCTTCACTTGGCAAAATTGCATTTTTATCCTCAATAAAGTCACCTAGATAACTACCATCTTCGTCACCTACTGGATTTTCAAGACTCACTGGCTCCTTAGCAATCTTCATAACTTTACGAACTCTATCAATAGGCATAGATAGTCTTGCGGCAATTTCTGCTGGGGTTGGTTCATATCCAAGTTCTCCGAGCATTTGTCTTGATGTACGAATAATTTTATTAATAGTCTCAATCATATGAACTGGAATTCGAATAGTTCTAGCCTGATCAGCAATTGACCTTGTTATAGCCTGACGTATCCACCAAGTAGCATAAGTAGAAAATTTAAAGCCCCTACTATACTCAAACTTGTCCACCGCTTTCATCAGCCCAATATTACCTTCCTGTATTAAATCAAGGAACTGGAGACCTCTGTTAGCATATTTTTTGGCAATTGAGATAACTAGGCGCAAATTAGCTTCTATCATCTCTTTTTTTGCTCTTGAAGCTTGCCTATCACCTCTCTGAATAGCACCAACTATCCTTTTAAATTCACCAATAGCTAAACCGACCTCTTGCTCAACAGATCTAAATTCTTCAAGAATTGTATTAATCGTGTCTTGCTCTTGAGCCACAAAGTTCTTCCATGAAACTTCTTTTTTAGATTGAATTTTATTTAGCCACTCTTGTCCATAATCCGAACCACTAAAATCTTTTAAGAAAATTTGGCGATTAATTTTATACTTCTCTGCAAGTTTTAAAAGCTTCACCTCTCTATTTACAAGGTTCTTATTTACCTCATAAACTTCAGATAAAATTTCTTCGATACGTTTATTATTAAAATGCAAAGATGAAACTTCTCCTACCAATGAAATCAACAGCTTGCCATAACTCTTATTACTCTTAAGAGAATCTGGTTTTAACTTTTCGGCAACATGCTTTTTAGTTTCAATTAAAATTGCATCGCACAATTTTGCAATACTTTCCATCTTATCAGTAATGGCAGGAAGGAGCTCGGTTTCCATCGCAGAAATCGATAGAGTTGAGGTCTCTTCCTCCTCTATACCTGATTTCATATTGTCTCCTCTACCTTCTTCTTCGTCCTCCGTCTCTTCATCTTCGACAATCAAAGGATCATCATTACCCATATTTGCTTCAAGATCTATCAAGTCTCTAAGCATGATTTTTTCGTTTACAAGGTCTTCAAACCATTTTATGAAACGTTTCATAGCTAATGGACTTTCACATAAAGAGTTGAGCATCAACTCTTTTCCTTCGTCTATCCTCTTGGCAATCTCAATCTCATTTTCACGAGATAGTAACTCAACGCCACCCATATCACGCAAATACAGGCGAACTGGATCATCCGTAGAGCCTAAATCTTCTTCCTCACTCTCTTCTTCGGCGTCTGCTATTCTATTGAAAACAGTCAGTTCTTCGTTAACGTTGATATCAAGCTTTATGTCCTCATCGTCCTCTTCAATAATATCGATTCCAGCTTCTGAAAATTTGGAAATAGCATTTTCAAGCTCGTCCACAGAAAGCTTCTTACTAGCGGGAATAGATTTATTTAGCTCATCATAAGTAACAAAACCCTTTTTTTTACTTGTAGACACTAGATTATCCAATTCTTGGACCTTCTTTTCTTTAGTGCTAGTTACCTTCTTTTCTTTTATCATTCGAGCTCTCAAATTCAGTTTAATTTATAAATTTCTCGCTTAGGTGGATCAGTTCTTTGGAAATCTTTTGAATTTCCTTCAAATAAGAGGAAGACTTGGACTGAACATCATCAAAACCACCTCTTGATACCTCAACATATTCTTGTTTTAATAACAATAGATAGTGCTTTTTACACAGCAACTCAAAAGCTAGTTTTTGATCAATATCTGTTTTATTTAAAAAACTAGTATCTAAAAACAAATTATTTGGTGCAGATAATACTAAATAAGTATCAAAAAATCTAGTTTTTTTTACTTCCTCTAACGTAATATTTCCGAGTTCAGCATGGATATTGATGAATTCAACGACCCAATTTTTAAAGTCATTTAACTCTTGGTCTACAAGAGTTATGTCTTCTGCCACGCCTAAAGTCACTTGAGGGAACTTTATCATAAAAGCACATATAGCTAATTCTGAAAATTCTATTTCCGAGAATTGTTTAGCAACATAAATTTCACTAGAGATAGATGATTTTTCATGTTCCTTAGAAGATTTTTTTCTTATAAGAGTTGTCCAAATCATATCTTTAAAATAACGCCTAAAATTTGCTTTAAGCACATTGTCTTTCACAAGAGATGTGTAGTTATCAAGATTCTTCTCTAAACTAGCCTTAGATTCTGCTGTGTTAAAATTCTTACCTTGAAACTCTTTTTTCCAAATCATTTCAGAAAGGCCTATTCTACCGGTCAAAACTTTTTGAAATGCTGCTTTGCCACCCGATTTGATTAAATCATCTGGATCGAGTGAATCTGGTAACTGGACAAATGATATCGATTTATCAGCAGTAATACTTGGGATGGCTAGATCTATTATCCTGCCACTAGCTCTTATCCCAGCATTGTCACCGTCCAAACATGCTATAATTTCATCACACGTACGCCAAAGTCTCTGTACGTGACTTTCAGTAACAGCTGTGCCCAAGCATGCCACGGCCTGCTTAAAACCAGCTTGGTGCAACGCTATTACATCCATATATCCTTCAACAAGAATAGCATAATTGTCTTTGTATATATGACTTGTAGCTAGATTCTCTCCATACATAGTTTCAGATTTTTTAAATACTACTGTTTCAGGAGAATTAATATACTTAGGCATCGCATCACCAATTGCCCTACCGCCAAAAGCTACCATCTTATTGTAGCTATTCCTTATGGGAAACATAATACGTTTATTAAAAACTTCATATATCCTACCATCTTCTTTTTTACCAAAAAGACCTGATTTCAATAAATCCTTAAGCGGTATTGATTTTTTTTCGAAAAACTTCTCCAGTTCCCCCCCTCCTGGAGCATAACCTATAGCAAAATCATTTATAGTGTTATCTCCTACCCCTCTTTTGCTAAGATAAGATCTCATTTCAACAGTAAGGTTATCTACAAAAAATTGTGAAGCAAGTTCAAGTATGTTGAATATCTGGTCAGCTTCTTCATATACCCTTTCCTGCTCTGGGGATAATTTTGGTAACTCTATACCATTTTCTTGGGCTATTTTTATTGCAGAATCCTTATAACTAATACCATTAGTTTCCGAAACAAAGCGAATAACGTCTCCATGGGCCCCGCAACCAAAGCAATGGTAAAACCTTTTTACATCATTCACTGTGAAAGATGGGGTCTTTTCATCGTGGAATGGACATATCCCCAGATATTCATTACCCTTTTTTGTAAGCAAAATTCTCAAACGCACTACATCTGATATACGAACAGCGTTTCTTAAATGATTATAAAATTCTAGTGGGAGCCTCATGCCATAAGACTAAGAACAAACGTTACTAAAGCGTACGTTAATGGAACAGAAAAATTATCATTAACTTTAATTTGATCTGAAAAGAATTCAACTATTGTGGTGATCAATGAGCTAATCAAAATAATAAAAAAACTCGTGCTATAACCAAAAATAAAATACGTCATCACACTAATTAGTACGGAAGATACAAAGAATGAGAAGGCGCCAGCATAGGACTTTCCATTGAACAAAGGTGATCCATATTTCATACCTACAATAGCAGCAAAACAATCTGAAACTATCAAAACCAGCCACGAAGTAATTGCTAATCCTTTTGAGAAAAGCAAACAAGTAACCAGAAAACCAAGAGCCATATAACTAGCTCCACTTAAAACAAATTGCCCACTATCCTCCTCTTCTCGTATAATTTTTCCAAAAATATTTTTTATAAGCCCTTTAATTTTCGGGTTATAATGCCTAGATATATCTAAGTAAAGAGTTATACATGCGATCACTGTAAGAGTAATGGCCATTATCATTTTAGGCATGAATAAATAGGTAATAGGAAAAATTAGACTACAAAGGTGAAACACTTTGCGTTGGATTTCGAAATTTAACTCTGTGGTATACATAATAGAATTTCAAAGCAAATTTGACAAAATATATAGGTATAAATATACTCTGAGATCTTAACATAAACAAGAACTAATAACTATGGACAAATTTCCAATTACCAGGAAAGGGTATGAAAAACTAGAGAGAGAAATAAAACAACTCAAATCAGTAGAGCGTCCGGCCGTAATTGAAGCCATATCTACCGCAAGAGAATTCGGCGATCTATCAGAAAACGCGGAATATCACGCCGCTAGAGATAAGCAGAGTTTTATTGAAGGCAGAATTCTAGATTTAGAAGATAAATTTTCTAGAGCCGAAATTATTGATACCTCAAAACTGAAAGCAGATAGTGTAAAGTTTGGAGCGACTGTAAAGCTAATTGATGATGATACGGAAGAAGAATCTACTTATCATATTACTGGCGAATATGAGGCAGATATCTCAAAGAGCAGAATCTCAACAAAATCCCCTCTTGCCAAAGCTCTAATCGGCAAAGCTATAGGAGATATTGTAGAAGTTTCCACTCCTAAAGGTGATAAAGCCTTTGAAATACTGGATATCAGCTTCGCCGATCTTGACTAATAATAGATTTATGTGTTACAATTTTTAGTAATTAAAATAATACGAAGGTGCCAAATGTCAAATATAAAAAACTTACCGGCGGTTAGTTCCGAAGCTAGTTTTAGTATGTACTTACGCGAAATTAATAAAATTCCATCTCTAACGAAGGAAGAAGAGTTTCTGCTGGCAAAAGCGTATCTAGAAAATCATGACCTTGAGGCCGCTCATAAGTTAGTCACTAGCCATTTGAAGCTTGTGGCAAAAATAGCGATGAAGTACAGAAATTATGGATTGCCCATAACTGAATTAGTTTCCGAAGGTAATATAGGCCTGATGCAAGCAGTAAAGAAATACGATCCAGACCTGGGGTATAGATTATCAACATATTCAATGTGGTGGGTAAAAGCATCCATCCAAGAATACGTGCTTAAATCTTGGTCTTTGGTTAAAATCGGTACCACATCGGCACAAAAAAAGCTTTTCTTTAGCCTTAGCAAGATCAAACACAAAATTACTAACATGTACTCAAGATCAGTTAATGAAGGAGATTATCAAGCTATAGCTGATGAACTTGGCGTTACTGTAAGGGAAGTCAACGAAATGAGTCAAAGACTTTCAGGACCCGACTTGTCTTTGAATCGCACCATAAACAATGATAGAGATAATTCTGGTAGCGAAATGTTAGAGTTACTCCCAGAATCAAAACCTTCTCAAGAAGATATACTTTCTCGTAGACAAATTTTGGTGAACAAGAGTCAAATTTTATCAGAAGCCTTGGGCGAGCTGAATGAACGTGAAGTACAAATCCTAACCGCAAGAAAACTTAACGACTCTCCGCTGACACTTGATGCTTTGAGCTCTCAATATAATATTTCTAAAGAAAGAGTTCGTCAAATTGAAACAAAAGCATTTGAAAAAGTGCAGAACTATGTGCTAACTAGAATTTCCAACGATGGACAAATTAAGACGCTGGGCTGCTAAACAAGCCCTCGTGCTCCAAAGAGTCAGTAAGAGACACAGTAATGAGTTGGGTAGAGAGCAAATAACTCTAGCGTTGGTTTCGCCTGTTTTCAGAGATAATATTTCGAATATTCTGATGAAATTTATGATAAATACCGATGCAATCTAACACCATTTTGCTTCAACCATAATTTGGCTACTTTATAATCCGGATAAAGCTTCTCAACCAAATTCCAAAAACGCAGGCTATGATTCATTTCCATTATATGGCACATTTCATGCACCACTAAATATTCCAATATTTCTTTGGGAGCGAAGACCAGTCTCCAATTAAAGGAAAGTACGCCCTTACTGGAACAACTACCCCATTTGTTTTTATTATTCATAATTCGAATCTTGCCAAAACTTAAATCATGTTTTATAGCAAAAAAATCAACTAACTTCGTTACTTCCAGCAATAATTTATCTCTCAAGAACTTTACGAAAATACTTTTATCATCGGAAGACTTTGAATAAATTTCAATTAAATCATTATTAAGTACAACTTTAGAATAATTTGCCTCAATATATTGTAGCGAATATATTTCACCAAAAATCGGTATCGTTTTGTCATCTAATGGTTCCTCCTTGATCGCATTTTGCAATTTCTTCCTTACCCAGGATTCCTTTGATAACAAAAACTTATACCCCACCTCATAATGTTTATTAGGCAGAATTAATTCTGCCCCACGGTGATTTACACTAATTGAAATTCTTTTTGCTCGTAAACTGTATCTTACCTGGACTTTAATATCATGACCAAGCCTGTCTAAAATAATAGAATTTGGTATTAATTTTGGTTGTTTCTTCATGCAAACTAATTTTTTGAGTAAAACTAACATAAATTATTACTATAAAGAACTTAGTTTTTGTTTCTCATGATCGATAAGCCATTTTTTACGGGCCAGCCCACCCCCATATCCACCAAGATCACCATTACTATTAATAATGCGGTGACACGGAATAACAATGGCAAGTTGATTGGCACCATTGGCATTCGCAACCGCGCGGTAAGCTTTATTTTTTCCAATAGCTTCCGCTTGAGCCATATAACTTCGTATCTGACCATAAGGAATGTGCATGAGTTCCTCCCAAACAAGCCTTTGAAAGGGGCTACCTAAAAGATGAAGTGGTGTTTTAAAATCTGTCAACGTACCATTGAAGTAAGAAGCCAGTTCTAGTGTGATTGATTTAATGGGTGAGGTAGAGCCTGGGATAATAGCTGCTTTTGTCTTGAGTCTAAGCCTTTCAACCTCACGTTCTAAACCGCGTCTATCGACAAATTCTAAAAGATATAGACCCATCTCATCGCTAATTGCAATCATAGGGCCAAGTTTTGTATCAAGCCAAGATGCCTTGATTATTTTATAATGCCCCACATCATTTTTTGGGGTAAATTTTGTTGGCGGCGCACCCATAATTTTGGAAAAAGCATCTCGAAACCCGCTACTAGATTCATACCCTGTATTAAGTTGGGCATCAATGACAGCGTCTCCCGCGCGTATTTGTTTCATCGCCAGCCCCATCCGCCTTGCTCTTGCGTATTCGACAAATGTCATTCCAAAGCGTCTCTTGAATTGGCGACGTGCCGTTGATGCATCGACAGACAAATCCTCAAAATCATGATCCTTCCATCGCTTTGATGGATCTGCTTCCACGCTATCCACAAGTATTCTGATTAAATCTGAAACCTGTTTAGGGTGAGAAACTGGACGACAACGCATACATGGTCTAAACGAGGCTAGCAAGGCTTCTTGTGCCGTTCTGTAGAATTCACAGCTTTCAAATTTTGGTTTTCGTGCTGGGCAGGTAGGCCGACAAAATACTCCTGTTGTTTTAACCCCCACAAAGAATATACCCTCGTAGTGTGCATTTTTATCAAGAAGCGCTTGATAGAATTCTTGTTTTTGTGCCTCTGTTATCATTTATATCCTACATTAATAGTCGCTTAGCCTGAAGAGTAATCACTCATTGTTATAGTTTATTATAATGATTCTAGAAAAACGCACGACCGAAATTCAGGCATTGATTTTTAATGGTTTATTTAAGCCTTATGTTTTAAAGAAAAATATATTCATCGCATATGGATCAGGATTTTTCACTGTTTTTAATTCTTTTTCCGTTTTAAAAATTTCTGTAAATTTATTTCCAGATGCTAGAATAATTGCTTTGCGCCAAAATTTTAGTGCCTTGATGTTTTCTGGCATTACAGCAACACACCACTTACCAGGATGCATTTTAAATATCGATTCAATTACTTTCAGCGCTATATCTTTACCTTGGAATTTTGCAAGAATAAAGAACTCTCCTATATTCCAATCTACTGTTTCAATTAAACCTTCTTGATCAAGTAGAACAAATCCTGCTAATTCATTTTCTATCTTAACTAAAAACGCTTTCTTATCACTGTCTTCAAAATAATGTTTAAAATCTATGCATTCAAACATGCCATCCTCAGGGCATTCCCATCCCATATAAACTGTTCTATCGTAGACATAAAATCGTGCCATGTTTTGAATGGTTGGGTAATCAGCAATCACTGCAGGAATGATTGTAATATTTTTACTCATATCCTCTTCACCATTAGATCGCTCGGTTGCCCTACAAAAGCCCCCACATTAGCTTCATAAGCCCCAACTTTCTCAAATCCCGCTTGGCTATAAACATGAATAGCATGAGGGTTATTTGGATCTGGATCAATAAAAAACGTATCAGCGAGTGGGTCTATAAACTCGTGATAAAAACTCATAAAAGCTTCTAAGGTTGGAGCTGCCAGACCTTGACCTAAAAATTTTGTATTTCCTATACCAAAATCGAGACCAATCGTATGGCCAAATTGGGACATATGCTCTCTATGAACATCAGATAGTTCCTGATCTTTCTGAAAAATATCAGACAAGAGAAAGCAATATGCCTCTCCATCGACTGACCCAATCCAATATTTTGTGGTACCATAAAAATAATGCTGCTTTTTACCATTAACAAAATTCATGATATCATCTTTATGTTCCTGGGTATTATCCCAAAATTCTATTATATGTGGCTGATATAGCCATTCGAAAATGGTGTCTATATGTTCTAAACTGGCCTTTTCAAATTTAATATTCATTATCTTCTCTCTGCGATGTTATTACCGCCTTCGTGGAAAAATCTAAACGCTATCTAAATTATATATATCCCTCTTCAAAAGCTAGCATCTAAGTACATTTTCATACCTTCATGACTCGCTTCGAAACCAATATATTCATAGAATTTCCGAGCCTTGATACGCTTTTTATTTGTTGTCAATTGCATTATAGATGCGCCTTTAGCCTTCCCGTAAGAGATTGCAGCTTTCATCATCCACTCCCCCATTTTCTGGCCTCGATATTTTTCAAGAACACGCACTGCTTCAATTTGCATTCTTGTTTGGCCTGAAAAACTCAGCGATGGCATGATAGTCAAATGGGATGTACCGACAATTTCGTCATTATTTTCTACTATCATGAGATAGTGATTTTGATCAGCATCTATTCTATGAAATGCGTCGATATAGCGCTGATCAAGAGTTAAATTAGTGCTTTCACGCGTTTTCCCTAGTTCATCCTCAAGCAGTAGATTAACTATTACCCCAAGATCATTTATTGTAGCTTTGCGATGAGTTAGGTTTTTGTTCATACTTCTTTCCTTAAGTAAAGTTTTGCCATATGACCATCATTGTGATAGCCAAGATTTTTATAAAATTCATGCGATCCATCCTTAGCGCGTCGTAGACCAGATGTAAGATCAATAATAGCTGGACTAAACTTATGCGCAATATCTTCTACAAAAAGCATGAGTTTTTTTCCAACCCCATAACCACGATACTTCTCCTCTACTACAAGACCCTCAATGTGAAATCGTACTTTATCTAGGACAAAAACTGAGGATACTGACCAAGCAACGAAACCAACCACTTGGTTCTCTAAACAAGCAACTGCAACGTCATAACCATTATTTTTTGTAAATCGTTCAAATCTTAATTTCAGTTCATGCTCTGACAAAGGATATCCAAGTTGATCCATTAGGGGCACAAGAGTAGGGATATCAGAGATTTGGGCTGAACGAACTAAAATATAAAGATTATTTTTTGTGCTCATTATTTCTCTCTTATCATCCATAATTCATCTATCCCACCTTGCTCTTTTGCCTTCCTAAAACCTGCCTTTTCATAAGCACGAATAGCGCCTAAATTTGTAATATCGGGATCAACGAATATATAATCGAATCTTGGAAAAACATACTGCTCTAAGAAAAGTGACAACGCTGTTGAGCCAATATTTTTACCAATAAACTCTACTTCCCCGATGTACAAATCAAGGCTTGCACAAGATTTAGGTAGTTCAGATAAATCCGGGCATGACTCACTAGGGAAGTCATAGAGATTATAATATTGGATATAGCCTATAGGTACATTATCTATATAAATAATATACGCATATATTGGCTTTTTAAATTCCCCATGACTCTTGTTTACTGATTTGCTACCATTGACATAGTCACCATATTTTTTTCTATCAACTCTGGCGTCCATTTAATATCCTGATCCCACCATAACCTTACGTGGGCTGTCTGAAGCCACTTAATTAGTAGCAAAAAATGTGATTTTACAAGAGGAACAAAAGTGATATTCATTAATACTCCACAATTAGCGCAGATAGATGGAGGGGCGTTGTGGACAATTTCAGAACCACGTTAGGCATAAAAATACTAATTATTCAAACGTTTGCCCTCTATGAGAATTAGTCGCTACGTCAAAATTGATATAAATTCCAGGATTTAGAAAAATTTTACAAAAAAGGTTCATTCTCAATTTATCGATCGATATTTTTTGGTAAATTTTACATGAGTTTTTTGGT
>CAMDSB010000032.1 GCA_945907105.1 Rickettsia typhi | reverse complement strand
AAAGTGACTTTTTACGAAGTATTTAAGTGTTTTTCTAAACTATTTCTCTACTCTAGTCCAACAATTATACTTTTAAAAGTCAGTATATTAATGAAATTTTATTACCAACATGCCTTGCAACCCTTCCAGCAAGCTCAAGTTCAAGACATATAGTGTAAATTACTGGTAAAGACAATTTTGTCTCTTGACTAAGCAACTCAAATGTTACAGGAGATGAAGAAAGCAATTTGACGACCACTTGCCTATCACTCTCTCTGATAGCTAAATTATCATCTCCTATCGGAAGTTTGAAATTATTGCTAGAGTTTTGCGTTTCTTCAAGAGATTTTTTCAATTTTTGGTATGTTGCCATGTTAGAAATTATATCTGCACTCGATTCAAGTAAATATGCACCATCTTTGATCAATCTATTCGTGCCCATGCATCTAGGATCTAGTGGAAAACCAGGAACAGCAAAAATTTCTCTATTCTGTTCAAGAGCATAATTTGCAGTAATTAGTGAGCCTGACTTGAGGCTGGCTTCCACTATCACAGCAGCAAGAGCCAATCCTGATATAATCCTGTTTCTCTGAGGAAAGTGCTGAAAAAGCGGTTTTGAGCCAATAGGCAACTCAGCTAATAACAAAGCTCTATTCGAAATTCGCTCAAATAACTCCTTATTTTCCGGAGGATAAATATGATCTATTCCACCAGCAATGACAGCAATTGTGCTGTCTCCACTTGCCTCATGTACAGCAGTGTCAACACCTCTTGCCAGACCTGACACCGTAACACATCCTTGCTCTACTAACTCCTTAGCAATTTTAGAAGCAAAAGAACGGGAATTAATCGAACTATTTCTTGCACCAACAATGGCGATAGTTTTCGGGGAATTAAGCAGAGTTATATTTCCTTTATAAGATAATATAGGAGGAAAATCATGAATTTGAAGAAGCAATTGAGAATAATTAAAGTCTTTGTATGTTATCAAAGACGCGCCATTTTTTTTTAAATCATCTATTTCTTTTTTTGCCGCAGAGAGTGAAAATACAGTAATTGGTTTTGGCCTACCACCTTTAACAGAAAATTCACCAATCTTCTCAAGCGCCTTACTTGCAGAACCAAAAAGCTTTATTAAATGAAAAAAAGTTTTGGGCCCAACATTTTCACTTCTTATTAGGCGCAAAATATCAATGGTCTCCTCAGAATAATCAGGAGTCTTATCACGAACAAAAAGGTTACTTAGCATTTATAGCTATAGCTTTTCAGCATTTGACGTTAAGTAATCAGAAACACCTTGATGGGTTGGGCTCATTCCCTGATCACCTTTCTTCCAGCCAGCTGGACAGACCTCTCCGTGCGTAGTATGATGATCTAAGGCATCAATCATTCTAATCGTTTCATCAACGTTTCTTCCAAGCGGCAAATCGTTAATTAGATAATGTCTAATATTAAACTGCTCATCAATTAAAAAAGTAGCTCTATACGAAATCCCATCCTCATTCAAAACATTATAGGCGGTAGAAATTTCTTTCTTTAGATCAGACACTAAGGGAAACTGAATATTACCAATACCGCCTTTGTTCACCGGCATCGCTTTCCACGCATGATGCGAAAAATGAGAATCAACACTAATTGCAACTATTTTTGTATTTCTGACTGAGAACTCACCTAATCTATTATTAAAAGCAATTATTTCAGAAGGACAAACAAACGTGAAATCAAGTGGATAGAAAAACACGATCCCCTTATGCCCTTTTAAATATTTTTTAAGATTAAATTCAGCAACGATGCTATTATCTGGCATAACAACTTTTGCTTCAAAGTCTGGGGCAGATTTTCCAATAAAAGGATTCATATTAAACTCCATGGATTATAAATTTGATTTCTTTATGCGATAATACAAACAATATTTTGTGAAATCAACTACCCTTTTTTTTAATCATAGCAGTAACGAATTGGGGTGTTCGACCACCTTTAATTGCTTTTTTATGATATTTAGTCTCAATATAACCAACGTGCGGAAGAGAGAAATCTTTATCTTCAATGGTAAAGGTACCACTTTCTATAAATAGCTGTTTTACGTACAAAAAATAATCTTCAATGTCAGATGCAAATGAGATAAAGCCTCCTTTCTTTAGCTTATCTGCAAAACTATCCAATCTCTCACTATTCAACAACCGTTTTTTCAAATAACGTCTTTTATGCCACGGATCGGGAAATAATATATATATTCCGTCCAGCGAAGCAGCTGGTATTTGAGGTATGATTACATCTATGTCATCTGGCCAAATCAAAACGCTTTTGTCCCTCCCATAATGTAGTTGTTTAAGCACGTTTGCTACCCCGTTCATAAACACTTCTGCACCAATGTATAAAGATAATGGATTATGTGTGACTTGATGAATAAAATGCTCCCCCATCCCAAAGCCAATTTCAAGATATTTTTTATCAAATTTACTTGTAAGCAAGCGTTCTTCACTAAATAGACAACCAGGCAAAACTTCTGAAATTGCTCTTTGGTTGATGTCAGTAAGTTTTCTAGCTACGCGCCTTGCAAAAGTCTTATTAAGATTATTATGGTTGTTTTCTTTCATCATTTAATTCTAGTAATTTTCTCTCACAAGAAATAGCACAAATCAACTTGCAAAAAAACTATATTTTACTATACTGCTGATAGTCATATTATGGGGTCATAGCTCAGTTGGTAGAGCGTTTGCATGGCATGCAAAAGGTCGGGGGTTCGATTCCCCCTGGCTCCACCAGGAAAGACAAAACCCCAGTGCAATAATTAATATAGATAGCCAGACAAAGCTTATCATTGGCTGATAGTATATTTTTGCATGTATAGTGTTTTTATCTATTTGACTCAGAACAGCATATACATCATGAAATATAAAAGAAAAAATATCCACCTCCTGCGAAAGAGTCTTTTCAATTTTGTATAATCTATTTTCTGGTTTTAATATAACGATGTTGTTATTCTTATCTTCGATACGAAATACTGCAATCTGCCTAAAATAATTTACCCCTTCAGAAAATTTTATATCCTCAAGTTTTATACTTAGATTTTGCCCTTTGCGCTCATCGCCCACTTTACCAGTAAACTCAACTTCACGTGATAATGCACAATTGAGCATTACTGCCAGAGCTAACGCTCCAAAACCGAAGTGCCCTAAAAATAAAGCATATTTCTTAAGCGAGAGGTGGCTCGTGAAGAAATTTGATTCAAAAACAACATACTCTATCATGTGTAGCATCAAAAAAATTGATACAAATCCTATGGCTATAGATACCATCCCCAATTCTATTTTTAGATAAATAAAAATTATACCTAAGGTGCTTAAACTAAAAATCAGCGTTCTTTTTATAAGCAATTTTTTATCAACATGCGGGGTTATGGCAGCTAGGAATATGATTGGTATAAAAATTGGAATAAATATTGCATAAAAATATCCAGGATCTATTACTACATCCATTGCAAGTACAAGTGCACAGTAAATGGGATAAATTAGCGCAACTACCAAAACACCAAGTGCTATGAGCCAAAATATATTGCCAAGCAATATTAGAGACTCCTTGTTTCTTTCTGGTGAATATGAGATTTTTAACCCCTTTTGTTTTAGAAAAAACCAAAACAAACTAAGCACAGTCATAGTAATGCATATTAAAAAAATAAATAAACCTCTTTCGGGTGAAAAAGCAAAAGAATGGACGGAAGAAATTATACCACTCCTAACAATAAATGTACCATATATGATCAATAGAAAACTCAAAATTGACAGTATAATTATCCCTCTCAGAAATTTACTTCTTTGCTCGAAAATAATTAAAAAGTGATGCAGCGCTATACCAGAAAGCCAAGGCAAGAGAGAAATATTTTCTACAGGATCAAAAAACCAATAACCACCCCAGCCAAGCTCCCTATATGCCCACCAAGAACCAAGCCCGATTCCAATAGTTAGCAACATTAGCGCGCAGCTTGAAAATTTTTTACTTAATTCCAAAATGGGGGCGCGTTCTTCGGGCCTATATAGCAATATCAAACCACTCGTAAATAGGGCAGCATAACAAACATTACCAAGATAGAGAATTGGCGGATGGATTGACAACGCCATGTCTTGCAGCATTGGGTTAAGCCCAAGACCTTCTGCTGGTATAAAGGAAAATGAATCAAATGGATTGGAGGTAAAAATTATGAAACTAACGAAAAGCACCTGGATGAAGGCAAAAATCATTATACCAAAATCCTTAGCCTCTTTTGAGATTCTTGCACAATAAATATACGTCAGGCTAACTAGACCTAGCAGACTATCCCAGAGCAAGATTGAGCCTTCGTGACTAGCAAAGCTAGCCGCAATTTTATAAATAAGTGGTAACTCTGTGCTTGAGTTAAGAAATACGTTTCTTAACTCAAAATCAGACTTAATGAAGCCAATAACAAGTAATATAAAACTAAATAATGGCAATAAACAGCTCAAAAAGAAACTGTATATCTTAATGCGCCCCTTTATCACAATTGCAGCGGAAGAAATCGTTAACATCATTGCGAGCAGCACATGCCCAAATAGACTAATCATAGTTTAGCCCAGTTCTGAACCTTCTGGTTCCACTCCTTCTGACATAACAATGACTTTGATAGTCTTAATTCTATTATCAAATTTCTTCTTCACAATCATTTTCAAATCTTTACTAATCAAATATTCACCTTGATTAGGGATTTTTGCCATTTTACTAATAATAAATCCAGCAATAGTTGTAGCATCAGTTTCTGGTATTTGCCAACCTAATTCACGATTTAAGTCTCTTACCGACACTGATCCATCAATAATAAATACGTAGTCTGATAGTTTAGTGATCTTCTGGTTGCCAGAATCGTGCTCATCATAAATTTGTCCAACGATCTCTTCCAGAATATCCTCCATAGTAACAATGCCCTGTAAATCTCCATACTCATCAACAACGCATGCTAAGTGTGTTTGGCCCTCTCTAAACATATTAAGCTGCTGCACAACTAAAGAATTATCTGGTACAAACACAGGCGTACTGAGCAAATCCCTTATATTTATTTCATTTGCTTTATTCTTTCTAGATTGGTGAATTTTATTCATCAAATCTTTGACATGAAGGATACCAATTATATTATCGCTATTACCTTGCCAAAATGGAAATCGACTATGCCTGGAGCTAAGAACAGTGTTTATGACTTTCTCAGTTGGAGTATCAATATCAATAGCCATAATTTTACTTCTATGAACCATAATATCACAAATCGTCATATTCCTAATATCTAGAATACCACCTAGCATATCTCGATCGTCTTTAAATACATTGCCTTCATGCATATGATGTTCTATTACTCCACGCACCTCATCTTCTGCGGATACTTTATGTTTTAGATCTATACGAAAAATAAAGCAAAACCCTTTAGTTATATATGAAAGCAAAATATTCATTGGCTCTAATATTTTCAATACAACCAACAAGGCAGGCGTAGCAAGTAGTGCTATTTTTTCTGATTTCACCACTGCAATAGCTTTAGGCACTACTTCAGAAAAGACTATAATCATAAACGACATCACAACAGCTGAAATGGCTGTTCCCATATCATCACCAAAATATTCAATAAATACTCCTGTAGAAACAGTAGTACATATAGTATTGGCGATACTATTTCCAATGAGAAGAGTGCTAATTACTTTTTCCTTTATCTTCAAAATTCCAAGCAGCAATTCTGCTCTCTTGTTTCCTTCTGATTTAAGTTTCTGAATAAGTCCAGGAGAAGCAGCGGTGATAGCAGTTTCGGCTGCTGAAATGAAGCCTGCTATACAAAGCAGACCGAGAACGAAAGATACAACAATGAATATCATTAAATTTATTTTTTTAAAAAATCAGTTACTGAATTACAATTTAATTGATATCATCTACCGTTGACAAGAAATTTTAGTGAATATCTCCCAAATATCTAGCAAAGGAAATACTTATATGGCAAAAAATGATGAACTTCATGAACTTTTACAAACTAAAAATACAACAAAAAGAGCAACAGTGCAAGCTCTCGAGGATATCTTATACACCCCAATTCCTGTTCTTGATCACGGATTTATCCGTGTAGTTGACTATATGGGTGATGACAGCTCGATAGTACAAGCCGCCCGAGTATCTTATGGAAGAGGAACAAAGAAAAGTCTCGAAGATAAAGGGCTGATCAATTACCTGATGCGACATAGACATACTACGCCATTTGAAATGTGCGATATAAAATTTCATATTAAATTACCAATATTTATTGCAAGACAATGGATTCGTCATAGAACTGCAAGCGTAAACGAGTATTCAGCACGGTATTCTATCTTAAGCAACGAATTTTATGTTCCTGAAAAAGCAAACTTGAGCCCACAATCAAAGGTGAACAAGCAAGGTCGTAGCACGGACACAGTTCCTGATGAAGTGGCTGATCGAGTTTTATCAATAATAAAAAATGATTCTGTAAATTGCTATAACCATTACGTTGAAATGATGAATGAAGATGCAGCTGGCAATGTCATCGATGAAAATAATATAGGCATTACCCGAGAGCTAGCTAGGATTAACCTCACTCTCAATACCTATACTGAATGGTACTGGAAAATTAATTTACATAACTTATTGCATTTTCTTGCACTTAGAGCAGATCCTCATGCTCAATATGAAATCAGAGTTTATGCGCAAGCGATGCTGGATATAGTTAAAGCTTGGGTACCTTATGCTTACGAGGCGTTTGAAGAACATAAGATGTATGCTACGTCAATTTCTAGAAAAGGTATGGAAGTTATTCGTCAAATGATTGCTGGTAAAAAAATCGACCAAGAATCAAGTGGTATGAGTAAAAGAGAATGGGCCGAGTTGATGGTAAGCTTAAAACTATAGTGCTCGCATAAAACAATGAAAAAGGCAGTTATAATTTGCGGCCCAACAGCCAGCGGCAAAACTAACTTTGCTCATGAATTTGCACGCAAAAATAACGGTGAAGTTGTCAATGCTGACTCGATGCAAATATATCAGCAATTGCCAATTATTACAGCTTCACCATCTCAAGAACTAAAACAAGATTTACCATACCATTTATATAATTTTCTAGATATAGATACTGAGTTTTCAGCCACAAAATATACAAACTCTGCTAGTTTATCTATTTTGGAAATATCTAATAGGGGCAAATTGCCTGTAATCGTTGGTGGAAGCGGCATGTATATCAACATGCTAATATACGGCTTTAGCTCAATACCCGATATTACTAATGAGGTACGATCTAAAGCAAGAACTCTTCATAAAGAGCTAGGATCGGAGGTGTTTTTTAACCTTTTAAAAACCATCGACCCTGAGGTCGCAAATACACTCCACGTGGGTGATACCCAAAGAGTAATCAGAGCTTATGAAGTAATAGAGCAATGTGGGAAATCTATCTTATATTATCAGGCGCAAAAGAACACTCTTCCCTTACCAAACTTTGACTTTTATATAATATCACTAATGCCAGAAAGGAATTTTCTTTACGAAACGTGCAATAATCGTTTTTTGACACTACTAAATGAAGGAGCTATTGAAGAAATACAATCAGTGAACCAACAATATCCTAACTTAAACACAACAGCCATGAAGGCGCTTGGCGTACAAGAAATTATAGCGTATACAAAAGGAGAAATTACTAAACAAAAAGCAATTGACCTTGCTACCGCTAAAACTAGACAATACGCAAAGCGACAATGCACTTGGTTTAATAATCAGATAAAAACAAAACAAATGCTAAAATTTAGTAACTTTGCTGAATACACCTCATTAATTAATAACATACTTCTCCTGTAAAAAATTAGACTAATAAATTACTGGGCAAAAGCTTGTACCTCCATGTTACAAAAGGTTCTTAGATCACTTCAAGCTATCAATGACAAGAAAACAACTTGAGTTTTTTATTTCCAAAAGACCAAAGGGAAGTTTTTGTTTTAACTTGTAAAGATGTGTTTCAACCGTATTAGATTCGGCATCTTGGTGATAATTCCATACCTCCTGACGAAGGTAATCTTTTTTAGCAAGATGGCCTTCTACACATAATAATTTCTTGAATAAATCATTTTCTTTATCCGTTAGAAAAATAGACTTATCCTTCGAAGAAAGTCTACCAAGCTGCTGGCTATACACCCAATCTTCGTTAATACTACAAAACAAATTCTTACCATCTTGATGTTTCTCAATGGTATTGATTAAGTCTATTAACTTAAAAGGCTTAGTAAAATATATTTCATTTGCAGATATTTTATTATTAGTACAATTGATCAATATGTTTGTTCGGAAGAGAGGTATCTCCTGTTTAAGCAGCGTCTTATCAACAATCAATATATCAACCTTACCAAGAGAGGTAATATAATTTTTGCTGTCTGTCTCAATTAACTCAATTCTACAATCAACATTATCAACTAGAGCTTCATAAATGAATGTATTATCACTTACTATAGCAATAAGTTTAGTGCTAAGGTTGTGTTCCATAATGACAATCTGTTTACTCAAATCATGCTTTGGTATAAAAATTATACCAAACTCAATTACTTGTTATAACTTACGCTTTTTGCTGTTTGTCCACTCTCAACCCAAAAGCCATCCGAAGGAGCAAGAGATGATGAAACCGCTCCTCTATCGTCAAAAACAAAACATTCTCCTTGCCAAGTACCATTAGGATTCTGGGTATCTTCAAGGTATTGTAAAATTCCTCCTTTCAGGTGATATACTTCTTCCACTCCGAGTTTTCGAAGTAGCGCGGTAGATTTTTCACATCTAATACCACCAGTGCAATACATTGCAACTTTCTTATCCTTTAATAAATCCATGTGACTTATCGCCCATTCCGGGAATTCTCTGAAAGTCTTGGTTTTCGGATCAACTGCACCTTCAAATGCTCCAACTTTTACTTCATAATCGTTACGAGTATCGATAGTAATTACGTCACTTCTCTTAATAAAATTATCCCAATCACAAGTGTCTATATATTGGCCTTTCAATTTCTCAACATCTAACTCACCGAATTTGAGCGCCACAATTTCTTCTTTTATTTTTACTTTGATTCTCGAAAATGGCTGTTCATTGCAGTAATTAATTTTTATATTAATATCTTTTGCACCTGTTATCTTCCTAATTTCTTCCACTACGAATATAACATTTTCTTCTGAGCCTGAGATCGAACCATTAAAACCCTCAAAAGCAACAAGCACTGTACCTCGAACATATTTCTTCTTCGTTACCAATAAAATCTTTGGTAAAAGGATCGCTGGATCTTCTATGTTGGTAAAACTATAAAAGCTTAATACGGCAATTTTATTTTCATCAATCATTGTTTTATTTTATTTTTTTGTTTTGAATTAATCTATTTTAATAAAGATATTTTTTTATATTTAATTTTAGATAATATTATATCAGATTTTTCCAATTATTGTAGATAATTAAATTTTAGGTCGCAGCATTACCCACTAACCACAGAGCTTCCCCAGCATGTTGTTGTAAAAATTTGTCATGGCGAAGAACTTAGAAATCGGCATTACCAAAACAAATAGGATGGCTTACACCTATATGGTTACTAATAAAGATGAATTTTTATATAGTTAACAACACAAGCAATACCCACAAAATTGGTATTTATTTTATAGGCATTGCGACAAACATAGTAAATTCACGCCGCCTAACAAGCAGCACTACGTTCTTTTTATTGCCACTTTTTATTTTTTCATACACATTATCAAATTGCTCAACATCATTTATATATTCCTGATTAATAGCCATAATCAAGTCACCTATACGTAAATCAAAATTTAACTCTTGAGATATTTCTGTGACCACCACACCTTTGCTATTCTGTTCCAATCCAAACTTAGAAATAACCATTGATGAAATATTACTAAATGTCACCCCTGCTTTTTCTTTTGTCGATTCTACTGACACTGCTTCGTCTTCCTGTGGTTCTAGATCCACTATTTGGGCAACTATGGTTAAAGGATTCCCATCTCTAATAACAGTTAGTTTTACTTTTTCACCAATATGACATTCGGCAACAAAAAGTTGCAACTTTCTAGAATTTAAAACCATTTTTCCATTAAATTCTGTAATCAAATCACCACGCTTTAAACCTGCTTTTGCTCCCGAGCCACCAGAGCGGACACTTACCACTAATACCCCATATGTCTTACTAAGAGATAAAGCATCTGCTAATTCCTTAGTTACCTGCTGCACCGCAATATCAAGCCTTCCTCGGCTAATTTTTCCTTTTTCCTTCAACTGATTTACAATGTCTTTTACAGTATTGGATGGAATGGCAAATCCAATACCAATGTTTGTTCCCCCATTAATATCTGGAACAGAAGTGTTTAAACCAATAACTTTCCCTTCAACATCAAATAAAGGTCCACCAGAATTTCCTGTATTGATTGCCGCATCTGTTTGAATAAAATCATCAACCAGCTCATCTTGGTTCATTCCCAAATCTCTTCCTTTAGAAGATATAATACCAGTAGTAACTGTCCCACCAAAACCAAGAGGATTACCTATGGCGATCACTACATCACCAATTCGAGATTTCGCAGAATCTCCAAAAGCCACAAAGGGTAGTTTTTGTTTTACATCAATTTTTAGCAGAGCGAGATCTGTTTTGGGATCAGTACCAACAATTTTTGCTGAAAATTCTGTGTTATCCGAGAGTTTGACATATATCTCATCAGAGCCAGTAACCACGTGATCGTTAGTAATTATATGCCCCTCTTCATCTAGAATAAATCCAGACCCTAACGCTAAAGCACTTTTACTGCTATATAACTCATCAAAAGAAAAGGGCACATTAAATTTTTCAAAGAAATCATTGAACCTATCAAGCGGTAATATTTCAGGCAACACCGATCCTTTTTGATTAGTTTCGTTGTTATACTTAACCGTATAGATATTGACAACCGTAGGCATCAATGGCTCTATAATATCAGCAAAACTACTCATTTGCATAGGGATAGCAGCTATTGCTCTAGCTTCGCAAAATAATCCCAAAATAATAAATGTAAGTAGCTTTAATATTTTCATACTATATTTACTTTCCAATTTGTAGGTACTTAAAGAATTCAGCCTTAGGCGATAAAACAAACTGTGTATTTTCTTTGCTTAAAGACGATTTATAGGCCACTAATGAACGATAAAATTTGTAAAACTCTGGATCCTTAGAGTAAGCAATATTATACATTTTAGCCGCCTCTGAATCTCCATCACCTTTAGTTTTTTGAGCCTTCATATAAGCTTCAGCTAATATAATTTTATTGTCTTTATCCGCACGTGCTTTTATTCTTGCCGCTTCTTCAGCCCCTTCAGCCCTGATTTGTTTAGCTTCTTTATATCTTTCTGTTTTCATTCTCTGATAAATAGCATCGCTGTTTTCAGTAGGTAAATCAGATTTTAGGATTCTAACATCTATAATTTTTATACCAAATAATGCAGCTTCTTTATGAACCAAATCCCTAATCTGCTGCATTAAGTTCGCTCGTTGCTCTGTAAGCAAAGTGTTAAGTGGGAATCGTCCGATCACTGTCCTCATGGCTGATTCTAAAATCTTATTCAAACGCAAATTAGCACCAGAATAATTATGAACAGTTTTGATAAACATCACAGGTTCAGTTATCTTGTATTTAGCAAAAGCATCTACTATAAGCCTTTTTTCATCCGAAGCGGTTAGCTCTTTTTCCTCTGCACTAACATTCAAAATTCGTTTATCCAGAAATTGTACATTTTGAATAAAAGGAACTTTAATATTCAGACCTGGGTTCTCAACAATTCTTACAGCTTCACCAAACTGAAATACAACTCCGATTTCTTTCTGATCGACAGTAAAGAGCGCTCCAGCCAAAACTATAATTAAACAAAATGAAGCTATGGCGGTTATATACAATTTATTCATATTATTTATCATTAATCTGTCTAGTTTCCAATGGGTCTTTTTGTTGTATTGACATATGAGGTAACATCCCCTCGCCTCCCATAATCACCTTATCTGAATCCTGCAGTATCGCTTCTATTGTCTCTAGATATAATCTACTTCTAGTAACTTCTTTATTCGCATAATACTGATTATATACCGCATTAAATCGAGCTGCATCACCCTCTGCTCTAGACATCACTTCAGCTTTATAGCCTTCCGCTTCCTGAACTATTTTTTCAGACTCTCCTCTAGCTCTCGGCAGCACATCATTCTTATATGCTTCCGATTCATTTATAACTTTTTCCTTGTCAGCCTTAGCAGTCTGTACATCTCGATAAGCAGCTATTACTTCTTCAGGCGGCTCCGCTCTGAGCAATTTGACTTGTTCTATCATTACCCCGGAATCGTATTGGTCAAGAATGTGTTGCATTAATTGTTCCACTTTATCTGCTATCATTTGTTTCTTATTAGAAAGAACAGCAGAGATTGGAGTATTACCAATTACTTCACGTATTGCACTTTGCGCTGCAGCTTTAACAGTTTCCTCTGGACTCGCAATATTAAAGACATATTTTGACAAATCATTTATGTGCCACATAACGTCCACATGTAATCCAATAATGTTCTCATCACCAGTAAGCATTATGCTTTCAGCTTTTACATCTGTTGCGGAAACAGCACCTCCAACTCTGGCACGGCCAGTCGAACGATAACCCACTTCAATACGCCTAGACTGGTCAACTTTTTCTCGAATAATAATTTCTATTGGAGAAGGAAGATGATAATTTAACCCAGCATATCCAACTCTATTAAACTTCCCAAACCTAACAACAACCGCTTGCTCGCCTTCTTCTATTTCGTAAACCCCAGAACCAAGCCATAAAGCAAAAATAATAGCAGCTGCAGCCATAACAGTTTTAGCACTAAAATTAAACTGAAAATTATTCAACTTAAATTGATCTTTTCTTTTTTTAGTGAATATATTATTTTCTTGATCAAAATTATCCCAAGGAGATTTTTTAAAAATTTGTCCGTATATTTTATTTATCATTTACAAAACTGTAATTTAGTATTTTGAAAAACTCAAACCAACCTGTATTAATATATTGTAGTTAGAAAAATTTGCAAGCATGACAA
>CAMDSB010000031.1 GCA_945907105.1 Rickettsia typhi | reverse complement strand
TTTCTTTTTATCATCATATAGATCACCATCTTGCATCATTTTTTTACTGTATAAAACCCCGAAGTCAACTGGATCTATCATCAACGGCTGAAAGCCTCCATCTTGTGTTGCATCTGCAATGATCTTTCTGGCATAAGGAAAAATTATTGATGGGCAGTGAACGGCTAATAACATCTGAATTTGTTCTTCTGGAATATTTATTAGGTTAAAAACTCCTGCGTATTTCAGATCCACTACAAAAAGCGTTTTCTGATTCGATAATGCTTTGGCACTTATAGAAATCTCCACTTCATAATAATTTTCTTCTGGAAGCTTTTGAACATTCAAATCGAGAGCTAAATCAATTTGAGGAGATTTATCCATAGTAGCGAGGCTTCCAGGAGCTCCTGGGTTTTCAAATGAAAAATCTTTAATATATTGTGCATTAACTGCAATGTGCGGCATGCCGCGCTCTTCATTAGAATAATCTTGCATAAAAAGTCCTGTTTTTAATTTTTTTATTTATATTTTAGGTAATGTTACACCAGTTTGATGCATATATTTCCCCTCTCGATCAGCATAGGTTGTTCTGCATTGCTCGTTCCCTTTTAGGAACAAAAACTGGCACGCGCCCTCTCCTGCATATATCTTAGCTGGTAGAGGGGTAGTATTTGAGAACTCTAATGTTACATAACCTTCCCAGCCAGGTTCAAGCGGAGTTACATTTACAATAATGCCACATCTGGCATAAGTAGATTTTCCAACACAAATAACCAACACATCTTTTGGAATCTTAAAATATTCCACTGTTCGCGCAAGCGCAAAACTATTGGGTGGAATAATACACACCTCAGTCTCTTTATGAACTAAACTATCATTATCAAAATTTTTAGGATCAACTATAGCAGTGTTGATGTTTGTAAAAATTTTAAACTCGTTAGATACTCTTGCATCATATCCATAAGAAGATACGCCATACGAAATTATCTTGCCCGAAGCATCTGATTTTATTTGCGTCTCAACAAAAGGAGCAATCATGTTCTCGTTGTTAGATTTGTCTATTATCCATTTATCAGACATTACGGCCATAAAACAAGCTCTTAGTAATTAAATAGTTTTGTTTAGTTTTGTAGTTGAGAATACAATACTCTATTTAATCTAATCTGCAATCACAACTTAGATTGATACTAAATATAAAAATATTTTAACTTAGATCTATTTCAAAAATTAAAATTACCTAAATGACGGTGTTTTACAAAGAACTAAGTGATATATTTGACACTTGTTACTAAATCTAGATACAAAAAAAGTAAAGCTCTATAGAAAAGTTCCTGAGATAGAGTACAATTGTTTATTAAATGCAGAGACTGGAGTTTGTTTTATTTGTTTAGTTTTATCTAAAAAAACAAACTTTAAATAAATAAGGTTTCAACACATAATGATATTGGTAAAATTCGATGAAAATAAAAAAAATTATGCTAACAGTAGGGATTGTTTCTCTACTTATGTCTTCAACAACGGCAATAGCCGAAGTGCATGCTGACAAAATTCCTGTCGTATCTGATTTAGAACTAAAACTTTCGGGCTTCGCCCATTTTCAGGCTGGTTTAAGGAATCAGTCTAAGCTAGATGGTGATGAAAAAAACGTCTCAAGCAATAGAAAGAGTTTTGCATTTTTCAATGAAGCAGCTCTATCTGCTGATGCATCGAAAGAATTAAACGATATAACATACGGTGGTAAAGTAGTTCTAGTACCTACAGCAAAAAGAAAAGGGTCGCCGGACTATAATGGTTCACATATATATCTAAAGAGTGATTTTGGTAAGATAGAAGCTGGCTCTCCAATTGCTCCTTCTGCTCAAATGATGATTGATGGCGGGACTATTGCGGCTGCTACATTTGACGACTGGGGCAGATATGCAAAGTTTTCAACTGCACATTTGAAACAAAAATCCAACGTTGATCCTACTTTTACTACATTTGCTGAGTTTTTCCTAGACAGTAAGTTAACTACTACACTGCCAAGCAGGTCATATAGTAGCGAACCAGCAAGATCAGTTGCATACTATACCCCAAACTTTGAGCTTGGTTCGTCTACAAAATTACAAGTAGGCGTATCTTATACACCAGATTCCAGTAACACTGGTGCTGACAACCCTAACGTTAACTCGAGCGGTGAGGATGTTAGAAAAGTTGAAACTGGTGGTATAGACAGATTCACAATAGATCGCAATGTTAAGGACGCTTTCTCGGGCGGCGTAACCCTAGAACAAAATTTTGCTGATGGCCTTGATGCAAAACTTGCATTAACCGGAGAGTATGGAAAATCAGCTGGTCGTGCAAAAAAATATGCAACGGCAGATGATACTAACCCACAACTATTTAAACTCAGCAACTTAAGAACATTTAACATAGGCGCAGTAGTGAATGTTGGAAACTTTTCCTACGCAGGGTCTTTTGGATCTTTGGGCAAAAGCTTGACTACGGCAGAGTTCCATAAAACTGGTCGTAGAACTGATTACTATTCTGGAACAGTAGCTTATAAGCAAGGTCCTTTTGCTGCTTCAGTATCTTACTTCAAGTCTGATCAGTTCAAGAATACAGTTGATGCGGTTTCAGTTGGTACTAATTATCTTCTTGCTCCTGGATTTAAACCGTACGCTGAGGTTTCTAGCTTTATTTTGAAAGGAAGACCAGAATTTAGACCTGATCTTTCTAAAAAGAAGACTCGTGGTACCGTAGCACTTATAGGAGCTAAACTCAGTTTATAGATACAAAAATATTAATTGCCTAGCTGGTTCAAGAATAACTCTTGAACCAGCTTTGTTCATTCACATATCAAATGATTAAATCCAAATTTAGATTTTTATTACCAACATACTTGGTGCTTTTCTTAGCCTTGATATGCTCTACCAAAGCTTTTGGCGCGGAGATGGATATTTCAGATATAGAGAAAGCCCTTGGCTCTGATCTTAAAAGCGAGGAGAGTGCAACCACTATAGTTGATTCAGAATCAACTCCCTCAAAAAGTGATGAAGAAAGACCTATAGAAAGTAAAAAAGCACCAAATAGCCCCCTTCTCCATACCGAACAACAAAACAAAACTCCCCTGCTGGATACGCAAAATGAGAACATCCCCATTAAAGTAGATGAACCTTTACCACAAGCAGATAAGGGAAAATTAATTATTTTAAACAAAATTACAACAAAATCGACTGAGTATATATTGAAAATTGGAGAGGTGAAACTTTTTGGTAGTTTATCGGTTGAACTACATAAGTGTATCAAGGGTACTGACCCCTATAATGCAAATAATTGGATGTTATTGACTATATTGGATAATAAAGTTGAAAAAGAAAATCTTGTGGTTTTTCATGGCTGGGTACTATCGTCAAACCCATCACTATCTACACTTGAGCATCCAGTATACGAAGTTATTCCTTTGGATTGTATAGTAAAGAAGTAATTATTTATGCAACTATTACTCAACTATCTACTTGTACTCATTCCAACCGTCGGTCTGATAGCTGGATTATCTCTTGGCATTACAATTCCATTATTTTTAGCTGCATCACTGTATTTAATAAAGAATCAAGTAAAAATTCATTTGACTAAAATTAGACTTGAGATAGTTTTTTTTATTTTGTTATGCATTAGCAGCGTATGGTCTACCAAGCCACTAGCAAGCTTTGGATCTTTTTTATCAGTATTTTCTATCTCGATAGTTATATATATTTTGATTACCAATGTTGATTTATTGATAAAGAAACTAAAAATAGAAGATACTCCCTTACTAATTGGCCTAATTGGAGCAATTCTATTATTTTATATCGAATTCCTTGGTAACGGCTTGATAAGTACGTTATTTAAAAAGACTTTTCAAACAAAAGATAATTATGATTTTTATTTATATTATCTAGACCGTGGGTGCGCCCTCCTTGCCTTATTCGCATGGGTAGTGATCGCTTCCTTGATAGGGAATAAAAAAAATATACAGGCAGCTTTGGTTTACTTAATTGTACTATTTACTCTAGGAATATCTGATAATTTAGCTGCTTTTATATCTTTTTTTGTGGGAGGAGTAGTATTTTTGGTAAGTCGGTATCGCTTCTTTGCAAACCCAAAACTATTATCCTTTTTACTAATCTTATCTACTTTAACCTTCGTTGGCATGATTACACTAATAACTCCACATAAAATTATAGAAGAAGCAAGATTTCTACCAATTTCTGCTAAACACAGATTATTCATCTGGGATTATACTATACAAAAAATAGCTCAAAAACCATTTATTGGGTGGGGACATGGAGCATCAAGAAACTTCGTAGATGAAGATTTTATCGAATATGAGGGACATAAATTATCTGTTTTTCCTACGCACCCCCATAATAACATAGTACAAATCTTACTAGAAAATGGTATTGTAGGGTTGTTTATGTATTTAGCTATTTTATGTAAATATTTATTTTGTTGGAATAAAATATTTTTAGAGCATCAATCTAGAAGACTTATAAATATTAGATCCGCGGGCTTTGCTTGCTTTTGGACATGTCTAGTTATATCAATGATTTCGTTTAATATGTGGCAAAATTGGTTTTTGTGTAGTTATTTATGGGTTGCTCTAATGCTATATTTTGTTACTAAACGAATGCTTTTGCGCGAAATGCATAACGATGATTTATAGAAAGGCTCACACGATTTATTAGTTATGCCGGAGTTTAATCTAGATATCTGCTAGCCCAAGCGGCAAGAACTGCTGCAACATACTTACTATCAGCTGGACTTTTCATCAACAAATGGTCTGCTTTATCAAGAGAGATAAAACTCTTTGGATGCTTAGCAAGTTCATAGATCCTTTGGGCATTCTCTATGTTTACTGTTTCATCGATAGGTGAATGCATAACAAGTAAGGCTTTTTTGAGATTCCTAATTTTCCCTGGCATATCTTGGTTAGAAATATCATCAAGGAATTGTTTCTTTATATTAAATTTCTTCCCACCAAGCATAACTTCAGCTTCCCCTTTTTCATTTATTTCATCTATATGATTTATAAAATTATGCTGCACATGAGCTGTATCACACGGAGAACCTATTGTCGCAACAGCTCTGACTTCAGCAATTTCTGAAGCTGCTGCAATCGCTGCCGTGCCACCTAAGCTATGCCCAACCAAAATTTGTGGAGCTTGATAATGGTCTCGCATAAAATTTGCTGCCGCTATAATATCTTTTACGTTAGAAGAAAAATTTGTATTAGTAAAATCTCCTTCACTAGCTCCAAGCCCGGTATAATCAAATCGAAATAATGCTATATTGGCACGATTCAAAGCTCTGGCTATCCTACTAAGCGCTGTTATATCTTTATTACCAGTAAAATAATGGGCAAATAAAACATATGCATCGGGATGTTCTGGGGAATCTAATCTAGCAATTAAAGTGTTACCTAAAGAGCCTGTAAAGGCGAGTTTATTACTAACAATTGATGATAACGTCATAGTAATTTATAAAATTTCCTTAAAATTAATTTATGTACTTTATAGTGAATATGGTGGAAGGTCAATAAATCGTTATCTTGTTCCAAAAAAATCTTATGTTTACAAATTATTAATTATTCAGACCTAGAATTAAAATATGTGAGTTACATTCAACCTTAAATCCGGAGGAAAAATGATCAGTTTTTTAATTTTATTATCTATTACAACCCCTATTCTACTACTATTTTCTGATAGAGCGATTGAGAACCTTAACCCTTATGGTGACCTTGCGAAATTATCCGATGAAACAGATAATATTATGACCTCTGTGAACGATAACGAGATCGCTACATAGGGATGATTATAACAAAATAACAATACTCACTCATAATTGGCAAAAAAAACTTAAATTTAATTGTCCGCAGCATTAAAATTTCTTTCTTGCCATTACATCTATAACATCCCAATGAGTCATTACTCCTTCTTGATCAACTTTGTCATAGATACGCCTAAGTATATATATTATCCTAAACCGATTAGATTCAAGTAATTTGGCGACCTCTTCCTGTTCCATAGAAAAAGCAATGCCTTTTTTAACAAAATCATGTTCTGGTCCAAAAAAATTCAGAGCTACCAGAGTATCTTTTTTGCTGTACAAAGACATGTGTCTAAACAGTTTTTGCACTATTTTCTTATCCCCAAAAGGTAGAGCAAAGAAAGAGAAAAAATAATCATACTGCCCCGTGAGTTTTATTGAGGCAAAATCTACATTTTGAAACTGAAATCGACCATGAAATATTTTTGCTCTCTCAACAATTATCTCGCCAGAGAATGGATTAATATCATTTGAAGTCACTACCCAGCCCTTTTTAACCAAATCAATCTCTTCATTTCCAGGTCCAGAACCAAAAGAGAAGGCTCGACAATTAGGACATTGGGTTGGAAACAGGTATAGGGCACTTTCGTGCAAATAATATAATGGAGCTCCTACGCTTTGATTAATGTAATTGCTCCACTTATTGGTCTCAGCTAATGCTGAATTTATTAAACACACATAAATTATTACGATATTTCTCACTATACTCATCACTCCTTACCTTTTTCTATAAATAAACTCAGGTTATTATATCATAAAGCTGAAATTGTACCGTTTCCTTATCTTGCCATTTATTTGCCTTGAGCTTACCTAATATAGATAATCGGTGTGACTTTGGTGATAGCAAGATATTCCCTATCTCAGTGCCCACCACATTAAAAGCTATGCCAGAAAGTGGTTTAGAACTATAAGAATCTTTAGTTGGAGCAAAAATTACTTTAATGTGCTTTGAGCCCACAATATCAGCCCTAAGGACGTAAACATCAGAAAACCTAAATACTGGAGCAGGATTTCCATTACCAAAAGGCTCTAGCTTATCGATCTGAGCTAGCAATTCAAGAGTAGCAGCAGCAGTTGACAGATCAATGTCGTAAAACTCACGCAAATGAGATTCTGTAGATTGTAAATCTTTAGCAAATTTTTGATTTAAAAATTGTCCAAGCTCATGAATTTGCTTTTCTTCTACAGTAAACCCTGCTGCCATGGCATGCCCTCCTCCGGCAACTACCAACCCCTTTTGTTTTGCCTCTATAATTTTACAGCCAAAATCAACCCCTTTAATTGAACGGCACGAAGCCTTGCCGATGCCATCATTCAAAGCAATAATTGCCACTGGTTTATTATATTTCTCCTTTAATCTGCCAGCCACAATACCGATAACACCCGGATGCCATTTATTACCTACTATAAAAAGACTAGGATCATTAACCTGCTCCTGAGCTAAACTCATTGCTTCTTCCAGAACTGTATATTCTATAGCTTTGCGCTCTTCGTTATATTTTTCAAGTTCAGTAGCAATCTCTAATGCTTCTTGCTCAAAAATTGTTGACAGAAGATGTGCCCCCAGCCAAGATTTACCAACTCTTCCACCTGCATTTATACGTGGCCCAAGAATGAATCCAAGATGGTAGCAATTAGGTGGTTCTTGAATAGTGGCAAGGTCAGATAAAGCTCTGTACCCTATATTAACCCTATTTTTTGCTACTTTCAGCCCTTGCGCAACAAATGCACGATTAAGTCCAGTCAATTGCATAACATCACAAACTGTACCTAATGCTACTAGGTCAAGATATTGCATAAGATCAGGTGGTTGGAGGTTATTTTTATTAAAAAAATTAAGTTCTTTAAGCGATTTGCACAACGCTACTGCGAATAAAAATGACACCCCAACTGCTGCTAAGTTTTTGCATTCACTTGTCTCATCCAAACGGTTAGGATTAATAACTGCGACAGCATGGGGTAGATTATCCATACTTATATGGTGGTCTACTACTATTACATCAAGACCTAAAGTAATTGCGTACTCCAACGCTTCAAAAGCCACTGAACCACAGTCAACAGTAATAACTAGTTTTGTCCCTTGCAATTTAATTTTTTGCATGGCTTCTAGGCTTGGACCATAGCCTTCTGTAATACGATCAGGGACATATATACTTGTATTAATTCCAAGTTCTCTGAATAGATTTTTTAAAAGAGCAGCAGAAGTAGCTCCGTCTACATCATAGTCAGCAAAAATACCTATTTTTTCATTATTATTTATTGCCTCGATTATCCTATCTACAGCTTTTTGCATGTCAAGTAGATGGAATGGATCTGGAAGTAACGACTTAATCTTGGGGTTAAGAAACTGTTCAGCTGATGTAATAGAGCTTACACGCGTTGATATTATTCTTGCAAGAAAATCATCTATTCCAAGATAGCGTTGAAGTTCAGCAATAAAATTCTCATCATAAGAATGCGCGGACCAATATTTGCCTGAAATTGACTTATTCATACTGCTTACTAAACAATATACTGTATATTATCGTCAACAAAAGCCTCGTCGGCAATCGCTAATAGAAAAAGAGAAGCAATACAAAAAAACAAGAAATTTAATATTTTCATTTATTCCTTCAATATTTGATATGAGCCATCTTTCCCGACAATATATCATATATCAATACTTGTCATAATACCAATGCCAATTTTTTAGTTTAAGTAAGTAATTTTAGTAGAATATTTTAAAACTTTCCTGTATTTTCTACTACAAGATTAATATGCAATTATTACAAAATATTAATATTTGAAGGTATTTTATGAATAGTTATTTGCTCTGTGCATATTGTTTTACATTTACAATATTATCTTTTGTTTTAATCAAAACTATTATAGATTTCAAGTCTAGTGAACCACCGAAAAAGAAATAGGATATTTACAATCTTAATCATGCTTTCTCTCTGTTCAATAGGAGTATATACTATACTGTCAAGTTTGAATGACAATATAGTATTCTTCTACCCTCCTTCTGAAATTTCTAAGATTAAAAAAAATAGTAAAGTACGAGTTGGTGGAATAGTTAAGAATGGCTCAATTACAAGAGAAGAAGATAATAAAATACGTTTTATTATCACTGACTATTCAGAAGAATTAGAAATTATCTATCAAGGAATTTTACCCGCTCTATTTCGTGAAGGACAAGGAATTGTTGCCGAGGGAACTCTACAACCTGCTAGATCTTTTTTAGCAAAAAAACTACTTGCAAAACACGACGAAAACTACATGCCTCCACAAATAAAACGACACATTGAGAATGTCAAGCCGTAGTAATATCTAAAGATGTCGCAATGCAAACTAAATAGATTGTCAGTCACCATTACCTTCTGCCAATACGACTTTGAGACAAAATAAAGACCGCCTTAAATCTTAATTTCTTAAAACTATTACCATAACTAGCTATTAGTCGTCATTACTTTCAATGCTATGTTACCCAGCGTAATAATATTAAAAGAGAATATAATTATGTTTGGTAGTTTTTTAGCAAATATTGGCAGCAGCCTTGGAAAATATTTTGGTGGCGGAATATTATCAACCATAGGCAGATATGGCGGACGATTGCTAGGCGATTATCTTGATAATCAATGGCTTCATAGAACAAAAACTATTCATAAATTTACCAACGTTAAAGATAGTTTCTCTATATGCACGGCAAAATATGGCTCCCCTATTCCCTTAGTATTTGGCCGCATGAGAGTTCCAGGCCAAATTATTTGGGCTGATCGAATTACTGAAAAGCGTCATACTTCAAGCGCATATAGTCACTTTAAAAATAAGCATCTGACAGTAGAAAATCAAACAACGGAACTTGAATATTTTGCCAGCTTTGCCATGGCAATTTGTGAAGGCGAGATTTTGGATATTGGCAGAGTATGGCATAGCAATGAATTACTAGACCTTAGTAGATATAATTTTAGGCTGTACAATGGAAATGAGGAACAATTTCCTGATCCATTGATATCCTCTAAGTCTCAGGAACCATCGCCAGCTTATAGAGGACTTGCTTACATTGTTTTTGATAAACTACCACTTGCTGATTTTGGTGATAATATCCCTAGTTTTACATTCGAAGTCACAAGAAAAGCTAACATAAAACAAGATTCCTCTGTTGAAGACCTAGTAAAATCTATAGTTATGATTCCGGGTTCTGGTGAGTATGTATATGATACCAAAATTCAAGAAAAATCTGTGGTTACGCCTTTTGGCGCAGTTATAGATACCACAAAGATCAATTCTCATAATCATTACAATATCGCAAATAGTGTCTATAGCCTTAACCAATTACAGATGACTTGTCAAAATATTCAATGGGTTTCTCCTGTTGTATGTTGGTTTGGTAATAGCTTAGACGCTAAGGAATGCGTAATTAAACCAGCTATTGAGTTTAAAGAAAAGAATTTAAGATATTCTGAAGAATGGATAGTAGGGAAATATAATCGAAACACTGCCTATGAAATAACCAAAGATGAACACCAAAACCCCATTTATGGAGGTAGTGTAAATGATGCAAGTGTTGTTAGATATTTGATTGAACTTAAATCAAGAAAATTAAAAATTATGTTTAACCCTATGTTTTTCCTTGATGTTCCTCAAAAACCATGGCGGGGCAGATTAACATGCAAAGCCCAATATATTAAAAATTTTTTTGAGAGAGAGCATGGTTACAATGACTTTATTATGCATTATGCAAATCTAGTAAAAGATTATGTAGACTCATTTATCATTGGTTCTGAGCTCATAGGACTAACAAAAATCAATGTTACTAATGTATTTCCGGCAGTTGATGAATTAATAAAACTGGCACAAAAAGTAAAGCAAGTTGTTGGACCAGGAGTTTTTGTCTCTTACGCAGCAGACTGGTCAGAATATCATCACACTGAAGGTGGATGGTTTAATCTTGACCCGCTATGGGCCTCTAAAGCTATTGATTTTATTGGTATTGATGCATATTTTCCTGTTACTGAATCTGTATTATCTGCCATTACTCCTGAAGAAATTGCCATTGGTTGGACAAAAGGCGAAGGGTACGACTATTACATAGATAATATAGATCGCAACGTAAAACATCTGTTAAACCAGGCATATGCATGGAAAAATTTACGATACTGGTGGGAGAATACTCATAAAAATCCTAATCAAGCAATTACAGCTTGGGTACCCCGCTCAAAGCCTATTTGGTTCACTGAATTTGGTTTCCCATCAATTGATAAAGCCCCGAATCAACCAAACGTCTTTTTTGATCCAAAATGTATTGATGGTGGTGTACCTCACTATTCTAATGGGCAGATTGATTTTTCTATCCAAAGACAGGCCATTCGGGCTTTTTTAGAATATTGGAATACACAAGAATATATCGAGCAAATGTTCCTATGGACTTGGGATGCAAGGCCGTATCCAGCATGGCCTCACATGAATGTCTGGAGGGACGGGCATTTATGGGAAAAAGGGCACTGGGTGAATAATAAATTTGGCTCATGTAGCGTTTCATCTATCATTCTTGAAATATCAAAAAAATGTGGCATTGATGCTAATCGTGTTGAGGTAGCTTCTGTAGATCAACCAGTAGAAGGTTTTTTGCTCAGTAATCGCATTACAGCTATTGATGCAATCAACACTCTGCGTGCATCATATTTCTTTGATATTAACGCAAATGACCGCGATATAATAGCTTTTGTAAGCCGAACTTATGGAAAAGAAATTCGTGTTGACTCTGCTCAATTCTTAAAACTATCAAATAATTCTTACATTGAAGAAATAGAAATACCCAAAAACATAACACTGGGGGAAATAGATCTATATTTCATTAATCAAGATGATAATTATAATACTACGTACAAATATACAAACAATGAAACCAACTCTTATGCCAATAAAGTAACCCTACGCCTACCTATTGCAATGACAGAGGCAGAAGCTCAAAGAATTTGTCAAACGCTTATAGGCAATGCTTATTATGAAGATAGAGTGTTAAAATTTGCCTTAAACTGCTGTGATTTAAAATTAAAACCCAGCGACTTTATTATATTCATATATCAGAACAAAAGATATTTTGTAAGGATAATTAGTATAGTTTTACAAAATTTACAAATGGTTGTCACGGGCATTGTTGATAATAAAAATTTCTACTCAAGCATACCTTTTGCAAAAAATAAATTAGCTACTGAATTTAAAGTAACCAAAGAAGTAAAATTAATTATTCTTGATCTTCCATTTTCTTTAAGTGGATCTAATACACCGGAGTTGTATGCTTATTTCCAAGGGGTATCAAACTCCCCTTTATACGTAAAATTGAGCAATGATACTAATGCTAATTGGAGCAGAGTAACTAACATATTACCATCAAATTCAATCGGTACAGTAGTAAGCTTTCAGCAGATCTCAGCCGCCAATATCTTTCACCTTGATGAGGATAATTTCGTGCTGGTTAGAGCCCATGATCTTGATATATCAAACTCAGGTAATTTCAGTTATGCAATGGTTGGTAGTGAATTAATCTATTTCAAATATATAGAGAAAACCCAAGATAATTTATATAAAATATCTCACCTCACCCGGGGAGTCATGGGAACCGAACAATACATAACGACGCATGATTCTGAGGAAAATTTTATTTTATTAAATTCTGTCATAAGCATAATTCCAATATCAGAACAATTACAAAATCAATCTATAGATTTTAAATGCTGCGATTATGAAACCTCCATTATTTATCAAAATAAAGCCCAATCCCCTCTTTCCCCTTATATCACTAGACACGAATTACTAGATACCACTTTGTTCTTAAGCTGGGTACCGCGTGAAAAAGATGATGGGAATTGGCAATTCTTATCAACAACAAAATCTTATCAATTTACTATTACCGTTACAGCTGCAGAACAAAATATCATCATTACTACTGACTTATACGAAATGGCTATGGATATAAAGTCGCTTAATATTAGTGGTGGATATAAAATTGCTATCATTGCTATAGTTTCTTAACTTAATCAGAGAATAATATGAAAACTACAAATTTTTCTATGGATCTCATGATTCCATCACAATTAAATAAAGATATTACCTTTAATGAAGCCTTGTTAAAAATTGATAGCTTCATGAGTCTCAGTGTAATTAATTTTATTGATCAAAAACCAGAGCACTTAAAAAATGGAGAGAAATTTATTATCTCAAATGGAGAACACAAAAACAAAATATGCTACAAACCTATCGAATCTAAGACAGTACTTTTACACGAGCCAAAGGCTGGAATGATTGTGTTTGTTATAAATAGTAGTTTTTTTCTTATATTTGCTAATGAGGAGTGGGAGAAAATCTCTCTACCTGGTACAAAATTAGATGAGCCAGTCAGCCAAAATAAATTTATTACTATTAGTCAGAAATTTTTACTTTCGGCAAAACAACCCCATCATTGTTTATATCTAGATTCCGATACTGAAATCACTATTGATAAAAAAATGCTGCCCGAGACTTCCCTCATTATAAAACAATCATTCAATAATTCGTTCAATATCCACTGGCCAGTAAATATTCTGTGGGAAAATAAACAACCCCACACCATGAGTAAATCTCAAAATTCAATGGATTTAATTAAATTATATCAACTTCCAGAGAGCGAACATCTGCTTGGGAAGATTATTGCTCAAAATTTCAATTATTAAAGGTCAATTTAATGATTACATTACTTGCATCAATTGCGGGATTCATTAGCTCAATTATCCCGGAACTTATTAAATATTTTAAGGACGTAAATGATAAAAAACATGAACTTAGCATTCTTGATAGACAAATAGAATACAATAAAGCAAATGCATCTAGAACCTTAGAGGAAATACATATTTCCAGAGAAATTGCAGAACAAGCTTCTTTGTATTCAAGCTATAAAACAGATATTAGATGGGTAGATATGCTAAACGGTTCGGTAAGGCCTGTGCTTGCATACAGCTTCTTCTTTATGTACATGACAGTAAAGTATTTACAATATAAAGCAATAATAGACTCAGCTCACATTATTGAATATTTAGAAATATTATGGAACATCGACGATCAAGCAATTTTTGCTGGTGTGATTAGTTTTTACTATGGCCAAAGAACTTTCAGAAATTTCTGGAAAAATAAATATGGTGAATTCAAATAAAAATATGCACAGATTTACAAGTACTAAAGGTATTGAACTAATAAAATATTTTGAAGGATTTAAACCAGAAACCTATATTTGTGCTGGTGGTCATTTAACCATCGGCTATGGACACAAAATCCAAGCGGGAGAAAAATTTGGAACTATATCTTTAAATGAAGCAGAAGCTATCCTGATGAAAGATTTACTCTATACAGAGAGGATAGTAATAAAATACATCGATACATTATTACACGATAATCAATTTGCCGCCTTAGTTTCTTTCACCTTCAATATGGGCAACGCAGCTTTGCAGCGCTCAATTCTTAGACAGAAAGTTAACTATGGTCTAAATAAAGAAGCTGGAAGAGAATTTTTAAGATGGGTATATGCTGGCGGCAAAAGGCTTCAAGGATTAGCACTGAGACGGGCAGCTGAAAGAAATCTATTCTTGTCAGAGGTTTAACCTCTGACAATTATTCCTTATTTATTTTATCATCAGAGACTATTTTTTTGAAATTTTTAGTGAATATACATTTTATTTACAGATTACATTTATATTTCTATGTTCAACGTCACAATCACAAGTTGTAAATAAGCCCCCGCTATCAGTTTTCATAGGTTAACCTCAGATGATTTTATTCATCAAACATTCAACTTGACGTTGTACAACCTATGGTTTAAATATATACTCTATAACTTATAAAATATGGGGTTTCATTATCATGAAGTATACAGAAGATCAAATTGTTAAACAAATCACCTTAGATTTGTCTAGTGATTCTAGTATGGCTGCTAAACAACATGCTGGTGCTGCTTATGCCAACTGGTTTTATGCGAATCACAACCATGGGGTGGAAAATCAGAAAATATGCATCGCTAAAATAGCTTCAGTTTTGGGATTAGATTTTGATACCGCCGTAAGAATACAAGCACCGATTTTAGCTGCATATTCTGCCGCCTATGTTATAGGCGTAACAAACGAGGTAATCTTTAGTCAACACGCTCAAATATCACGACAAATATCTAACCATTTAGTAGATAAAGCAGTACAGCACGCTCAGGAGCAGAGAGAAACAAAATCAGCGCCTCAACACGTACAAATTACCTAATCTTAAATATCTTGACGTATCGGGGAATGATATTACACGTACTGGTGA
>CAMDSB010000030.1 GCA_945907105.1 Rickettsia typhi | reverse complement strand
TTTTTGATAAAACAGATGAGATCGCAAAGCTAGAAGATCAATTTAGTAAGGGATATGTTTCTGGTATCACCCACGCTATAAGTAATTTCAAACAAATATTATCAAATAAATTTATTTTATTTTCTTTGCTATATCAAGGTATTGACATAGGAAAATTAGTTTTAGTACAAAAATTCTTCCAATATATGCCCGCAGGAAAAATGGCATCATTTTTTGCTGCTAAGGAAGATAATCCAGTAAACTATTTGATCAAACTATCATTGCTTAAATTAGTTAAAGAAGTCATAGAAAATGTTCATAACAAAATAGTAACTAAATTAAAAGAGACCCTAAAAAAAGAAGAAGATGCAGGAGATACTGAGATAACTACACAAAAAATAGGTTTATGTACCTTAAATATTGTATCTAACCCATCTGGCTATACTTATGGAAATATCCAAGAAATTGCTAAACTAGGTGGTAATAAATATATGCTGAGTAAAGTATTGGCATATATAGAAAAGAATTCTACATCTCCTATTCAAAGTAAATCAACAATTACTTCCTTATTAGATTTTATCAAAAATTCAATTCAGGAATTTCTTTATGCAGGCGTATTTATATCTCAAGGCATTAGTCAAGAAGAGTTATTTGCTATTGAAACTCTTATAGGAAACTTAACAACAACATTAGGGCTTAGTAATAATTCGAATTCAACTATTTATGGTACAGGTCAAGAAATTGATCCAGCAGAAATATTATCGACTTTGAAGATTTTAAAAGAAAGACACCACGGCGGACCTGAACGTTCACTAAGTGAGACAATGATCTTATCTTTAGAAAATTACCATTTAAAGAAAAAAGCTGAAAACACAGATATGCTTCACATTGAAAATTTAGAGTTTGAACCGGGCCATATATACGCAATCACAGGTAAGATCGGCACCGGAAAAACAACGCTTATAACAGATGTTGCTAAATGTCTAATGCCAGTTTTTTGTTCTAGTGGTAAGATTTTTTATCCGACTTATCAACACCATGCTATTAAAGAAATTTTTTGCGGAACTACCTCTTTCTCACCTCCGGCAACAACATTATTTGAACGTTTAACTTACCGTCTAGATCAAGAATATGTAAATAACCACAAAGAAGTACTAATGCAATCTGCACTACAATTATTTGCACTATTTGGTCAACACGGCTTTTCAGAAGAAAAGCTCTCCACGAAAGGTAACGATGACAAGTTAAATTTAAGCACTGGTCAGGGAAAACTAGCCATGATTATCAGCGCAATAATCTATAAACAATATCTAGGTGAACCAGTATTATTTGTGATCGACGAAACATTAGCTAACTTAGACATTGACACTACAAATTTAGTTTGCAACGAAATAAAGAAAATATTTTCTGATTCAATTGTTTTATCTGTTGACCATAATGCGAGACATAATCAAAAATTTTACACTGACTTCATTGATCTAGCTAGCTTCAAACCAGTTGAAGTAATGGGTATTATTGAAGAAGTTAATGATTAGTTCTAGTGGCTGCTGCACTCAGCATTAAGAATACGATAGATATATAACTCCGAGTTTGATCTTGCAATAACTAGTTATAATTGCTATTATCCATCAATAGATTTTAACAACTTAGAACTTTTATGGCTAAAGAAGAATTAATTGAGTTTGACGGAGAAGTTTTAGAATTGCTTCCAAATGCACATTTTCGGGTAAAGCTTGAAAATGGCCATCAATTTATTGCTCATACTTCTGGTAGAATGCGTAAGAATCGTATTCGTATCCTGGCCGGTGATAAAGTTCGTGTTGAAATGACCCCTTATGACCTGACTAATGGCAGAGTAATTCTTAGATACTAGACTCTTGTATGAAATTACCCCTTATTTTAGCCTCAGCTTCGCCGGCTAGACTTCAATTACTCCACCAAATTGGAATAAAACCTGATTTTATTATTCCTTCTGATATTGATGAATCAGAACGCCCCGGTGAACTTCCAAGGCTCCTTGCACTCAGATTAAGTTTTGAAAAAGCAGCTTTTGTAGCCGCAACAATCGAGCAAGGGATTATTATTGGCGCAGATACTATACCGCTAGTTGGTAGACGCATTATGAGAAAAGCAGTCACCTCAGAAGACGTGAGGCTAAGCTTAAAGCTTTTATCACAAAGACGTCATAGCGTTTATACTGGTGTATGTGTGATCAGAAAAACCCTTACCGAAACGGTAAAATTAACAAAAGTGGTAAAATCAACAGTAAAATTTAAACATCTATCAAACGCGGATATTGAGTATTTTTGCTCTACCAACGAAGGCATTGGTAAAGCCTGAGGTTATACCCTTAATGGCTATGCGGAATCATTCGTTTCCTATCTTTCCGGTTCATTTTCAAATGTTATCGGTCTCCCTCTTTGCGAGACAGCTAATATGTTAAAATCAGTTGGCGCAAAAACACAAAATTTATTATAGCTCTATTTTCTTACATATCTAAATTTGCATTATGTAATTGATTTTACTTGGAAAACTTGCTATACAGAAACAAGTTTTCCATAAGCGGCCGTGGCGAAATGGTAGACGCGCAGCGTTGAGGTCGCTGTTCTGATAAGGAGTGGAAGTTCAAATCTTCTCGGCCGCACCATTTTTACCATACAAATCTCTGGTGTTAGAGTGGCTGGGTGATTAGTGGCTTCACTAATATGAACATTGATATAAGGTGGTATTAAATATAAAATCAATTAATTCTTAAAATAAAAATTTCTATAATTCTTATCCGCAAGCTGAGGGATTATGCAAGATGAGCTCAACACTATATCACCTGATCATCAAGATAAACTCGCCCAGCAATTTGGGTATATTAATGATCTAATTACTAACGATAATGTAGACGACGCAGCTCCACTGCTTCTTGAGCTACACTATGCGGATTTAGCAGATTTTTTAGATAACGTTAATCGCAAATATTACCATATTATTTTCCCAGCCATAGCAAGCATGCTTAATTCAGAAGTACTAGTTTGGTTGAGCGATGGTAATAAACAGCCTGCAATTGAAGCTCTCGGCCTAGATGTAAGTGCTAGATTAATTGATGAGCTTGATATTGAAGATTCTATCGAAGTTATAGAAGCTCTTGATAAGGAATTAAAAGAATTATTGATTGCCAAACTTCAAAATGAAAAACGCCAACAGATCATAGAAGGTTTTAGGTATCCAGAAAATACTGCTGGCCGAGCTCTAGAGAAAGACTTTGTTTCACTAAGACAGCACTGGACTGCTGGTCAAGCTATTGATTATATTAGAAGAAGTAATATTAGTGCCGACTTTCATGCCGCAATAGTTGTCGATAGTAGATTCAAACCAGTGGGAACTATACTGTTATGCACGTTGTTAAAAACATCTAGGAATGTGCCTCTAGTTGAATTGATGAACTATGAATTTATGGCAGCTGATACTAGCACCGAACTTGACGAATTAGCTTTTATATTTAAGCAATACGCCTTAACAATCGTTCCAGTAACAACAAAGCAAGGAAAACTTGTAGGTAGCATCTCGATTGACAACATGATTTATATCGTTGAAGAGCAAGCAGAAAGTGAGTTTCTACACCTTGGAGGCGTTAATAATAGCGATATTTTCTATAACTTATACACAACAACCAAGAGCAGGTTTCCATGGTTATTCGTAAATCTTATTACCGCCTGCCTTACCTCACTTGTAATTAATCAGTTCAGCGATACTATCGCCAAGTTAATTACGTTAGCTACAATTATGCCTATTGTTGCCTCTATGGGCGGAAATGCTGGCACACAAGTTATGACCGTAACTGTCCGAGCGCTCGCAAATAGAGAAATTACTAACGCAAGCACTAGAAGAGTAATCACAAAAGAAATTTATGTTTGCGCGCTGAATGGTTTGTTGCTCGCAGCTATTGGAATTGTTCTTACTTACTTATTATTTACTGAAATAAAATTAAGTCTAGTTTTTGCTAGCGCAGTAGTAATAAATTTTACCATTGCTGGTTTTTTAGGTTCTTGTATTCCAATAATACTTAATCATTTTGATATCGATCCCGCCACCGCTTCAGGAGTTTTTCTGACTGCTTGTACTGATGCCATAGGCTTTTTTAGCTTCTTGGGGCTAGCCTATTTCTTCTTGGTTTAATTTTTCTAGACTTTTAATTAAGCATTAGAAACTTAGATTAATATACTCGGTATAGTTATAATCGTACAATGAAAATTGGAATATTAGCAAAAATGTTAAAACTAGTATCGCTTTGTATTTACCCAAAGCACGGCATATGAAAGCCAATTTATTCTTGGATTTATTAACAGACGAATAATTTACTAATTTTGGAAATATTTTTAAACTCCAGTTTTCTGATAGCTCTTTCTGTGCCCACGAACTTTTCGATATTATCATCATAAACCTATTTTTTTATTTGGCATTACATCTAAATTTATGCTATACAATAAATGTACGGTTTTCAAGTAAAATCTTTTTTTGGGAGTAAAGTTATGAATCATGGTGGACAAAGAGCGGGTGCTGGTAGGCCAAAAGGTCAAGGTAGGTATGGAACATCAACAAAAGCAATTCGGGTTCCGGATTATTTAGTTGAAGATATACAAGATTACTCCTTGCATGGTGGGTATAAAATTCCCTTTTTTAGCTCGATGGTAGAAGCTGGATCCCCTTCTGTAGCAGAAGATCATATTGATGAAATGCTAGATATGAATAGCTTACTTATAAAAAACCCACACACTACTTTCTGTGTCAAAGTCACGGGCCTTTCCATGATAGATGCTGGCATTTATGAAGGAGATAAATTGCTTGTCGATAGCAGTATCACACCAATTGAAGGGAAGATTGTTGTCGCTGCCCTTGATGGTATGCTGACTGTAAAACGCCTGGGTTATATCGACAAAAAGCCTTACTTACTTCCCGAAAATCCTAATTTTGAACCAATACCAATTTTAGAGAACTCAGAAGTCCATATTTGGGGAGTTGTCACTAATATCTTAAGAAGTTTGTGAGGAATTTATGTTATACGAAGTAGAAAATCTAGAGAAAGCCAGAAATTTTTTATCAACAGCTAGAACAAAAATTGTGCTTACCAACCCACAGGGAAGTACTAGATATTATGGAATGCGAGTGATTGACTATATTTTTAAAACTCTGCGACAAGAGTTCCCCGAGACAATAAGTGGAGTGGTTGTTAATGCTTATGATGATTACTCAGCTTTTGTTAATGCCAGAAAATTGGGTTATAAAGAAATTCAATATTTCAATAGAGCTGCATGATAGGTCTTTATAACATCAATTTCTTATTGCTTTTTTAATAAAATTTGACTACAACCTCTATAATATCAGTTTGGCCAGGTAGCAAAATGGTAATGCCGTGGACTGCAAATCCTCTATCGCCGGTTCGATTCCGGCTCTGGCCTCCACTCTTTTTCTACGCATATACTCATGCTTTAAGTTAATTCAGATGAATTACTAATGATGCAATATATCGAACAATTTTTAGAAATGGCCCTCGCCGAAAGAGGTATTGCTGAAAATACTCTCGTAAGTTACAAACATGATCTGCTAGATTTTAGAATTTTTTTACAAAAGCTAAAAATAGAAGAGCTAAGAATTACTTCAAGCGAAGTTGAACAATACATAAAATTACTAAGTAATAATGGCATTTCACCTCGCTCAATCAATCGCAAAATATCAACATTAAAGAATTATTACAACTTTCTAATTAGTGAACATTATACTGAATATAACCCCGTACTAATCGTTGATTTACCAAAATACCAAAATAAACTTCCTAGCATAATATCTGTAGAACAAATCAGAACTTTGCTTAATTTTTACAACAAAACGGAGTCGATAGACGAAGTGCGCCTCAGAGCCATGATACATCTTATTTATGCAAGTGGCCTTAGAGTGAGCGAACTAGTATCACTGAAATTAATAGACATAGTAAGCGGCGGCGATACTTTACAAATCAGAAAATCATTCGTTGTAAAGGGGAAAGGAGGAAAAGAAAGAATTGTTGTAATTAATGACAAAGCAAAATCTTCAATTGAAGATTATTTGAAAATAAGAGAAAAATTCTGCCTTGGCAAATCTTTGAAAGCAAAATCTTTCTTCTTCTCTAGTAATTCTGGCTCTGGTCATATGACCAGGCAGAATTTTGCTCAGCTTCTGAAAAAAGCAGCTGCCCTATCGGGGCTAGATCCAACTGATATCTCTCCACACATTCTTAGGCATAGCTTTGCCAGTCATTTGCTCGAAGGTGGTGCAGATTTACGTGTAATCCAAGAATTGCTCGGTCACTCCGATATAAGCACAACTCAGATATATACTCATGTTCAAACCAGTCATTTGAAGAAGACTTTAAAAGAATTTCATCCTCTTGAACGTAAAGAACCATAGTTTAATTTATAAAAATAAAACAGGAAAATGGGTCAGGATCGTAAAGTGTTTATCCTGAACTTGAGGCTTTACTAATAATACATGTGGTACCTCTGGCCGGACTCGAACCGGCACACCCAAAGAGCAACAGATTTTGAATCTGTCGTGTCTACCATTCCACCACAGAGGCTTAACGACCAACTTTTACCACAATAATTTACGTTATGTCAATTATTATCCAAGGTTTTTATGTCAAACTTCTATGTGCTCTATTGAAGATAATTGCTGTTGTGTCGTTTCATAAAACACTCTTCTATGCACTCTAGCTTGGTTCACCCCTTATAATGAACCACATGCCCTTAAAAGTGTGGTACAAGCCCTCCGGGGCGATAGACTAGGTAATTATTTATCTATTTCGTTATATATTGATAATGTATTTTTAAGCATGCGATCCAGCGAGAAATTCGTTGCAACCATTTTACGCGCATTAGAGGTAACTTCTTTTGCTTGATCTGTACCAATGATTGCTAGGCAATGTTCAATTTTTTTAGCTAAATCATCACTGTCTCCAGCTTTAACATGAAAACCAGTTACTCCATCTTGGATGGTTTCACAAGCACCACCAATATTTGTTGCTATAACCAATTTTTCCATAGACTGTGCTTCGATTATAGTCCTGCCAAACGCTTCTGGCTCAATAGAAGTGGAGAGCACTATATCTGCAATACCGTACAAACCAATCATATTTGGCTCATTACCAAATAGCTGTACACGGTTTTGTAGCTTATATTCTTGGATTTTCTCTTGAATTTCAGTTACAAAATCAGGGTGCTTGGCCAAGTCACCAGCTATAATACAATAAAAATTCAGATGTTTAATTTTTTCTAGTGCATCTATTAAAACAAGATGGCCCTTCCACCTTGTCATTCTAGAAGGAAGTAATAATACAGGCATGTTTGGTGGTATATTGTATTTTCCTCTGAACTTACTCAACAATTCGTCAGATAGTTTTTCCCGTGTAAATTCTTCATGATTTACACCACGATAAATAACATGAATTTTATCTTTATCTATTTTGTAATTTTCAATAATGTGATTTTTAACAAAGTTTGATACTGCAATTACTTTAACCCCTTGAGTCATTACACTATTGTAATATTTTTTTATGCTGGTTTTGAAATTATAAATGCCATGAAAAGTAGTAATCAGTTTCACACCTGTAGACTTCGCAGCAAAATAACAGCTCCAAGCGGGAGCTCGTGATCTAGCATGGACAATATCAACCTCATAATTGCGCATAATATTGGCAATTTTACCAGCATTTCTCCAAATAGTAAGCGGGTTTTTACTTGCTACATTCATTTTTATATGAAGAGAACCATCCTGTTCCAGCGAGTTAACAAGCGGACCACCGGCAGAAACCACAATTGAAATATTACCTGATTCAACAATTTTTTTTGCTATTTCAAGAGTACCGCGCTCCACTCCCCCAGAGACTAGAGCAGGCACAACTTGCAAAATAGTTTTTTTATGATATTTTTTTTCTATACCCATGTAAGTAATATGATCATAATATATCCATGAATTTTTTACATTCCAATAATGAGCAGATAATAGCCTATCATAACCATTTTGTTGCTAAAAAGGAAGCACCTTATTTAATATTTCATCACGGGCTTATGTCCAACATGAACGGAGATAAAGCTTTATTTGTTGAAAACTATTGCAAACAGAGAGGTTATAACTTCATTAGATATGATAATTATGGGCATGGAGCCTCATCTGGCAAATTCATTGATCAAACTATCAGCAGTTGGCTTGAAGGATTGCTATTTGTTATTAAGCAACTTACAACTGGGCCAGTAATCTTGGTTGGATCAAGCCTTGGAGCATGGATTTCTGTTTTAGCTGGCACGATTGTACCAGAAAGAATTGTTGGTATAATTACAATATCAGCAGCTTTTGATTTTACTGAAGAACTAATATGGAACGGCTTAACTCATGGACAGAAAAACAAGTTAGAAAAAGACGGTGTTTGTGAAATTTCTGGTGCAAATCCAGGTTGTTCTCAAAAATACCCAATTAGCCTTAACTTAATCAAAGATGCAAGGCAACATTTATTACTTAATCGCAATAATATAGATATTACCTGCCCAGTGCATTTGATTCATGGAATGCAGGATATTGATGTACCTTATACCATTTCAATACGCGGAGCAGGGAAAATTAAATCCAATAATGTAGTAATAAAATTAATTAAAGATGGTAACCACAGCTTATCACGGCCTTCTGATCTTCAACTTTTATGCAATTCAATAGAAGAAATCTATAATATTCCAAGAAATAGCTAAGTTGTAACAGATTTAGCTTACGCAGATATAAACAGGTCTAAAGCGCTTAGTTCCTGATAAAACTCTGGGTCAACGTTACCACCTGTAATCAGAATGAGTATAACTTTATTGTGTGGCTGATGTTGTAACCATGAATGAGCAGCTGCCATGCTTATCGCAGCTGATGGCTCGCATGTTATTTTCATCATTTGAATTAACCATGCCGTCCAATAGCGAATTGATTCCTCTTCTACCAAATGAAATTCATCGAGATTCCTTAAGTATTTAAGCGTTCTTGAAGATACTGAAAGTGCACGAAGTCCATCAGCAATAGTTTCAGGAGAATGAGTAAAACGAAAGATCTCGCTACTATTTAAAGATTGATGAGCATCATTGGCAACACTCGGCTCCACACCATGTAACTGTGCCGTTGGCCTTAATAATTGTTTGGCTAAATAACTACCAGCAAGCAAACCTCCCCCTCCACATGGGCCAAAAATTGCATCTGTTTTTTCACCCATTTGGTTAAGCTCTAAAAGAGCTTCGTAACACATGGTGCCAGCACCAGCAATTGTTTCATCGTCATCTGAAGGATGTAGGTAATAAAAACCATTCTGTCCGTCAGCTGCTGCTGAGTCTTCGGCTTCTTGCCTTGTAGCAACCTCAACAACAGTAGCACCATAATATTTTGCGATCCGCTTTTTTATTGGGGAAACATTTTCTGGCAGATACACCCTTGCTTCGATTCCAAATAATTTAGCAGCATATGACATTGCAAGAGCATGATTGCCAGTACTATAAGCAACAATTTTCTTAGGCATTTTTCCTTTTTCCTTAAGAACTAAGAGATGATTCAACACACCACGAATTTTGAAGGCACCAGTTTTTTGTACTGCATCCATTTTGAAATAAATTTTACTGCTGAGCATTTCATTCAATAAACTTGAATGCAACAATGGAGTTTTATGAATATATGGCTTAATCCTGGTGTAAGCTTTTTCAATATCTGGTATAGTTTCAGCTAAATTGTTCATATTTTTATAAAAATCTGGTATTTCTACAGAATACTAAAGCTAATCAAATATAGCATTAAGTACTGGTTGTAAGAAACCTATATACAAATAGATGATCGACAAGCAACAATACACAAAATACTAATCAATTTACTATATCCCTTGAAAACATTAGACTAAGACATTATATAGCCAATTAACGACATAATACAGAAAAATTTATAATAGGTTTGCATAAGTGATAGCACTCGAAAAAAAGACTCTCCCGCTGTTAGTACTTCGTGATGTAATAATATTTCCAGGAACTATTGCTCCTATCTTTATTGGGAGAGAAAAATCCCTTAACGCCCTACTAGCTGCGAAAAGAATTGATGATGGTCAACATATACTTTTAACAACACAAAAAAAACAAGATATAGAAGAACCTGGTTCGCATGATCTATTCCGAATAGGAGTGCTAGCTAAAATTATTCAAACGGTAAAATTACCAAATAATAATGCTAAAATACTTATAGAAGCAATCAACAGAGTCAAGCTTACAAACATCACTGGGGAGGATATGTTTGTCTCTGAGTATAACATTGTCTCAGATAAAGAAGTAACTGACCTAGATATCCTCAATGACGCAACTATATCGGTTATTGAATCTTTTAAGGAATACGCAAGAGCCAATAAAAAGATTAATTTGGAAATATTAAATATCCTCTCCGAGCAAAAAAACCCAAGTTACATCACCAATATTATAGCCTCGCACCTAACATCAAGGATTGATGTTAAACAATCTATTCTAGAGCAAACAGACATTCAAAAACGCGCGGAACTCTTACTCGAGATCATTACATCTGAAAATGCTCAGATGGATACCGAACAGATGGTACAACAAAGAGTAAAGAAACAAATTGAGAAAACTCAAAGAGATTTTTACCTAAACGAACAAATGAAAGCCATCCAACAAGAAATGGACGGTAGTTCGGATAAGTCTGATTTTTTTGATTTAGAGAAAAAAATAAAAAAATTGAAGCTTTCTACTGAAGCAAGAGAAAAAGCAACAGCTGAGCTTAAAAAGCTTAAGATGATGAATCAACTTTCAGCCGAATCTTCTGTTGTTCGCAATTACCTTGATACGATGCTTTCATTGCCATGGGGGAAAAGAGATAAAAGCACTATTAAAATTAACAAAACCGAAGAAATTCTTGATCGTGACCATTATGGACTAAAAAAAGTTAAGGAACGGATTGTAGAATATCTTTCTGTTCTAAAAAGATCACGGAAAATAAGAGGCCCTATTTTATGCCTGATTGGCCCTCCAGGCGTTGGGAAAACCTCCCTAGTGAAATCTATTGCTGAAGCAATGGATAGAAAATATACCAAATTCGCCTTAGGGGGAGTCAGGGACGAGGCAGAAATTAGAGGCCATAGAAAGACTTACCTAGGCTCCATGCCAGGCAAAATCATTAGCTTACTAAAAAAATCAAAGGTTGATAATCCCATCATGTTGCTCGATGAAATAGACAAAATGAGCGCTGATTTTAGAGGCGATCCAGCATCAGCATTGCTTGAGGTCCTTGACCCCGAACAAAATTCACACTTTGTCGATCATTATTTAGAGGTTGAATACGATTTATCAAATATTATATTCATTGCAACAGCAAACTCATACGACTTACCCCGCGCCCTACTGGACCGTATGGAAATAATTAATATTGCTGGTTATATTGAAGAAGAAAAACTAGAAATAGCGAAAAATCATCTAGTGACTAAACAACTAAAGATGCATGGGATGAAACCTGAGGAGCTCATTATACCAGACGACACCCTTTTGGAATTGATTAGATATTATACTAAAGAATCTGGCGTTAGATCTCTTGAGCGTGAGATTGGCGCGATTGCTAGGAAAGTATTGACAAAAATTCTTAAAAATAAGGATCTCAAAACTGTAACTGTAACACCAAAAGACCTGGAAGAATATCTAGGGGTAAAAAAATATCGCTTTGGTTTAGCAGAAAAAGAAGATCAAATTGGGACCACTACTGGCCTTGCTTACACTGAGGTTGGGGGTGATTTATTAAGTATTGAAGCAGCTTGCTTTAAAGGTAAAGGAGGCATTAAGTCAACTGGCAAACTTGGCGAAGTAATGAAAGAATCGGCTGAAGCTGCTTATAGCTGCTTCCTTTCAAAAGCTAAAGAGCTAGGATTAAAAGAAAGCGAGTATAAAGAATTTGATATACATCTTCATGTACCTGAAGGAGCGACTCCAAAAGACGGGCCTTCAGCAGGTATTGCAATCTATACAACCCTAGTATCGCTTATGACAAAAAATCCTGTTAACAGGAATGTAGCCATGACTGGAGAAATAACTTTGCGTGGTAAGGTATTACCTATAGGTGGGTTAAAAGAAAAACTTCTTGCCGCTGTGAGAGGCGGGATTAAAACAGTTCTTATTCCCGAAGAAAATGTCAAAGATTTAAAGGATATTCCAACTAATATTAAAGATAATATAGAAATTATTCCCGTTTCCAATATTGATCAGGTACTCGAACACGCTTTAGTCAAAAAAGTAAAAAAAATATAGGCATTATTAGGGGATATGTAGTAAATTAAGCTGACTCAAGTTATTTTAAACTTACAAGGCAATTCTCCTACCACGCAGGACTTATAAGTGATCAGAGAGGAATAAAACTAGTCATTTATCACAAATTTTTAGATTGATATAATATTTGACGAAATTCTTGAACAACTTGTCTATAAAGCTTTAATTTGAACGGTATTACATCAGTTAGAAGTTCATCGAATTTTACCCACTTCCACTGGTCAAATTCAGGGTGCAGCGTTTTTACATTAATATCACTATCTTTACCGGTAAAACGGATTAAAAACCATTTCTGCTTTTGACCACAATATCTACCATCCCACAGCCTGGGAATAAGAAAATCTGGAACACGATAACTATACCAATTTTTGCTTTCAGCAATTATATGCCCAGCACCACAGCCTATTTCTTCTTCCATCTCTCTCATAGCAGCGCTGCTTGGTGTCTCACCAAGATCTATCCCTCCCTGAGGCATTTGCCAGCCATTAGCTTTCGAATCTATTCTCTTGCCGACAAAAACCCTATCGTCTTTATCAATTATCATCATACCAACACCAGGGCGAAAAGGCAGATTCGATAATTCTTTATTGTCTGGCTTATTATTAAAATCTGTCTTCACGAATTATACTCCTTGAGCAATTCAGAAACAGGTACCAACTGAACCCCTTTTTTATTAAGGGTTGGAATCCAATCTCTAATTATTTCTATTGTTAAAGCAAACCCTCGAGCATAACCAAGAGCAATACCATCACTTTCTGCAACTTTAATCAATTCCTCTAGTTGGTTTCGAATTGAATCCTTATTAGGCTCTTCATCAATTATTATATTAGTCGGAATAACATTATTGTGCGAAGAGATATGATCCCTCTCCCCCCTTGATAAGCCCTTGCCCAAGATAAATATCAAATTTTTGTTATCTACTTCATCAAAAATCATTTCAGATACATACGCATCGTCTGTGAACATTTCTTCATAACTAGAATAAACCCCCTCGTAGCTAGCCTGAGAATTTAATATTGCATTCAATCGTACTTCATTCTCTCCGGGTGCCAAATTATTCATCAATGCATATTTACCAGGGTTATCCAATGGCTTAATGATTTGAAGTGGCAGGTATAAGTATATCTCATGCCCCCTGTCCTGAGCTTTATTCAATAGCGGCTTTAAATTCTGAGTATATGGTAAAAACCCAAGAGCGCACTGTGGTGCTAAAGTAAGCGCAAGCTCCGTTGCTCGTATGTTTAATCCTAAATCAGTAACCACAATTGAAATTTTTGGCTTTCCTGAATAAATAGTTTTTTTCTTAATTGAGAGCCCCTTCCCCTTGTTATTACTAGTCAATAATTCATCAGATTTAGCTAATAGGAGATCCTTTTGCTCGATCAAACCATCTGGCTCTAGTCCGTCCTGTATTGATTCAAGGGCTGTATTCACTTCCATTGCCTCTTCAGAAGTATCGGCTATTTGTTTTTGTAGATCTACATAATCAGTCTCTATCTTATCATTACTAGACGATAGATCTGCTATGGAGTAAGTACCGTATTGGCCAAGCTGTGTTGCTTTGGCAATCTGACTAGCTCGTCCGAACATAAACCAATACATAACTAAGGCAAGTAACATAGCCCCGAGAGCTATATTACCCAAGCAAAGATAGAGCTTTACTTTAGCCTTTAATTTTAAATTTTTGATCATGCTTTAGTTTTTTTTATAGTTTATGCTCAAGCCACGAATCAAATCATATGCTCTGGCATACTGATAGTCTTCTTTATACTTATCGGACATAGGACGTTCTTTTATATCGTCAGACTTTTTCTCATCAGCTCTTTCTTCTGTATTATATTTTTTTAAATAACTTTTTACTGATGAACTAGTAAAAGATTTATCTTTCTTCTCTTTTTCAGCAAACTCTACTTTAGCATTTTCTATATATAAATCTGGCTCAATACCCTTACCATTTATTGACCGGCCACTTGGTGTGAAATATTTGGCTGTAGTCAATTTCACCGCGGCCCTCTTACTTATCTGAGTAAATGTTTGCACTAAACCTTTACCAAATGAGGTAGTGCCCACAATAATCGCTCTCTTGTGATCTTGCAAGGCCCCAGCTACAATCTCAGCAGCCGAGGCTGTGCCAGAATTAATAAGAACCACTATTGGAACATTGGGAGCTTTAGAAACAAATCTGCCAGCAGAAACCACGCTGTCATTTGCGCTATCTCTCCCTCGAATCGAAACAATTGTTCCGTGGTCAATGAAATATTCACAAACTGCTACCGCTTGATCAAGAAGCCCGCCTGGATTACTCCGTACATCAAGAATAATACCTTTTAAGTTTTTCTTTTTTTTCTGGAGTGTTTTCTCAATCTCATCAACAGCTTTTTTGAGCTCAGTAGTAGTTTGATTATTGAATGCAACTATTCTTATATAACCTATACCACCATTATCCTCTTCTTCAATATCAAATTTAACTGGTTTTATTTTTACTATCTCACGCGTAAGTTCAATTTCTTTCGTAGTATTCTCTTCTTCCTTTACAACAAGAAGATTCAACTTGCTTCCAGGCTCACCTCTCATTTCTTTTACAGCCTTATTAAAACCAATATTGGAAACAAGTTGGCCATTCACACCAATTATATAATCTCCAGCTCTAATGCCCGCCTTATGCGCAGGCAAATCATCAATCGGTGTAATAACTTTCACCGCCCCACTATCAAAAATAATCTCAACACCGATACCACCGAACTCCCCGTCTGTTTGAGTTATAAAGAACTCTAGATCATCATCTGTAAAATATCCTGAATATGGGTCAAGCGATCTGAGCATTCCATTTATAGCTTCATCGGTCATTTCTTGACGATTAGGCACTTGCATATAATCTTTCTCTATTCTTTGAAAAACATCCTGAAATTGCCTAAAATAATAGCCATCTGGGTGATTATCAACTTTAACCTTTTTATCTTCCACACCAAAAGATACAGTGGCCATTAATATTAAAAAAACTGTAATAACAAATTTAAACATACAACTCAATCTCCTTATAATTTTTTGCAAGAGCTTGCTCTTGAATGAACTGAAATCTTTTTTCTGGCTTTTTACCCATTAAGTTATCCACTATTGTATCTATATTTTCAAAGTCATC
>CAMDSB010000029.1 GCA_945907105.1 Rickettsia typhi | reverse complement strand
CAAACATGATCAAATTATAACATCAATAGTTATAGCCATCCCAAATTATTATTGACTGGTGAGTTTAATATTGTTATAAGATCTATAGTCATATTGGGATGTAGCTCAGTTGGTAGAGCAACGGTTTTTGGTATCGTAGGTCGAAGGTTCGAGTCCTTCCGTCCCAGCCATTTTTATCTTTAGTGCATTTCACAAACATATCAAACTGTTTACACAAAGTGTAGCCTAGTCTGTTACTGTTTGTGTGAGGTTCGCAAATACAAAATTTACTAAGTGGCGCTTTCCTTCTATTAGTAGAATTTTGCTTTACCTATATTCACAGAGGTGATAGGATCGATTTTTGCCATTTACTTAACTTCCCAAATAAAAACTTGACTGCAAAAAAATGTTGCAAAAACGTAATTTAGCAGCTAGTATCCACTCAAATTTTTGGCAGTGATCTGCTTTTTTAGACGCAAATTTTTAGACACAAAATGATAAAAAAATGTAAAAAACTTTTATTTATTTTTGGCACTAGACCGGAGGCAATTAAAATGGCCCCTCTAATTCAAGAAGCAAAAAATCATCCTAAAAATTTTGAAGTAATAATATGCGTAACTGGTCAACATAAGGAGATGCTAGATCAGGTTCTAGATTTTTTTAAAATACAGCCTGATTTTAATTTGAATCTAATGCGTCCCAATCAAGATATTTCAGATGTAACAAGCATTGGTCTTGCTGCTCTCAAACCAGTTATGCAAAAGGTACAACCCGATATAGTGCTCGTACAGGGCGACACCACTTCAGCTTTTATTGGTGCTTTAGCCGGTTTTTATCAAAAGTGCAAAGTAGCCCATATCGAGGCAGGTCTTAGAAGTGGAGATAAACAGTCTCCCTATCCAGAGGAAACTTATCGTACTTTAGTTGGACATATTGCAGATTATCATTTTGCTCCAACTGATCTGTCAAAAGAAAATATAAATAAAGAAAATATAAAAGATCATGTTTATGTAGTTGGTAATACAGTAATTGATGCCCTTTTTTTAGGCTTAAATTTAATCAAAAATTCTAATGAAGGCCCTTACATGAGGCATTTTAATTTTTTAGATTTTAATAAAAAAATAATTTTGATTACTGGCCATAGACGCGAAAATTTTGGGAAGCCTATGCAAGATGCTTGCACCGCATTCAAAACGCTAGCTTTCAAGTATCCTGAAGTACAATTTGTATATCCTGTTCATCTTAATCCAAATGTACAAGAAATTGTAAAACCTATGCTTAGCGATATTAAGAATTTTTTTCTAATTGAGCCTTTAGAATATCCCTATATCATATGGCTCATGGAGAAGTCATATCTAATAATTACTGATTCAGGCGGGCTTCAAGAAGAAGCACCCTCTCTTGGCAAACCTGTTTTAGTAACTCGAGAAGTTACAGAAAGAGTTGAAGGTATTGATGCTGGCACAGCCAAACTTGTCGGAACTAATACTGAGACAATAATTACCGAAACTCAAAAATTGCTTGAGGATAGTGATTATTACGAATCTATTTCTACAACGATTAATCCTTATGGGGATGGAAAAAGTAGTAAATATATAATAGATGTGTTAAGTAAAGTTAGTTAAGAACTTCTATATGGAAAAGAATAAACAAAGTTTATATCTCAAAATAATACGTCCGATTTTGGTAAGGGTTTACTATAGGATAAGGGCTATGATATGGATGGGGTATTATAGATTTCATTTTATAGGTTGGATGGTTACTTACTTTAGAGACACGCTTCTTCATAGAAAAAATATGAAAGCGATAAGGGAATTGAAGAAACTTATCAATCAAGCAAAAAATAATGGTATTCCAGTTTTTGTCCAGTTTCCAGTAGTACCTTGGGGTATTAAATTATTTCAACGACCTCAGCAGCTCGCTATTGCAATGAATAGAAATGGTTACCTAGTTATATATATAGAACCTGGCTACCATAGCAAAGGTGAAATTACACGAATTGAGAGTAACTTGTATTTAACAGATCAAAGAGAAATATTACCATATTTATCGGGTGCAATTGTTTCTGTGTACTGTAACTACCCTTTGCATGGCTTTGACAAATATCTAACAGATGATTTCTTTGCAAATAATAGTGTGTTTTATGAATATGTAGATCATTTTAATGAGCAGATAATTGCTGCTGCGCATGCAGAAGCTGTTAAAAATAGATTCCAAAATATAAAGAATCAACAAATATGTTTTATGTTAGCGACAGCGCAAAGCTTATATGAAGAGTTACAACACAACTTTCCAAATAAAAGAATTTTGTATTTACCGAATGCTGTTGATGTAGACCATTACATTAGTAATTCTAAAATCCCTGCTCGTCATATTAAGCTACCCGCAAGGCTACAAAATGCTATTAAAGAAAAAAGGAAAATCATTGGCTATTTTGGGGCTATAGCACCTTGGATATGGGATGAATTAATTCTAGAATTAGCAGAAAATAGACCTGAATATTGCTTATTATTAATAGGTCCATTATATGGAGATAGGGATACTATCCCAACAAAGGAGAATATTATTTCTACAGGGGCTGTGGATTATAAAGATTTGCCATTATATGCAAATTATTTTGATGTAAGTATTATACCATTTAGGTTAGGAGAAATTGCTAGATCTACCTCTCCACTGAAATTATTTGAGTATTTTGCAATTGGTAAACCTGTCATTGTTACCTCAGATTTGGTGGAATGTATAAAATTTGACGGGGTTTTTTCAGCTAGCACTCCTGAAGAATTTATTAAAAAAATTGATGAAGCAATTGAACACAGTAATAATCCTGAACTGAAACAAAAGTATCAACGGTATGCTGAGGAAAACTCGTGGACTATGCGTGCTAAGGAACTGCATCAATTGCTTATAAAAAAATAAGAGAGTACGGTGGGCAAAAGTAATTTTAATAAAAAATTAATATTAGTCGTTGGTATATTAAGCGTTCTATTTTTAATAGGGTACAAAATGAATAATAACAATGTATCTAAAGATCTATCTAAAGGCGATTTTGTAATAAATTCTAAGAACTACTGGGATTTTAGGTTTAAAACCAAAGATTGGCAGAATAATTTTGGAGATGAACAGACTTTGCATTTTTATACTTTATTACTAAATGGGATACCTGAAGCTTTGCAAGAAGAAATGAGTACTAACGCTTACTCTGTCTTAGATTTTGGATGTGCTCAAGGAGAGGGAACTAATTTCTTTGCAAAAATGCTTTCTAAAACCAAACTAACGGGTATAGATTTTTCTTATGAAGCGATTAGAATAGCTAAAGAAAAACATATAAATGTATCTTTTATTTGCGAAGATTTAATGAATTCTGATACATTATCTTCTAAATTTGATATTGTTATATCTTCAAATACTTTAGAGCATTTTTATAAACCATGGGAGGTGCTTAGTAAACTTACCACAAAAGCTACCAAGCATGTAATAGTTCTGGTGCCGTTTGACCAGCCAGGTATACCTAACGATGAACATTTTTACAGTTTTAATTATGGTAATATACCAAATATAATCAACAATTTTACTCTAACTTTTAAAAAAATATTGTATCCTGATCCAAAATTTTGGGGCGAAAAGCAGATTTTATTAATATACAGCAATAATGCAAATATTTAAAAAAGTATTTAAATATGCCTAAAATTTCTATTATTTTGCCTTCATATAATCGGGCCAAATATTTGGCTCAAACAATAGATAGCTGTCTTGCTCAAACATTAAAAGATTTTGAGCTGATTATTGTGGATGATTGCTCAGTTGACGCTAGTATAGAGGTAGCAGAATTTTACTCTCAACAAGACTCGAGAATCAAGGTAATAGCTAACAAAACTAATCAAAAATTGCCATCTACATTAAACATAGGATTTGAAAAAGCAAAAGGACAGTATTTTACTTGGATTTCAGACGATAATCTTTTTGCACCAAATGCGTTAAAAGAAATGTCCTCTCGATTAGATACGATGCTCAACATAGGGCTAGTTTATGCAGATTATACGTTAATAGATGATAAAGGCAAAATTGGCTCAAGGATTTACCAAGAAGATCCTGATTTTTTACCAATTAGAGATTGCGTAGGAGCTTGTTTTCTTTACAGAGCAGACGTTGCCAAAGGAATTGGAGAATATGATAAAGAATTAACATTAGTAGAAGATTATGAATATTGGCTTCGTATGGGCTTGAACACAAATTTTTTTCATCTCTCTGAGTCTTTATATTACTACAGGGTTCATCCACATAGTTTAACTAAGACAAAAAAAGAAGAGATTCGCATAGCAAAACTGAGGCTTAAGCAAGTTTATTTATCTAAATATAGAATTCCTGAAAAATATAAACCGATTAGCGACTTGTACATGTGGTTTATAGAGAAAAAAAATTTGCTTTCGTGGTTTAAGTTAGTTAAGATTCTCGGCTTATCACCGGTTGTAACTCTTCGCTATATTATGAGAAATTTTAGAAGATTATAACAAATATTTTTTACAACAATTTGCAAATTTTATTTAGAAATTAAGCATACAAAACTCAACAAACTACTAGTAAAAACAAATGAACAATTACTCCCTAATTAGATATCGCAGTGACATTGATGGCCTCCGAGCTTTAGCAGTGCTGGCGGTTGTTTTTCATCATGCTTTTCCAAAATATGTAAAAGGTGGTTTTGTTGGAGTTGATATTTTCTTTGTGATCTCTGGCTACTTAATCAGTTCTATAATTCTCAAAAATCTAGAGAATAATAATTTTTGTCTTTTGGAATTTTATGCAAGGCGGATAAAACGCATTTTCCCTGCGTTGCTATTGGTGTTATCTTCTTGCGTCGCTTTGGGTTGGTTTAGTTTAACTGATGTTGAATATATCCAATTGGGACAACATATTAAGGCAAGCACTTTATTTTACACAAATTTTACACTCGCCAAAGAAGCTGGCTATTTTGACATAGCCTCTATTGCTAAGCCATTGTTACATCTATGGTCGCTTGCAGTTGAGGAACAGTTCTACATAGTCTGGCCATTGTTGCTTTATTTTGGAAGTAAATACAGCTTGAATTTACTTTCAATTAGCATAGTAATACTACTTCTTTCATTTTTCATTAGCATCACTATACTGCATAAAAATTCAGTTAATGCTTTTTATTTTCCATGGTGTCGTATGTGGGAATTAATTATCGGTTCTATGCTTGCTTATATAAATTTGGAAAAAAATGCAAATATTGAAAAATTTAAGAAAACTATAAATCATTATTTTAATATAATAATTTATAAAAACCAATCTAGCCACAAAGATACAACTCTTCAAGATATAGCTTCAGTCGTTGGAGTTGCCATGTGCGTTCTTCCTATTGTTTATTTGAAAAAAAGTAATAATTTTCCTGGGTATCAGGCAATATTACCGGTAATTGGTAGTGTATTAATTATAGCTGCTGGAAACAACGCTTGGATTAACCAAAAAATATTGTCCCAAAAATTATTTGTCGGTATTGGTTTAATAAGCTATCCATTGTATTTGTGGCATTGGCCATTATTATCATTTGCACATATATTAGAGGGCGGCAATTTACCTAAAAAAATTATATGGATAGCAATATTACTGAGCTTCATAGTTGCCTGGCTAACATATAAGTTTTTTGAAAAACCAATTCGTTTATCCAAAGACAAAAAAGTTATAGTACTCATGTTGACTTTGTGTTTCATTGTAATGGGAGTTTTTGGTCATGTTATTGTGAGGTATAAGGGATACCCTATGCGCTGGGCTAATTTAAATACTTACATTCCCGGTGCTATGCGCGAAGATGCGCGTTTATTAGAGAACATGACGTTAGATTGTATACCAGTTCCTGATATAAATAAAAAAGCGGCAGAAAATGTATGGTATCCCATATATTGCTCAAGAAATAGCAAAAAACCAAAGTTTTTTGTACTTGGAGATAGTCATGCGTTGTCATTTATTGATTTTGAGCTTAATGAAAATTATGACTTTTTTACTCTAAACGATCCCTCTACGCTGCCATTTATAAATTATCTCCTTTATTTCAATGATTCCTTTTCGAATTATTTTGGTAGAGAAAATCAGTTAAAACTGCACTCTTTGAAGATGGAAATCATACACAAAATTCTTAATTTTTATAACTCAATTGAGTATGTGGTATTAGTTAATATAGGAATATCTTATTCCGGTTACAATGAAAACAGCCCTATGATCATAGAGAATTTAAAAGATAAAAATGATTTATCAGATCCAGATCAAAAGTATGTGGAGGGCTATGTTGAGTTAATAAATTTTTTAAATTCTCAAGGAAAAAAAGTGGTGTTTGTTATTGACAATCCTGCTATTGGTTTTGACCCAAAAACATGTTTAAAAAGACCATTGAACTTTTGGAAAAAAATGCCAGCATGTTCTTTAGATCGAAGCGACGTAGATGCGAGACAAAAAAAATATCGTGAATTAGTAGCGGAAATTCAAAAGCGTGTTCCATCTTTATTAGTTTATGATCCCAATCATTTATTTTGTGATGAACATAAATGTTATGTAAAAAAAGATGGTATAATACTATACTATGATCAGGATCATTTAAACCAAGAAGGTGCTAAAATATTAGTTAACGACTTTGTTAAGTGGGTTTCAGATTTAGAAACAAAAAGTTTAAAATAAAGAATATTTTTCACATTATTGTGAAGATGTAATATTGGAGTACATTTTTAAAAAATCAAAAAAAGGAATATATATGGATATTGGTTGTTATCATCCAAGTCTGTTTTCTAATACCAAAAAACTCTACGATCGAGGCTGGCAGGGCGTTAATATTGATCCTAATATAATAGATACTATCAAATTATTTGATGCTGATAGGCCAAGAGATACCAATATTAATGTTGCTGTTGCAGAAAATATGGGTGAACAGAAATATTTTAAATTTTTAGAAATTGACTCAGCGGGCGGAGGAAGTGGTAATAGCTTGGATCCAGAAGTACGTGCAAAATATGAACAATAGGGCTTAAAAACTACTGCTTTTTTTAAGGTTCATACTGAGACTCTAGCTAATGTATACACTAATAAAGCTTTTAGTAATACCATTTTTACTTGGTTTTTTTATGATCTAGATAATGCAGATGGTTTAGGTTTGAATTAACAACAACACCTGAGGTTTATATTAAGAAAATAAACCTTAATAACAATCTTTAGGACAAATGAACAATTACTCCCTAATTAGATATCGCAGTGACATTGATGGTTTAAGAGCTCTAGCGGTTCTTGCAGTTGTTCTTCATCATGCTTTTCCAAAATATGTAAAAGGTGGTTTTGTTGGAGTTGATATTTTTTTTGTGATTTCTGGCTACTTAATCAGTTCTATAATTCTCAAAAATCTAGAGAATAATAATTTTTGTCTTTTTGAATTTTATGCAAGGCGGATAAAACGAATTTTTCCTGCGTTGCTATTGGTTTTATCTTCTTGTGCTCTATTAGGTTGGTTTGTTTTAACTGATATTGAATATATTCAGCTTGGAAAGCATATCAAGGCAAGCACACTATTTTACACAAATTTTACACTCGCAAAAGAAGCTGGCTATTTTGACATAGCCTCTATTGCAAAGCCATTGTTACATTTATGGTCACTTGCAGTTGAAGAGCAATTCTATATATTCTGGCCTTTGTTTCTTTACCTGGGAAGAAAATATGGTTTGAACTTACTTTCAATTATCATAGTAACGATATTTCTCTCATTTTTTATTAGCATCCACATACTGCATAAAAATCCTGTTAATGCTTTTTATTTTCCATGGTGTCGTATGTGGGAATTAATTATCGGTTCTATGCTTGCTTATATAAATTTGGAAAAAAATGCAAATATTGAAAAATTTAAGAAAACTATAAATCACTATCTTAATATAATAATTTATAATAGTTACAAAAGTCACAAGGATACAACGCTTCAAGAGCTAGCCTCAATAGGGGGACTAGCTATGTGCATTCTCTCTATTACTTATTTGAAAAAAAGTAATAACTTTCCTGGGTGGCAAGCAATATTCCCCGTAATTGGTAGTGTATTAATTATAGCAGCTGGAAAGAACACTTGGATTAATAAAAAAATATTGTCCCAAAAGTTGTTTGTCGGGGTTGGCTTAATAAGCTATCCATTGTATTTGTGGCATTGGCCATTATTATCATTTGGACATATATTAGATGGAGGTGATTTACCAAAAAAAATTATATGGATAGTAATATTAATTAGTTTCGTACTTGCGTGGGTAACATATAAATTTTTTGAAAAACCAATTCGCTTATCCAAAAACAAAAAAATTGTAGTATTTATTTTGAGTTTGTTTTTAATTATAATAGGAGTTTTCGGTGCTTTGGTTGCTAGGAATAAAGGATATCCCTTGAGAGTAGCTAACCTAAGCTCTGCTTTACCTCATGTCATTTTTACCGACCTAAAATTACTTCAAAAAGTTGGAGTTGATTGTCTTACTGGTGGAGAGTTGAAGCCTATAGAAGGAGTGGCGCCAGACCCATATTGTTCAAAAAATAGTAGCAATCCAAAATTTTTCGTACTAGGAGATAGTCATTCATTGGCATTTATTACTCCAGATACTTCACATAATTTTGATTTTATTGCGCTATCAATGGGCGGAAGATTACCATTCATCAGTTATATAAATTACAGCCCACTTGTTCATGATAAAGAAAGTGTCTTAAATGGTTCGCTAAGAAAAATGGAGGCTCTAAATAAAATTCTCAACTCTTATGACTCAATAGAGTACATAGTGCTAGTAAATAGAGGGGCATTTTATCAATCTGGTTTCGGATTCGGATGCGAACTAAATGCATCGGACATGAAAGACTGGACTATAGAAAATCTAAAGGACAAAAATGACGCAGCTGATATAAATAAGAAGTTTGTAGAAGGTTATGTAGAAATAATAAATTATTTAATCTCAAGAGGAAAAAAAGTAATTTTTACTATAGATATCCCAGAGATTGGTTTTGACCCAAAAGCATGCTTAAAAAGACCGTTGAACTTTTGGAAAAAAATGCCAATATGTTCTTTAGATCGAAGCGAGGTAGATGCAAGACAAAAGAAATATCGCGAGCTAGTAGCTGAAATTCAAAAACGTATTCCATCCTTGGTGGTTTACGACCCAACTCATTTATTTTGTGATAAACATCGATGCTATGTAAAAAAGGATGGTGTTATATTGTATAACGACGATGATCATTTGAACGATGTAGGTGCTAAAATCTTAATTAACGATTTTATTAACTGGGTATCGGAGTTAGAAACAAAAAGTTCAAAATAAGATTGACTCAAAAAGAACTCACTTTCTCTACCTCCCGCTCGATCTCCTTCAGTAACCGCTGGGCCAGAGCTTCATTTTTACTTTCGATCATTAATCTTATGATCGGTTCAGTGCCAGAAGGTCTTATTATGATCCTAGCATCATCTTTGTAGCGCTCCTGATAAGATCTCGCTAGAGTCTTAATTTTTTCATCGCCAGACGCTGTAAATTGACTAAAATGATTGTGATCGTATTTAATATTACGAGTGTATTGCGGGACTGGCGTAAATTTATTAAGCAAATGGCTGATAGGAATATTTTTTGCTTCCTTGTACATTGCAAGAACACCAAGAGCTGCTTTTATACCATCGCCCGTGGCTTGGTTGGGTCCAGTAATGATATGACCCGATGGCTCTCCACCTAAATTGCAACCGAGTTCGGTCATTTTTTCTACGACATACTTATCACCAACATTCGTACGGATTAAATCTAGGCCAATAGTTTTCAAATACAACCCTAGACCCATATTTGATAGAATAGTCGTAACCACAAAATTATTTTTTAAAGTGCCTGATTGCAAAGAATAATCAGCTAATGCCGCTATAACTTGATCTCCATTTATAACCTTACCATTTTCATCAACAATGAGCACTCTATCGGCATCACCATCTAAGGCAATTCCTAAATCTGCTTTGTGTTTTAGAACTTCGCTGGCTACAACTTGCGGATCCATAACGCCGCATTCTTGATTGATGTTAAAACCATTCGGACTTATACCACATGAAATAACCTCTGCTTTTAGTTCATGAAATACTTTTGGAGCAATATCCCAAGCCGCACCATTAGCACAATCAATTACGATTTTTATACCATCTAATTTAAGCTTCCCAGGAAATGAATATTTTACATGTTCGATATAGCGTCCGCGTGCATCCTCAAGCTTAACAGCTTTGCCTAAATCATCATAGCCTGCAACATATTCTGATAATTCAGTTTTCATTAATTGTTCAATTTTATTTTCAAGTTCAGAGGAGATTTTATGACCTGAGGAAGTGAAAAACTTAACTCCATTATCGTAATATGGATTATGGGAAGCTGAAATCATCATACCTAAATCTGCTCTTAAACTTTGAACCAGCATTGATATTGCAGGCGTTGGTATTGGACCAACCAATACTATGTTAGCTCCCATTGAAATGAACCCAGAAGTTAAAGCAAATTCAAGCATATAACCAGATAGACGAGTATCTTTTCCGATAACAATAGTTGGTTTTTTTCCTAAAAAATCGCAAGCTAGGGAAGTTGCTCTTGCCAATTTTATCATAATTTCAGGTGTGATGGTTCCTGTATTGCTCCTACCTCTTATTCCATCTGTACCGAAATATTTCCTTTGCATAATATACAAACCTTGTCTAAAATACCCTATTTCTACATCTTTTCTGGTAAACAATATAGTTGTTTTTATGAATAACAGAATTTTTTTTGTAGATTCCGAGCATGGGAATTACCTTGTAGCGTCAAGACCGATAAAAGAATTTGCTCTTGATGCTATAAAGCCATTAATAATTTCTGAAGATATTATGGTGGTGGTTAGATCTGACTTAATAGGATTGACCACCAAAATGATTGATGAGTTTATAAATAAAAAAGCGCAAAAGGATATTTTAGTTGGTCTACTAGGCTCAAAACCATGCATAGCAGCTGTTAATATTAACTTACTCGATAAATTTTTTCCTGATATCAATTTATTTTACAATAATATAAGGCAAGAATGGCCCTGTTTGGATTTAGAGCATAGTGAACTTAAATTATTGGACAATGCCGCTGATATCAATGCTTTTAACCAAGAAGTACAAAATATATTGCGCCAAAATGCAATTGATATGGAGGTGTATTTACAAGATCCATTTACCACCTATTTATCTCATGACACTAAGTTTGGTCAGGGAGTTATAATTGAACCCAATGTTTATTTTGGAGCAAATGTTAAGCTACATGATAATGTCCGTATCAGAGCATTTTCTTATTTGGAAGGAGCGGAAATAGAAAGTGGCGCAGAAATAGGGCCATTTGCCAGAATAAGAGGTGATAGTAAGATTGGAAAAAAAGCCAAGATAGGAAATTTCGTTGAGATCAAGAACAGCAAGCTGGCTTCTGGTACTAAGGCATCTCATCTTTCTTATATAGGGGACGCCAAAATAGGTAAGAATGTTAATGTTGGTGCAGGTGTTATCACTTGTAATTATGATGGTTTTAAAAAACACGTCACAGTAGTTGGAGATAATAGTTTCATTGGATCGAACAGTTCTTTAATTGCACCTGTAACTATTGGAATTAATTCGCTTATAGGCGCAGGTTCTTTTATAAACAAAGATGTTCCGGACTACACTTTTGCTAAAGGCAGAGCTGAGCAAATTATGAAACCAAATAAGAGGAAATAAATATGTGCGGAATTATCGCTGGAATTACTACAAGTAATATATTACCAATCTTAGTCGGTGGGCTGGAGCAACTAGAATATAGAGGGTATGATAGTGCAGGACTAGCACTAATTCTGAGTGGCAATATACATGTAGTTAAAGCTGCCGGCAAAGTTGCTGTGCTAAAAAACCTATTAGCCAAAGAGAAGTTTAACAGTCAAATAGGAATCGGTCATACAAGATGGGCAACTCATGGTGTGCCAAATGCAGTAAATGCTCATCCACATGCTACTGCTAGAGTTGCTGTAGTTCATAATGGGATTATTGAAAACTATAAGGAGTTAAAGCAAGAGTTGCAAAACCTTGGCTATCAATTTAAATCAGAGACGGATACAGAAGTAATTACAAATTTGCTGGATTATTATATTTCATTAAATAACGATCCAAAAGAGGCCTCTATTCAGACTATAGGGAGATTGGAAGGGTCATTCTCAGTAGTTTTCATGTTCAAGAGTGATAAATTTCTATTTGCCACTTCGAGAAAAACTTCTCTAATATTAGGGCTAGCAGAAGATGCTAGTTACATTGCTTCAGACGTGGTGGCTTTTGGTAATAAAGTTAACAACGTAATTTATTTGGAAGATGGTGATAAAGCTGTGGTTAGTTTAGATTCGTATCAGATATTTGATAAGAATAACAATCCAGTTAAGAGGTCTTTGAAAAAATCCTCTATATTAGAAGAAGTCACAAAGAATGATTTTCCCCATTTCATGCTTAAAGAAATATACCAGCAGCCCGTGGTTTTAGAGCAAACCATCAAAAAATATTTAACAGGAAATGAACTAGACAAAGTAAAAATTGACTGGAATAAGATTGATAGTATCAAGATTTTAGCTTGTGGTACTGCTTATTACTCAGGATTAGTTGCCAAATATTGGCTTGAAGAATTGACAAACATATTTGTTGACCTCGAAGTAGCTTCTGAATTCAGATATCGCCGTAATGCGGCGAAAAAAAATGAAATCACCATCGTCATTTCGCAATCTGGAGAAACTTTAGATACTCTCGAAGCTTTGAGAAAAACGCAATCTTATGGACAGAAAACAATAGCTATCTTGAATACAGAGAATAGTTCTATTGGCAGAATAGCAGATTATATATTGCCAATAATGGTTGGTCCTGAAATAGGAGTTGCTTCTACCAAGGCTTTTCTCGGGCAATTAATGGTTATTGCTGCACTTGGTTTAGATATTGGCTTGAAAAAAGGTAATATTAGTCAAAACAGATTTGAAACACTAACAGCTGAACTATCAAAAGTACCAAACTTGATTACGGAAATCTTATCTAAGTCAGAAGATATAAAAAAAGTAGCTATGCAGATTAAGGACTCACCTAGTGTATTATTTATTGGTAGAGGAAATTTATATCCAATTGCTATGGAAGGCTCGTTGAAACTAAAAGAATTGTCCTATATCCATGCAGAAGGCTATCCAGGAGGGGAATTAAAGCACGGGCCGATCTCCTTAATCGACAGTAATATGCCGGTTGTTGCTCTGATGCCAAGTGGCCATTTATTTGAAAAAATGTTTTCCAATTTACAAGAGCTTAGCGCTAGAGGAGGAAAACTACTGACTATTGTTGGTCATCGCCACGCCAGTAAAGTGTCTGATTCATCTTCTTGGGTAGTATCCATACCAGATTGCGATGAATTTATTGCTCCTATGATCTATTCTATTCCTATGCAATTATTAGCCTATTACACAGCCCTTCTAAAAGGAAATGATATTGATCAACCACGTAACCTAGCCAAAAGCGTGACGGTTGAGTAAATTAAGCGCGCTCCTACATGTTCTACAAAGGAGAAGCTTTGATAATAGTTGATTAAGAATGTTAACCGCAGCGTTTAAATTATATGAAGTTATCAGCTGAGCTATAAGATCGAGTCATTTTTTAAGTTTCATATTCTTTTCTCAATATAGTCTACGAGTGGTCCCGCCAAATTAAGATCATAAAGCTGCTCAATTGCTACAAGACCAGTTGGAGAGGTAATATTAATTTCTATCAAATATTCATCTATCATACCTACACTACCCTGTGCCTCTTCTTAATATCACCTCATTTGTTAAGGTGACGGTGCTGATACAAATTTAAGAAGAGAACTAAAAGACAACTATTAGATGAAAAAGTTCTGTATTTAGAATAATTTCGTTGTGACAACTTGATATTTTGGCTTATATATCTAATTAAAGTACAGAAATGCTAATAATAGAATAATTATTAAAAAAAAAGAGTATTGTTATGAAGAAAATGTTTACAGTATTTTTGTTGAGCCTCTTGTTTGCAACAAATAGCATTGCCGACGCTAGGTTAATATTAGGTGATCCAACAAGTCCACTTTTTGCAGCGAATTTTAATACTGGAGATATAACAATACATAATCAACAATATACTATTACTGACCCAGCGCAATTAACTCCTTTACTCAAAGGGGTACTAAAGTATAATACCACTGGGGGTTTCACCCTATTAGGCAAATATTATCAATCAATATTTGCTCTTCCGGGAGATATTACTCTTCGCAGTGATGGTGGCCCTAATGATCCTGCTCCTGCACTCTTTAATATGATTACAGAGATACTTAGGAACGCTGCGACATTTGATCCTACATTCGATGCATTTCAACAAGATGTAACTCAAAAGCAAGCTGCTTTACAAGAAACCGTAAAAGTACTTATATCGAATTTAAGTAAAAATGAAGAATATATAAAAATTTTGCAAGGCCAAACGCAGGCCTTATTTGACCAGATAAATCCGCAATCAAGTTTTTCTAGCTTAAGCTCTCTCCAAGCCCCAGACACTTTAACCACAGATAGTTTACTTTCCACAACTGAGATTATTAGCGATATAGTAAATAATAGAGTGTTAGAATTTAATATAGCTGAAGCTAAAGGAGAAACAAGTGGTATAGCTGCTGGTGATGACTTATTGAAGTCTTATGGATTGTGGGTAAAAGGCTTTTTATCTTATGCTAAGCAAAAAGAGGTAAATCTTTTACCCGAACATAAAGATCGTCAAGGGGGATTTACGGTAGGTTTTGACGTAGGAGAAGATTATATTCTTGGGATAGCCTATACTGCTGCACATAGCAAGATAAAGCATCCTAATAACATAGAAACTATAGAAAGCAACCTAGGTACTCTATATAATTTACTCAATTTCGATAACAATTTATTTTTTAGTGGACAAGCTAGATACGGTAAAGCTGATATCAACAAACTTAGAAGCACTAATGATTTGGGCAATAATGTGGCCATAGGGGATACGAAGGCGACCTTGGCTGGAGGGCGTATGGACGTAGGTTATTATTATGATTTTGTAAATAATTTACAATTGATACCATCGATTGGAGTATCGCATGATGATATTACGGTAAAAAAATATACAGAAACTGGAGGGGGCCTTAACCGTACAGTTAACAGAAGAAATGGAAATAAAACAGCCGCTTTATTAGGAATGACCATTAATTATTCTATAAACACATCAACACTTGTACTACTACCAGAATTACATATTAACATCGATCACACATTGAAAAGGAAAAATGATAAAACAACTATTACTTTGTTTACAGGAATGGTGCCTGTTGAAACCCTAGCAGGTGAGCCATCCAAAACACTTTATAAAATTGGGACTTCGGTGAAAATATCAAAAATACAAAGTTTTGATCTCAGTGTTGGGTATGATCTAGCATTAGGTAAGAAATATTATTCACATGCTGGTTCTATACAAACTAGGGTCAATTTTTAAAGTATAAT